>CAUJJW010000195.1 GCA_963205105.1 Verrucomicrobiota bacterium | reverse complement strand
AAGGCCTGGGTCGTCTGCCCGGTCAGCGTGCGTCCCGAACGGTCGGTGATGGTGCCGGAAATGAGCACCGGAACTCGCCGCCCCCCGGCATGGAAGGCTTCGTCGATGGCGAACAGCGCCGCCTTGGCGTTGAGCGTGTCGAAGATGGTCTCCACCAGCAGCACGTCGACGCCGCCTTCCAGCAAGGCATCGATCTGTTCCCGGTAGGACTGGCGGAGGTGATCGAAGGTGACCGAACGGAAACCCGGGTCATTGACGTCCGGGGAGATCGAGGCCGTCACGGGCATGGGGCCTAGTGCGCCCGCTACGAAACGAGGCGTGCCCGTGGCGCGCGCCACGTCGGCGGCGGCTTTTCGGGCGACGGCCGCTGCGGCGAGGTTGATCTCCCGGGCAATGCCCTGGAGGAAGGGATCCTGGACCACATCGTCGAAGAACCTTGGGTCCTTGCGCCCGGACGGGTGGCGGTCGAAGAGGAAGTCGTGCAGGCCGATGGTGGTGGCGGAGAAGGTGTTGGACTCGATGATGTCCGCCCCGGCTTGCAGGTACTGACGGTGGATTTCCTCAATGACCTGGGGTTGGGTGAGCAGGAGCAACTCATTGTTGCCCTTCTGGTCCTTGCCTTTCCAATCGGCGAAGCGCGTGCCTCGAAAGGCGGCTTCATCGAGCTTGTACCGCTGCACCATGGTCCCCATGGCTCCGTCGAGGATGACGATGCGTTGGCGGAGCAATTGCTCGAAAGGATGGGTGACAGGGGGCTGACTCATGGTGTTCGTCGGTTGAAAACCGAGCGCGACACTGCCCTGTTCCAATCAACAAATCAAGTCATCCGGATGCGTTGATATGATATTCACCTCCCTCGTTGTCTTGGCCACAGGACGCTTGGCAGGGTGTGGCTGCGGTCCCGGAATCGGTCCAGCAATGAGAATCCGAACCCAATGGATGGGCTGGTGGCTGTTGTGGATGCTTTGGGGGGCGGCGTACGAAGCGTTCCCTGCTGCTTGGGCGCCAGCCAAGGGGCCGCTCATGACCCGATGGGCGAAGGAGGTGTCGCCGAGGAACGTCTTGCCCGAATACCCGAGGCCCCAATTGGCCCGCAAGGAATGGCTCAACCTGAACGGGTTATGGAATTACGCCATGGCCCCCACCCAGGGACCGCGCCCTGTCGCCTGGGACGGAGAAATCCTCGTGCCGTTTCCGGCAGAGTCGGCGTTGTCCGGCGTGATGAAGTCGGTCGGCCCGGAACAGAGGCTCTGGTACCAGCGGACCTTCCAGGTGCCCCGGCGATGGGAAGGACGCCGGGTGCTGCTCCATTTCGGGGCGGTGGATTGGGAAGCGCGGGTGTGGGTGAACGGGGTGGAGGTGGGTGAACATCGTGGCGGGTACGATGCCTTTTCGATCGATGTGACGGACGCGCTGAAGCCGGAGGGCGCGCAGGAGTTGGTGGTGTCGGTTTGGGACCCGTCGGACGCTGGTCCACAACCGCGAGGCAAGCAGGTGCAGAAGCCGGAGGGAATCTGGTACACCCCGACGACCGGTATCTGGCAGACGGTTTGGGTGGAGCCGGTGGAGGCGTCGCACGTGCGCCGTCTGAAGATCACGCCGGACTTCGACGGATCGGCGGTGGAGATAGCGGCGCTGGTGATGGGAACCGGCCATCGGTATCGGATCGAATGCCTGGTTCGGGATGGCCGTAAGGACGTCGTGCGCGGTGAATCGAGCGTGACGGGGGGAAGTGCGAACCGGGACGTGCCGTTTCGGTCGGCGGTGAAGCTGAGCCTACCTGAGGCGAAGCCCTGGACGCCGGACACACCCTTTCTGTACGGGCTACGGGTCACGCTGTTCGAGGATGACCGGGAAGTGGACGCGGTGGAGAGTTACTTTGGCCTTCGGAAGATTGCGGTGGCGAAGGATGCGTTGGGGGTGAACCGGTTGTTTCTGAACAACCAGCCGGTGTTCCAATTCGGCCCTTTGGACCAGGGCTTCTGGCCGGATGGTTTGTACACGGCACCGACGGATGAGGCGCTGCAGTACGACATCCGGATGACGAAGGAGCTGGGCTTCAACATGGCCCGCAAGCACGTGAAGGTGGAACCGGACCGCTGGTACTATTGGTGCGACGTGCTGGGACTGCTGGTCTGGCAGGACATGCCGAGCGGCGAAAAATACATCGGCGGAAAGGACCCCGACATCCAGCGGTCACCGGAATCGGCAGTGATTTTCGAGCGCGAGCTCCGGGCCATGGTGGAAGGGCTCGGGAACCATCCCTCGATCGTGATGTGGGTGCCTTACAACGAAGGTTGGGGGCAGTGGGATACCGCCCGTATTGCGGCGCTGGTGAAAGAATGGGACCCGACGCGGCTGGTGAACTCGGCGAGTGGCTGGACCGATCGCAAGGTGGGGGACGTGCATGACATCCATGTCTATCCGGGTCCCGGGGCACCGCCGTTGGATGCGAAACGGGCGGGAGTGCTGGGAGAATACGGCGGGCTGGGGTTGCCGGTGAAGGGGCACACCTGGCAGGCGGAAAAGAATTGGGGCTACCGCAGCTTCACCACCCACGATGCGCTGACGGATGCCTACGTGAAGTTGATCGATCAACTGCACCCGCTGACCGGGGAAGCCGGCTTGTCGGCCGCGATCTACACCCAGACCACGGACGTGGAGATCGAGGTCAACGGGCTGATGACCTACGACCGCGAGCGGGTGAAGATGAAGATCGCGACGGTCGCGGAAGCGAATCGGCGCGTGTTCACCCCGCCACCGCCGCGTCGGAGCGTGGGAAATGCCCTGGTGCCTCCGGCCACACCGCTGGTGGCGGGCGATCCTTATTTCAGCATCTGGTCGGTGACCGATCGGCTGACCGACGACACCACCCGACATTGGACAGGGAAGAACCACGCCCTGGTCGGTCTGGTGCGGATTGACGGGGTGACCTACCGGGTCATGGGCAACGACCCGCGTCGATTGCCCGCATTGGAGCAGACGTCGGTCAATGTGTTACCCACCCGGACCGAGTATCAGTTCGAAGGGGCGGGGATTCGCCTGGGACTTCGGTTTCAGAACGCCACCCTGCCGGACGACCTGGACCTCTTGTCGCGGCCGGTAACGTACCTGACCTGGGAAGCCATGAGCATCGACGGGCGCCGACACGACGTGGGCCTTTACTTCGAGGCGTCTCCCGAAATCGCCGTGAACACCCCGGATCAGAAGGTGGTGGTGGCACGAGCGGACAGCGGTGATTTGAAGGCGGTTCGGGTCGGCACGGACGCCCAGGCGGTGCTCGGTCGCAAAGGCGACGACGTACGGATCGATTGGGGGCATCTCTACCTGGCGGCAGCCCGCTCGAATGGTGTCTTGGTGGGGATCGCCGCGGGCGAAGCAGCGCGTGAGTTCTTCCGGGAACAGGGGGGACTTGCGGACGTTCCGGCCGATGCCGGCAAACCTGTGGCGGCGCGAAACGCTCCGGGACTGGTGGCGGTCTTCGACTCGGTGCGCGTCGGTGCTGAACCGACGAGTCGCTGGCTCATGCTGGCCTACGACGACGAGTTCGCAATCCAGTACATGGGCAAGAACCTGCGTCCGTACTGGCGTCGGAACGGCTGGGAGGCGAAGGACCTGTTGCAGGCGGCGGCGACGGAGCGGGCCGCGCTGATGCAGCGATGCGATGCCTTCGACCGGGAGTTGATGGCGGACCTGGTCCGGCATGGCGGGGAGAAGTATGCGAAGCTGGCGGCGCTGGCCTTTCGTCAGTGCTTTGCGGCGAGCAAGTTCGTCGCCGACGCGAACGGTCAGGCGCTTTCCTTTTCGAAGGAGAACTTCAGCAACGGTTGCATCGGGACCTCGGACGTCTTCTATCCCATGGCGCCGCAGTTCCTGCTCTTTGGTTCGTCCCTGGCGAAGTCGTTCCTCGTGCCCTTCATGGACTACGCGGCGTCGGAACGCTGGCGTTTCCCGTTTGCGCCGCACGACCTGGGCACGTACCCGCACGCGAACGGACAGGTCTACGGCGGCGGAGAGCGCACTGAAGAAAACCAGATGCCGGTGGAGGAATCCGGCAACCTGCTGATCCTGATGGCGGCGGTGGCGCAGATGGAGGGGAACGCCGGGTTTGCGGGTCGTTACTGGCCCCAGTTGGAACGTTGGGCCGCCTACCTGGCCGACAAAGGGTTCGATCCGGAGAACCAGCTTTGTACCGACGACTTCGCTGGGCATCTGGCGCACAACGTCAATTTGTCGGTGAAGGCGATCTGCGGTCTGGGTGCGTTCAGCAAACTGTGTGGGATGCGGGGCGACACCGCGACGGCGGATCGATATCGGGCGCTGGCTCAGAGCTTCGTCGAACGGTGGGTGAAGGAAGCCGACGATGGGGAGAAGTTCCGGCTCGCCTTCGATCGGCCGGGAACTTGGAGCCAGAAGTACAATTTGGTCTGGGACCGAATCCTGGGTCTGAACCTGTTTCCAAGGGACGTGGCGACCAAGGAAATGGCCTTCTACCGGAAGACGCAGGCTCGGTACGGCCTGCCGCTCGACAACCGGGCGACCTACACCAAGCTCGACTGGATTGTTTGGACCGCGACGCTGACCGGGGATCGTGGGGATTTCGAAGCGCTGGTGGATCCTGTTTTTCGCTGGCTGAACGAAACCGGGTCGCGGGTGCCGATGTCCGATTGGTACGAGACCGGTTCAGGCCGGCAGGTCGGTTTCCAGGCGCGTCCGGTGGTTGGGGGCGTGTACCTCCCGATGCTCTACGACGGCACGGTCTGGCAAAAGTACGCGAGCCGGGATGTGACCCGTGCCGCGAACTGGGCCCCGATGCCCAAGCCGCCCAAGTTGACCGCGGTGGTTCCTACCGCGCGAGAGGCCAAAGTCTCCTGGCGCTACACGCTCCAGAAGCCGGCTGCGGCTTGGTCCGCGAAGGACTTCGATGATTCCGGTTGGAGCGAAGGAACCGCTGGTTTTGGCACGCGCGGCACGCCGGGTTCGGAGATCGGGACGGTGTGGTCGACGTCGGAGATCTGGCTCCGACGCGCCTTCGAAATGCCGGCCGGGGTGAAGACGGAGGCGCTTCGGCTGTTGGTTCACCACGACGAGGACGCCGAGGTGTTTCTCAACGGCGCGCTTGTGGCGACTCTTTCGGGGTACACCAGCGACTATGAGCCTGCGGGTGCGGCGTTGAAGCTGGTGAAGGCCCTGCAGCCGGGCCGCAATGTGCTGGCGATCCGTTGCCGGCAGACCGGCGGCGGTCAGTACATCGACGCCGGTCTGGTGACGGTGGAGGAAACGCCGTAGGGCGATCAGCCCTTCACGTCGTAGCAGTGGAGCAGTTCCTGATCGCGCAGGTAGAGGCGACCGTTGACGACCACCGGATGGGTCCAGATGCGGCCCTGCGGGCTGCGTTGCTTGGTCTGGGGATCGAGCTTGAACCGCCCTTTCTCAACCCATTCCTTGGTCGAGAGCTCCACGAGGGCGACGTCGCCGGATCCTTCGTCGAGGCAATAAAACATGCCGTCGGCGAAGTGGATGGCGCCCTTGCCGAGCTTCTTGCTGGCCCAGACTTCCTCGCCAGTCTTGAAGTTTTGGCAGACCCAACCCGGGCCTTCGGAATGGCCGAACAGGTGATCTCCGACCCGGATGACACCGCCGTGATGGTTCTTCATCACCTTGTTCTCATACGCGACCGAGACGGAGTTGTCGGCGCCCACCTTGACCAGCATACACCCGACGCCGTAGCCGGCGGCCACGTACACATGCCCGTCGTGGTAAATGGGGGTGGGGATCACCGCGACGCGTCCGGGGAAGTCCTGCTTCCAAAGCACCTTGCCGTTGGCGGGATCGACGCCGAAGACCTTGGTCATCACTAGTTGCACGATCTGGGGCTTGCCATGGTGCATGGCGAGGATCGGGGATGAATACTGGGCGTTGTCGGTGAGCTCGCCGGATTGCCAGGCGAGTTCGCCGGTGTCCTTTTTCAGGGCCGCGAGGGTGCCCTTATCGCCGCCAGGGGTGCAGACGACGAGGTTGTCGACGATGAGCACGCTTTCGGTGTAGCCCCAGGATTGCAGTTTGCCGCCGAGATCCGAGGTCAGTGATTTCTGCCAGAGTACCTTGCCGTCGGCGATTTGGGCGCAGACCAGGGTGCCTTGGCCGCCGATGGCGTAGACGTGGTTGCCGTCGACGGTGGGGGTGGCTCGTGGGCCGTCGCCCCAGTTGTTGGGGTATTTGGCGCCGGCGGGGGCGGCCCAGAGTTCCTTACCGGTGGCGGCGTCGAGGCAGAGGATGAGTTCCTGATTGTCGCGCAGGCCCATGGTGAAGAGGCGGTTGCCGACGACGGAGAAGCCGGCATAACCGAGGCCGGCATTTTCGTTGACCCACAGGCGCTTGGGCCCTTCGGCGGGCCATGACTTCAAGAGCCCGGTGTCCGTTGAGTGATCATTGCGACCTGGGCCTCTCCATTCGGGCCAATCGGCGGCGGACGCGTTCAGGGACCAGGCGATGGCGAGAGCGACGAGTGAATGGCGGGAGAGCGGCTGCATGACCCCGAAATCAAAGCGGCGACCGGGATTGCGGGCAACCGCGAAGAAGGGCCCGGGAACAAACCGGATCAGGACTGCGCGAGCCATTCCCGCAGTCGGGTCTTCAGTATCTTGCCGGTGGCGTTGCGTGGAAGGGCAGGAACGAGAATGGCGCGGCGCGGGACCTTGTAGTCCGCGAGTCGTTCTTTCAGGAAGGCGAGCAGTGCCTGGCTGTCGAAAGTGGCGGGATCATCGGCAGTCACGAAGGCGACGGCGCGTTCACCACGGCGCTCATCGAGTTCCCCCACCACCGCGGCTTCCTTGATGCCGGGGAAACGGTAAATCACCTCCTCGATCTCGCGAGGGTACACGTTGAGGCCATTGGGCTTCAGCATGTCCTTCTTTCGATCGGTGATGACGTAATAGCCATCAGGCCGCCGGTGGCCGATGTCCCCAGTGAGCAGCCAGCCATTACGGAGCGCTTCGGCGGTCTTTTTGGGGTCATTCCAGTACCCGCGCATGACGTTGCCACCGCGCACGCAGATTTCGCCTTCCACCAAGTCGTCGAGGGGCCGGCCTTCCTCGTCCTGGATGGAGACTTCGACGTTGGGAATGGGCAGACCGACGGTGCCGGGGATGGCGGGACCGCGGAGCGGGTTGACGGAGACGACCGGGCTGGCCTCGCTGAGACCGTACCCTTCGATGAGCGGGATGTTGGGAAAGCGGGCGGAAAAGCCACGGAGGATTTCGGCGGGAAGTGGTCCAGCGCCGCTGACTCCGAGGCGGAGGGGGAGTTGGATTTCCGGGGGGAGTCCGGCCAGGGCGCGGAAGATTTGTGCCATGGCGGGGAGGACGGTTCCCTGGTGGGCGATGATTTCGCCGAGCATGGCTTTGACGGGTTGCAGGGATTTGATGAGGACGATGGAGCCGCCGACGGCGAGGGGCAGGAGGACGCAGACCGTCAGCATGAAGCTATGGAACATGGGGAGCATGAGCACGAACCGGTCGTGATCGAGGACCTCCAGAATGCGGCGGCAGCTCTCGACGTTGTGGAGCAGGTTGCCGTGGGTGAGCATGGCTCCCTTGGGATGTCCGGTGGTCCCGGAGGTGTAGATCAGAACGGCGAGATCCTCCTCGTTGCGGGCGGGGATGGGCAGGGGCTCGGCGGCGGCTTCCAGGGTTGGCAGGTCGTCGACGCTCCAGGTTTGGAGTTGCGGGCGGAGGGCCTGCACGCGGGTCCGTTCCTCGGCGAGCGCAGCTTCCGAGATCACCAAGTCGATTCCGGCATCCTGCAGGAGGTAGGCGATTTCCTCGGGTTTGAGGAAGTTGTTGATGGGAACGACGATGGCGCCGGCGTGGAGGGCTCCGAGCAGGGCGGGGATGAATTCCGGCCGATTGCGAAGCCAGAGGCCGATGCGTTGGCCGGGTTGAATCTGGTAGGTATGGAGGAGCAAGGCGGCGACGGCCAGCGTCTGATGACGCAGCTGCTCGTAGGTGAGGAGGGCTTCCCCGTGAAAAATCGCGGTTTTGTCGGCGTGGGTCGCCGCGGAATGGAGAAAGCTTTCGCTAAGGTTCATCGGAGCAAGGACGAGTCCTGTTGATGAGGGTGCGCGCGGTTATCGTCAAGGTCGGCGGTGGGCAGGGACGTTGGCGCCAGGGATTTCCCTTGGACGCGGAGTTGTCGGGAGGGGGGGCGGTGGCTTAAATCGACGGCGTGATTGATACGGCGGAACGCCTGCACGACGCGTTGCAGGAGCTGGAGCGAGCCTCCTGGATCGCTTTGGATACCGAGGCGGACAGTTTGCATGCCTATCCCGAGAAGCTTTGTCTGTTGCAACTGAGCCATCCGGGAGGGGACTTCCTGGTGGACCCCTTGGCCGGTCTCGACCTGAGTGAACTTCTCAAGGTGATGGCCCGCCACACGCTGATCCTGCATGGCGGCGACTACGATCTTCGGTTGATGTACCGGACCTGGAGGTTCGTGCCGGCGGCGATCTTCGACACCATGAGCGCGGCGCGGTTTGTGGGGGAAACCCGCTTTGGATTGACCGACCTCCTGTCGCAGTTCCTTGGCTTGAACTTGGAGAAGGGACCCCAGAAGGCGGACTGGGGACAGCGCCCACTGACGCCTCGAATGACGGCGTATGCCGAAGCGGATGCCCGTTACCTGAAGCCGTTGCAGGAGAAGCTGTCGGCGGAATTGGAACGGTTGGGCCGTACGGAATGGCACCGTGAACTGTGCGCACGGATCGTCACCGATGCGACCCAGTGGGAGGCTCCGGATCCGGACTTGGTGTGGCGTCTGCGCGGGAGTCACGCCTTGGACCCGATGGGACTCGCGGTGCTGCGGGCCATCTGGCACTGGCGGGAAGAGGAGGCCATCCGTGCCAATCGCCCGACGTTCCACGTGCTCAACCACGATCACGCGGTGGGTTTGGCGGAGGCCTCGGCCCGCTGGGGGGCGGTCCCGACCTCCCTGCCGCGCCATCTTTCGCCCCGGCGGCGTCAAGGGCTCACGGACGCGATCCGGGGCGCTCTGGAACTGCCTCAGGATCAATGGCCCAAGCGCATTCGCCATGAGCACAAGCGCATGCCGTTGTGGGTGGGGCGTAAAGCGGCTGCGCTCCGCGAATTTCGTGATCGCAAGGCAACCGAGTTGAACCTCGATCCGTCGTTCGTCGCGAGTAAGAGCCAGTTGCTCGAGTTGGCCGAAACCGGGGATCCTTCGAAGACAAGCCTGATGCGGTGGCAGGCGGAGCTTCTGCGGCAGGCGGTGTGACCTTCGTTCCGTGGGTTACGAACCCACGCTCAAGAGGCGTTCACTGGTTCACTGGGAGGGCGGAGACGCCAGGGAACGTCTCCGCGGCCTTGGTCGAGAACCACGACCCTCCAGTCTAACGGGCTTCCACGCGGAAGAAGCCGTTCGTGGCGGACAGCGGCGTGACGGTGGTTTGGCCCGCTCCTGCCGCGTCCGTGGTCACGGTGAAGGTCGTCGCGGACCAAGCGGAGAAGGAAGTGTTCGCCTGTTGGAGTGCGTATGTGCGGTTCGGGTCGCCGCCGGAAAGCGCGATTTGAAGCCCCGTGGCCACGGCAGTGGCGAGCAGGGTGGGGCGCTTGCCGGTGGGCGGTGGCGGAATCACTTCACCGGCCCGGGCCCTGTAGATGGCCGACACCGCACCAGCGGGAACCGCGATGGTGAACACCACATTGGAGGAGCCCTCAGGAATGGCGACGGTTCCAGCCTCGGTCCAGGCCAGCCAATTGGTGGTGGACTCGATGGTGTGGGTTGAGCCCGGGAGTCCGGTGACGGTCATGCGGAGCCGGGTGGGGTTTGTGGCGCTGAGCGTCAGGCTGAGGGTCGCACCGGTGTCGGGCGTGGTCCCTCCACCCACGGCGACGGCACGATAGAAACGAGGACTGCCGGTCGGCGGCAGGGGGAGCGTGACTTCGGTTGAGCCCGAAGGGGGAATCGTGGCCCGAGTCTGTTCCGTCCATTGGGTGAAATCCGGGCTGGCCTGGACGGCGTAGGTGGTTCCAGGCGGCCCGCTCAGGGTCATGACCAACGACGACGCGGTGACCACAGGGCGGGACAAGGTGCCGGCAGGACCAGAGCTGCCTGGAATCGCACGAAGGGGGAAGCGGGTCGTGCGCTCATTCAAGGATCGCTGGAGCAAAAGGGCGCCATCATCGGTATCGGCGAGGCGGCTGGCGCCGAACGTCAGGTAACCGGTGTAGGTGGCTCCTGGGGTGAGGCGACCGGCCGGCAAAGTGAAGCCGGTGGCCCCCATCGCGAGCTCCGACTGGCCGGCGCAGTCCGTCGCGGCGGAAGCGACGGTCGTTCCCGCGGCGTCCACGATGGCAAGGCTGATGCGGTCGTTGGTGCCGGAACCGATCCAGGGGGTCCAATTCAGAGTGAACGGAGCGGCAGCATCGATCGCCTGGGCCGCGGAGAGATTGGCGATTTGCGGAACGGGCGCGGTGTTGGACGACAGGTTGAAGACGGAAAAGCCGACAAACGAATCCCCGTTGGTGAAGACGAGTTGGAACGAGGTGTTCCAAGTGCCCGCGGGCAGGGCGGCCAGCAGCGCGGCTTCGGAGGAAAAATTGGTGGTGCCTGAGGAGAGGCCGGAGCCCTGGTAAGGCAGCGCGAGGGAGAAACCCCGTGAGTTGGCGAGCAGGGCGTTGGAAACTGTAAACGCCGAAGGTGAGGTGATTTCCGCGACGAGGGCGGGCAAAGGTGTGGATGACTCGGCGGGAGCGGCGTCGTTGGTTTGGGTGAACGACGTGCTCTCGACGAGCAGCAGTGTCCCAAAGCCGGCGGGCAGGGCGTTGGTGACGCAGGGTTGGGCCCCGGGCGGCAAGGATGTGGCGGCCGCAGAGACGATTGTCGACCCCAGGAAAGCGGCGAGGCAGGCGGCGATGGTGCCACCCTGATTGCGTGCTCCCTGACTCGACCGGACGATGAACCTCGGAAATGCCATGGCGAAGGCGTGTGTTGTCCCCACGAAGGGAAGGGGCCGGGGCTCTGATGGCAAGTTTTTAATCGAACGAAGTGGCATCCAAGACGTTGCGGTCGGAGCTCAAAACCGTTGACCTTGCACGAACGGACCTTAGCTTGCGCACGTTCCAACGTTACTGAAGGACAACATCATTCCATGAGCACGAAGCATGTTCCGCTGATCAGTTCCGGCGTCGCCGGTCCCCTGGGTCTTCTCCACCTGCCCCGGTTGTGGCAAAAAGCGCTTCTGGGCGCGCTCGGGAAACTGGCTGACGGCTATGGCGACATCAGCCCCGGTTACGACCATATGGTCCTGGGCGCCATCGGGATCGACCCCGAAAAGACCCGCGCCTTCATCCGGGAAAAGAAGCCGACCTACACCCAGTTCGAGGCCTGGGTTCGGGCGTATCCCGGCGTCAAGTTGGACAAGGCCACCATCTTCAAGAACAACGTCGCCATCCAAGGCTACATCCACAAGGACGAGGTCCGTAAGGGCGTGCTCAGCGCCGTGGGTCTGCCCGACGACGGCTCCGTGAACCCCGGCGCCGTCGACATCAACAATCTCGACGACTGGCAGGAGTTCCATCGGTCGGTGGTCAGCTGAGCACCACTGCCGGCGGTTCCACAGCCGATCCTTCTTCTTAATGAAAGGCGCCCCTCCGCAAGGAGAGGCGCCTTCTTCGTGCCCCCTGATGGCTTGACCCTGTCAACGCCGGGAGCGCAACGTCCTGCCGTCCCCTCTCCCAAACCACGCACGCATCATGACCAGAATTTCGCGAACCATGGGCCGGCGGAACTTCCTGAAATCCACGGTGGCCGCCGCAGGCGGGATTATGATTGTGCCTCGGCATGTCATCGCCGGGAGCGGCCAAACCCCGCCGAGCGAGCGCCTCAACATCGCCGGCATCGGCGTGGGTGGCATGGGGGCGGGCGATATCAACGCCGTGTCGCGGGACAACAACATCGTCGCGTTGTGCGACGCCGACCTCGTGCGTTCCGCTGACACGATGAAGAAGTTCCCGGCGGCGCGGCAGTTCCGCGATTTTCGCAG
>CAUJJW010000194.1 GCA_963205105.1 Verrucomicrobiota bacterium | reverse complement strand
GGCTTCAAGTTCAGCTATCCCTATGCCCATTTCACGATCCGCACCAACGTGGGCACCTACGAGAACGCTGGATTCCCGCAGTACTCGCTCTCCGGCGACGGCTACCCGGTCACCACAGAAATCGATCGCCGAATGATCATTGGCTACGCTGCCAATGCCGATCGCTTCGAGAACTACACGGCGAACGCCTACCCGCTCCAGGACTCCCAGCAGCCGTTCGTGCGCCAGAGCCCGCAAAACCTCCAGCCCGCCGGTCCGGCCAATCAGGACTTCCCCCAGGGGAATTTCATCACGGGACAGATCCCGGATCAGGTCGCATCGCACACCGCCAGCGACATCCCCGTGTCGGCCCAGGGACGAGGCGCCAGCCAGTTCACCGGGGTGATGGACAACACCGACGTGTTCTTCCGTGCCATGCAGGCCGTCCTGGGCGGAGCGCAGTAACTGGAACCATCGGAACCTGGCACTCCTCTTATGAGCCTATTTCCATCGACCGTTCGGGCCAGCGTGGTCGGACTGACCCTCGCCTTCGTGGTGCCCGCCACCGCGGCACTTCACGTCACGTTCAACTTCGACTCAGTCCCCTCGGGAAGCGCCGCCAACCTGGCTTCCCGTGATGGGATCACCTTTCAGCCGGGAGCTTTCCTGCCCGCAATCGACAGCGAGGGCAGCATGATTCCCGGGAGCGAAACGTGGCGGGCGGATGGTTCGGCGGAACCTGTCACTGTCGGCGACCCCTCGGCGTTTGGACGCGGCGCCGCTCCCTCCCCGATCAACGCACTCAATGCCCTGTTCCAGCCCGTTCTGGTGCAGTTCGCCGCGCCTGAGGTGGTTCGGAGCTTTTCGCTCACGCTGGACAACGATCCCTTCGGCGATTCGGGAGCCACCATTGGGTTCTACGACGCCGGCGATCGTCTTCTCAGCGAGGTGGCACTGGATCAGACGAAAGTCGGTGCCTTTATCGAAGCAACTCTGGATCTTTCCAGCGTGACCAAGGTTGTCCTTCCGGCCGGAGCCTTCTATGACAACCTCTCGATCTCCTCGATCCCCGAGCCCGGCCCCGTCGCGCTCGTTGTTCTGGGAGCCCTGAGCCTGGGCTCTCTGAAGCGCCGCGTTCAGCGCTAGTCCCACATTCCTCTCCCCGTGGAAGCCGGCCGGTCCCAACCTGGCCGGCTTCGTGCCGTTGCGATTCGACGCATGGCACCTCGGCGAGGCAACTCCCTCGATCGACAGAGCCTGAAAATCTGCGGACGCCACCTCCCGAATCTTGCACGTTTCGCGGTCCGCTGGCTGGATCACGTCATGAGCGACGCCGTTTCGGTCCGCCCGGTTCTCTACGTGAAAATCGGCTGTGGCTGGTGTGAGGAGGTCATGGAGTATCTCGATGCCCGTCAGATCCCGTACCGCAAGGTGGTGGTGTCCGGAAACCCTGCCGCCTTCAAGGAGATGGTCGAATTGTCCGGCCAGACCAAGGCACCCACCATGGACTGGGACGGGGACATTCTGGCGGACTTCGGACTCGAGGAACTGATGCCTTTCCTGCGGCAAAAGGGACTGGCCTGAAGGTTGGCCGTCCCGGGCTGTTCGCGGGCCTTGTCAATCGGGCTTCAGATGGCCAGTGTCGCCGCTAATCCCCCGACCCGCCCATGAGATTTTCCGCCACGCATCGGATCCGCGGTTTTACCCTGATCGAACTGCTGGTGGTCATCGCCATCATCGCGATCCTGGCCAGCATGCTGCTCCCGGCCCTGGGCCGAGCGAAAGCCAAGGCGACCCAGATCAAGTGCGCCAACAACCAGAAACAGATCGGGATCGCCTACCTGCTGTACACCGACGACAACGCCGAGTACTTCCCGCAACAGCGCGACTGGCATGCCTCAGGCGGCTCCAACGGCACGTACAGCGTTTTCGTCGCCGCCACCAACCGCCCCTTGTACGCGTACATTCAGGCCTTCGAGTCCTTCCGTTGCCCGAACGACAAGGGCGACAGCCTCAACCCGGTTTCTGTGAAGAATTGCTACCTTCGTTACGGGACCAGCTACCTGCCCCAGTGGCAGCACGATTCATTTCGCACCCGGCACGTCCTGGGCGACATCAGCGCACCGAAGGGCTCCTACGAGAACCTGCCTTTGCGCACCACCGAGCTGTCACAGGGCGCCTCTCATAAGTTCGTCCAGGGCGATTGGGCCTGGCACGCGAACCGCGGCAACGTCGACAACCGCAGCATCTGGCACAATTACAAGGGCAAGAGCCGTTTCAACATGCTCTTCGGCGACGGCCACATCGAATTCTTCCAATTCCCCGAACCGCGTCAGATGGAGCAGTGGATTTTCAGTCCCGCGCCGAGCCGGGATTGGAAGTGGTGGTGAATACCCTCTCCATAAACCTTTCCATGCCGGCCATCGCGAGGGTTGAAGCCGGCTCCCTCACCCCAACCCTCTCCCGGAGGGAGAGGGAGTCGCGTCTCCGCCCGTCGCAACACGAACTATCCCCATCTGTGCGAGCCGTCTCGCCTCGTTCCAGCCTATGCCCGACTCAACCCTCCGAGATTCGCGGCGCATCGTCTCCTTCTCCCTCCGGGAGAAGGCCGGGATGAGGGCCGCCCGCTCCACTCCTCGCGCTACGGTTCATGGCCCCTGAGGAGGTCCTTCGAACAGGGGCTTCCCCGGTTCAGACGGCTTCAGGGCAGCCATTCAATCTGCAACTCCAACGCCACGCCCGTGGCCGGCGGTGGCGGTGGCACGTTGATCACGTAGATCGTGAAGGAGTACTTGGAACCCGCGGTCACCGGAAACGTGACGGTGTGATCGCCGCAAGCCACCTGGGTGATCACTTTCACCGCCTCTACCCGCGAAACATACGAGGCCGGCATGCCCGGCGTCACGTCGGTGATCCGACAGCTCGTGCTCCCCGGAGGTGCCGTCCAGGTCAACAACCCCGTCGGGGTCGGAATCCGCGCAATGGCCTGGTACTGGCCCGGACATCCGACCGGGTTGCCGCCCGGTCCAAAGCGGGGCATGGCTGAGGAGGTGACCGCCACTCCGGACATGCTGCGGGACATGGATTGTTCTTGTGATGATGGATTCATGATGTGCTCGCGGGAGCCACGCCAAACGACCCCCTGTTCCCTTCCAATTCAGGCGCGCCCACGATCGGCACTTGGGTGGCAGGACCCGACGTGGTAAGCACCGCGAGGATTTGGGGGAGCCACCATGCGGTTTGTAAAGTCCATTGTCGGTCGCATCCGGCACACCGGCGCAACGCCCCTGCCTGCAAGCCCCGCGCTCGCTTCCGGCCGCCGGCGTGTCGGATGGATCGGCACCATCGGCCTCGTTGCCCTCGGGATTCTCGCCCTCAACCCCGTCCTCGGCCAACGCATCGCCCAGACCAGCTTCGATCTCATCTTTCGGCTCCGTCCCGACGGCCTCCTGCCCGTTCCCGACGACCTGATCGTGGTGCGCATGGACGACGAATCACGCCACGCCCTGGCTCAACGGCGGGATTCCGCTTGGGATCGCAGCCTCCACTCCCGCCTCATCCACAACCTCGCCAACGCCAGTTCCCGCGCCGTCATCGTCGATCTCTTTTTCGCCGAGGAAGCCCCCGGCGACGCCCAACTCGCCAGCGCCCTGGCCCGTCACGGCCGGGTGGTGGTGAGCGCCAATATCGCGCGGCGCGAGCTGCCAGGACTCGGCGCGGTCGAAGTCCGCGAGGCGACCATCCCCGCCCTCGCCACCAACGCCGCCGCCGTCGGCCTGCTCAACGTGGTGGTCGGCGATGATGGCGTCGCGCGCCGGTTGCTCCCGGGCCTCAAGAGTGGCACCGAGATCGGCTGGGAACCCGCCCTCAGCTGGGTTGCCGCCGAGCTTGAGGGCCGGAACCTGGCCAAGGAACGCGGCGCGCCCGTCTCCGATCTCTGGCTCAACTATTACGGGCCCGCCGGCACCCTGCCCTCGATCTCCTACGAAGACGCCCTGAAACCGGAATCCCTGTCCCGCCTCCAAAATCGCCTGGTGGTCATCGGCGCGAATTTCGAGGTCGATTTCCCGGGCGCGCGCAAGGACACCTTTCCCACCCCGTTCGGTGCCGGGCGCCAGGAAATGCCCGGGCTCGAACTGCACGCCACCGCCCTGCTCAACCTGACCCGTGGCGAATGGCTGCAGCGTCCCAGCCCAGGCCTCGAAGCACGCCTGATCATCGCGTTCGGAATCCTGCTCGGGTTGGGTCTGCCGCGACTGCGCCCCATTCCGGCGTTCCTGGCCTGCCTGGGTGCTGCAGTGGGGATCGCCTTCCTGTCGCTGTTCGCCGCCTGGCATTTTCAGGTCTGGTGGGCGTGGCTCATTCCTGCCGCCATCCAGATCCCGGCCGGACTCTTGTGGGCGTGGGGCGCTCACCTGCTTCTCCTAGGACACGAGAAGGATTTGTTTCGCCGATCCCTCGCCACCTACCTGCCGCCCCGGGTGGTGGAGGAACTCGCCGCCCGCCCGGAAAGCCTTCGCCTCGGCGGCACGGTGCGACGCGTGGTCATTCTATTCACGGACATCACCGATTTCTCCCGCATCTCCCAGCGCACCGACCCCCATCAACTCGTCGCCCTGCTCAATGACTACTACGACATCGCCATCGGCTGCGTTCACCAGTCCGACGGAACAGTCCTGGGCATTCTCGGTGATGGCCTGTTCGCGGTTTGGAACGCACCGGTGGAACAGAGCGACCCCGAGCAGCGGGCCTTGCGGGCCGCGCTTGCCCTGACCGAGCGCCTGCGGGTCTTCGAACAACGCAGCGGAGCGCCAGCCGTTCGCACCCGGATCGGACTTCATTCCGGGGTCGCCTGCGTCGGCAACTTCGGCAGTGCCGACCACTTTGCCTACACGGCGATTGGCGACGCGGTCAACCTCGCGTCGCGGCTCAACGGGCTGAACAAGCACCTGGGCACGGAGATTCTGGTCAGCCAGGACTTCCGGCAGGGGCTGCAAGCGCACCAGGTTCGGCCGTTGGGGCATTTCCGGTTCAAGGGCTTCGACCAGGCCGTCGAAGTGTTCCAGCCCTGGGGATTGGAAGCACCTGCCGCTCCGGACGATTCGAGGCAGAACGAAAACACCTGTGACCGAGCCATTCGCCTTCTCGGAGAAGGCCGGCTCCGGGAAGCGATCCAGGCCTTCCAAGGGAGCGTCACCGCCTGCCCCTCCGACGGCATCGCCCGGTTCTACCTGGAGCGCCTGATCGTACTGCCCGACCGGGGCAAACCGGGTACGCCGATCATCATGGAACTCGATTCCAAGTGAACATGAGCCGCTCCGCCAATCCTGGAATCGCCTGGACGTCACCAAGCACGCCACCCGCCACCTCCTGCTCCGCCGGGCGCCCACCTGGCCCTGCCACATGACCACCATGCACCCCGACACCCCCGTTCCCTCCCGTCGCGGCTTTCTGACCACCCTCGGCCTGGCTGCCCTGGGGCCGTCGGCTGCCCAACCGGCATCGGCCGCCGACCTGCCCCTCAGCGCGCCCTTACAACCCAACGGAGCTGATCTCGGCTCCCTCTGGCCCACCGTCCAGAAACTGTCCGAATCCAACCGTCACTCCGACTCCTTCCTCGCCGGACGGTTCGCCACCTTCCCCGAGTTCCAAGCCGCAGCCCGGGCCACGCTCCTGGAACTCCTGCACTATCGGCCGGCTCCCGTGGACCCGTCCCCTGAAGTCCTGGAGCTGGTCGATTGCGGCGAGTACACGCGTGAGAAGATCCTCTTTTCCACCTCCCCCATTCTGCGCGTCCCGGCGTATGTCCTGATTCCGAAGAACCTGAAGGCGCCGGCGCCCGCCATCGTCGACCTGCACTCCCATGGCGGCATGTTTCTGTTCGGGAAGGAGAAGGTGGTCGACCTGGGCACGGACAACCATCCGGCGATGGTGCCGTACCACCGTGAAAACTACGAAGGGCGCCCCACGGCCACCGCGCTGGTCCGCCGGGGGTATGTCGTCATCACCATCGACGCCTTCATGTTCGGTGAACGACGGATCCTGATGGACTCGAACCTGGAGGCGGGCTGGAACCGGGCGAACTACTCGATGGAAACGGTCCGGCAGCTCAACCAGATCTGTCGCTCCAAGGAATCCACGCTGGTGAAGGCGCTGATTCTCGCCGGCACCACGTGGCCGGGCATCGTGTTCTGGGATGACGTCCGCACGGTGGACTACCTGGTGAGCCGACCCGAAGTGGACCCCAAACGTCTCGGGTGTGTCGGGGTCTCGATGGGCGGTTATCGCTCCCTGTTCCTGGCTGCTCTCGATCCCCGGATCCGCGCCGCCTGTGTGACCGGTTTCATGTCCACCGTGAGTCCGATGATCCGCGCCCACCTGGACACCCACTCCTGGATTCATTTCCTGCCTGAGTTGCATCGGCATCTGGACTGGCCGGACGTCGCCGCCTTGACGGCCCCGCGATCCCTTCTGGTGCAGCAGTGCTCGAAGGACGGGTTGTTTCCGTTGTCGGGCATGCAGGAATCGGTGGAGACGATTTCGACCCTGTTCGACCGCGCCGGGGTTCGGGAACGCTTCACCGGCCGGTTCTACGACACCCCGCATCAATTCAACCGAATGATGCAGGACGACGCCTTTGCGTGGCTGGATCGCGAACTCGCCTGAAACCTTGGAACCCGTTTACTTGGCTCTCGCCCTTCGGTAGAAGATGGCGATGCGCACCAAGGGATTCTTCCCGATCCTTCTCCTGATGCTGGGCCTGGCCCGGGCGGTTGCCGCCGCCTCGTCCGATGGCCTGCCCACCTACGCCAAACCGCCCGCCGCGGCACTTCGCCCCGCCCCCGTCTCTTTGCCACTGGAACCCATCCCCGGCGAAACCATCGCCATGGTCGGCAATTCTCTGGGCGAACGGATGCTGAACTTCGGCCACTTCGAGACCGCCCTTCACCTCCGCTTCCCGCAGTCCCGCCTCACGGTTCGCAACCTCTGCAACCCCGGTGACACTCCCGGATTCCGCCCCAGTCCCTCGCGCAAGACCCAATGGGCCTTCCCCGGAGCCGAAAAGTTCCACCCGGAACTGTCCGCCCACTTCGGCATCGGCCACTACCCCAGCCCGGACGAGTGGCTGTACGAGGTGAAGGCCGCCACGCTCCTGGCCTTCTTCGGGTACAATGAATCCTTCGACGGCCTGGAGCGCGTCGACAACTTCAAGGCCGAGTTGGGCGCCTTCGTCGATCACACGTTGTCGCTTGCGTACAACGGGCGGTCCGCGCCCCGACTGATCCTGGTCACCCCCATCGCCTTCGAGGACCGTACCGACGCCTACGACCTGCCCAAGGGCGAGGAGGAGAACCGCCGTTTGGCAGCCTACGCCAACGCGGTGCTCGAAGTGGCCCGCGAGAAGGGCGTTGGCGCCGTCGACGTCTTCACCCCGACCCGGCAGTGGTTCTCCAGCGGCGGCCCCAAACTCACCATCAACGGCTGTCATCTCAATGACGCCGGCTACGCCCGGCTCGCACCCCTCCTGCTCGAGAAGATCTACGGCTCCGTCCCCGCCGTCTCATCCACCGACCCTCGAACCCTCCGCGCCGCCGTTGAGGACAAGGATTGGTTCTGGTTCAACGACTACCGGATGCTCAACGGCGTCCACGTCTACGGCCAGCGCTACAAACCCTTCGGCAACGTCAACTATCCCGAGGAAATCGAGAAGATGCGCCAGATGACCCGCCTGCGGGATGCGCGCCTCTGGGACATGGCCTCCGGCAGGGTTGCCGCCAGCGCCACCCTGCCTCCAGTTCCTGACCATCTGACCCGGCCCCTCAGCCCCATCGAGTCCAATTTCAAGAAACCCATCGAATATCTCGGCCGTGAAAAGGCTCTGGAAAAATTCACGATGCGCGAGGGCTACAAGATTGAATTGTTCGCATCGGAATCCGAGTTCCCCGATCTGAAAAGCCCGGTGCAGATGTCCTTCGACAACCGCGGGCGCCTCTGGGTCTCCGTGATTCCCAGCTACCCGCACTACAAGCCGGGCGATGAACGGCCCAACGACAAGATCCTCATCTTCGAAGACACCGACGGCGACGGGCGCGCCGACAAGCAGACCGTCTTCGCCGATCACCTGAACCTTCCCATCGGCTTCGAATTGGCCCCGGAGGGCGTGTACGTCTCGCAGGAGCCCCACCTCTGCCTGCTCATCGACGACAACCATGACGACCGGGCCGATCGCATGGAGATCGTGCTGACCGGCTTCGACACCCACGACACCCACCACGCCATTTCGGCCTATGCCGCCGACGCCTCCGGATCGTTCTACCTCCTCGAAGGACGCTTCCTCCATTCGCAGGTGGAAACGCCCTATGGTCCGGAGCGGATGACCGATGGCGGCGTCTGGCGTTTCGACCCGAAACGCTACCGCCTCGAGCGCTACAGCCAGTCCGATTACAACAACCCCTGGGGCATGGCCTTCGATGAATGGGACCAGGGCTATAGCTCCGATGCGTCCTCCGGCCAGAATTACTGGGGATTGCCCTTGTCGTCGAAGATCCCCCACGGCCTGGAAATCCCGCAGGTCGGCGAGTTCGCCCCCAAACGCGCCCGGCCCACTTCCGGGTCTGAGTTCGTTTCGTCACGGCATTTCCCCGACGACGTGCAGGGGAACTTCATGATCTGCAATAGCATCGGCTTCCTGGGAACCAGTCTGCACAAGGTCTGGGAGGACGGCTCGGGCTTCGACGGCAAGCACATCGGCGATCTGGTTTCCTCCACCGATCCCAACTTCCGCCCGGTGGACCTGGAGACCGCGCCCGACGGATCGTTGTACTTCGTGGACTGGCACAATGCGTTGATCGGCCATATGCAGCACAACGCCCGCGATCCCAACCGCGATCGCGACCACGGCCGCATCTACCGCATCACCTACCCCGCCCGGCCCTTGGTGAAACCCGCCACCATCGCCGGCGCCGATCTCGCCCAGCTCTTCGAGAACTTGAAACTGCCCGAGTACCGGTCCCGTTACCGCACCCGGCGTGAACTGCGCGGCCGTCCAACGGCCGAAGTCCTTCCCGCGGTCAAACGCTGGGCGGCCTCCCTCGATCGCCAGGACCCGGGCTACGAACATCATCTCTGCGAAGCGCTCTGGATAACCTGGTCCCACAACGCGGTGGATCGCTCGCTCCTGGAACAGTGCCTGCACGCCCGGGCCCACCAGGCGCGCGCCGCGGCGGTGCACGTCCTGCGATACGCCCACCGGCAGATCCCCGACAGCACCTCCATGTTCCTCCGAGCCGCCAACGACCCCCATGGGCGCGTCCGCCTCGAAGCGATTGTGGCCGCCTCCTGGCTCAACAACCCGGCGGGTGCCCGGATCGTGCTGGAGGCGCTCAAGCATCCGTTCGACCGCTGGATGGGGCCTGTGACCGACCAGATCCTGAAAACCACGTTGGCCGACGACCTCAAGACCTTGCAGGCGGATCCCAAGTTCGATCTGTCGGACAACCCGAAAGCCCAGGCCTACCTGGCCGGCGGCTTCAAGTTTGAGCCGGCGCCGAAATCCGATGCCGACAAGAGTTACGGACCCACACGCCCGCTCTCCGCGGACGAGCAAAAGGTCTATGCGCTGGGCAAGGAGATCTTCAACCGCGACGCCTACTGCATTACCTGCCATCAGCCCAACGGGCTCGGGATGCCCAACATCTACCCGCCCCTCGTCGCCAAGGACAACCCGTGGCTCACCGGCGACGAAGAGCGCCTGATCAAGGTCGTGCTCAAAGGACTCTGGGGACCGCTGCCGTTGGCGGGCCAGATGTTCGACCCGAGCAAAGGAGTTCCACCCATGACCGGCTTCGGAGGTTTGCTCAACGACGACGAAATCGCCGCCGTGCTCAGCTACGTGCGTCAATCCTTCGGCAACAACCTGCCGTTCATCGATCCCGCCAAGGTGAAGTCCGTACGCGCCAAGGCCGCCAGCCGCCAGGATTTCTATCTGGTCGAAGACCTGATGTTGGAACATCCGATCCCCGGCTGGGAGAACTGGCCCAAGGCCGAAATGAAGACAAACCCGTTCGAGTAACGGCCGGGTCGGCGCGACTTGGCCGGTGACGATCTGGGGAATTGCGCCCTCGTTGGTCTCAATGTCACGCTGCTCATGATCCTCATGAGCCCATTCCATACCCCCCATGCTCCGCTCGAGCGCCGGACCTTTCTCCGGCGTCTCGCGTTCACCACCGCCTTCTTCGCCGTACCGGGAGCATTCGCCCGGCAACTGCGGCTCACGCCCAGCCAGACGGAAGGACCGTTCTACCCGGACAAACTGCCGCTCGACACCGACAACGACCTGCTGGTCGTCAACGATGCCATCACGCCGGCAGTCGGTGCGGTGACCTGGCTTTCCGGCCGGATTCTCGACACCCAGGGCAAGCCGGTGCGCAACGCGACGGTGGAGATCTGGCAATGCGACAATAACGGGGCCTACCTGCACTCCGGATCCGACCAACGCGACAAGCGCGACGGTAACTTCCAGGGCTTTGGTCGTTTCGTGACCGGCTCCACCGGCGAGTACCTGTTCCGCACCATCAAACCCGTTCCCTACCCCGGCCGAACCCCCCACATCCACTTCGCGGTGAAATCGAAGGGCCGGGAGAAGTTCACCACCCAGTGCTACGTCCAAGGCCATCCGCTCAACGCCGGGGACGGCATCTGGAAGAATGTGAAGGACCCCCGGCAACGCGATGCGATCACCGTCGCCTTCGCTCCCCTCCGTCAGTCCAAGGCTGGCGAACTCGCCGCCCGCTTTGATCTCGTCCTCGGAGTCACTCCCGAGATGTGACGGTCACTGCAGCATCTCCACCTTGCCGGTCGCCATGTCGTAGACCGCGCCCACGATCTTGATCCGGCCTTCCTTCAGGCTCTTGCGCATGTCCGGAACGCGCGACAGCCGACGAACCGCCAGATCCACATTGCGCTTCACCGCCTCCGCCACCTGCGCCTCCCGGCTGAGATCCTTCCGAATGCCCGCCAATGCAGGCTCAATCCGGTAGAGCAACGACACGATCTCCGAGGGTTCCTCCGCCGGATCCGACAGATGGTCCAAGGCCGCGCTGACCGCGCCGCAGCTGGAATGCCCCAGGATGACCACCAACCGCACATTGAGGTGGTCCACGGCATACTCCACGCTGCCAATCGCGTCTTCCTCGGCGATATTGCCCGCCACCCGGATGACGAAGAGGTCTCCCAGCCCTTGATCGAAGACCAGTTCCGGTGGAACCCGGGAATCGCTGCAACCCAGGACCACCGCGAACGGCTTCTGCGCCTTCGCCAGCGTGTTGCGCCAATCATGGGCCTGATGCGGGTGCTGGGGTTTGTCCTCGGCGAAACGCTTGTTCCCCTCCACGAGTCTCTGAATGGCGTCGGCCGGTTCCACCACCTCCGCCACAGCATGCGGCGCCGCGTGGGCCGCCGGCTCGTCCCCTGCCCGCACTCGCGGCGAATCGAACACGCAGGGGATGGAGGTCAGAAGGAGCAGGCACAGAAGCGAACGTGTAGCTTTCATAGACGCCGACCGAACCCTACCCCGCCGCCCCCGACCGGCGCGAGCCTGCAGTCTCCCCCATACCTGTCCAAGTTTGTGGAAAACACCCCTCTCCATGAACCTTCTTTCCGTAGCGGCGGGCGTCTCGCCTGCCGTAGAGGGGGGGCGTCTCGCCCCCCGGAATCCCCGGTTCAAGGACCGTGAGCAGGTCGATTTCGAACAGGGCACTCTCCATGAACCGTGAAATCGTTTCGTTGATTTCCAACGACTTACAATTTCGCGGTTCAAGGGCCGTGAGCAGGTCGATTTCGAACAGGTGGCTCTCCATGAACCGTGCCTCCGTAGCGGCGGGCGTCTCGCCTGCCGTAGAGGGGGGCGTCTCGCCCCCCGGAATCCCCGGTTCAAGGACCGTGAGCAGGTCGATTTCGAACAGGTGGCTGTCAACGAACCCGGTTTGCACCACAGAGACACTGAGGCACAAAGAACGAAGGCAAACCGTTTCTACCTCTGTGACTCGGTGTCTCTGTGGCGATTCCCCCAGCGGTTCATGGTCCGTGAGCGGCTCGTTCTTGAACCGGGGACCTCACGGCCCCATCCGGACGGCCCGATAAAACAGAGCCGAGCGCCCCTCTTGCGGCAGCCGCAGAACCGACGCACCCCCTCGATTCGTCACCACCGTGAATCGTGACCAGTTCTTGAGATTGGCCGAAGTCTCCATCGCATACCACGCACCCTCCTCGCCCACCATCCGCAGCCGGATACTCTCAGGCGCGCGGTAATCGAAGGGATCAAACAAACTCAGCCGCGGACGTTGCGTGAACAGGGCCCGCATCCGCCGGTCCCGATCCATGGTCACCAGCAACGTCGGTTCCCCGCCGGCTCCGTCCCCACTCCATCCCACAAACATCTGGCCCGGCTCCGGCTCGGCGGTGATTCGAACCTGTGTTCCGATGGGATGCTGGTTCCCATCCGGTTCCCGCCTCACCGCGCCGTTGCCGTCCACACCCACCACCAAGGAAACGTGGTCTTCGGACACTGGCACGAACAGTGCCGCCACCGTGGGTTCGGCTTCGCGCAGGGTCAGCTCCATCGGATTGTTCGTTCCCGAAACCGCATGGCCCCACCGCGCAAACGCATGGCCTTCCTGCGGAACCGCCAGGAGCCGGACCCGGGATTCGCCCGGGTGAAGGTCACGGTTCGGCGAGACTTCGATCGTGCCGGCGCCGGAAACCACCGTGCGCAAGCGGGTGCCGAAAACCGCCTCAAGGTAGTTATCCCGCCCCATCCCCAGGGAGATCGCCGGCTCGGTGCTCGCCACCGTTCCCGTCCAATGGAGGAAGCTCCAACCGCTCGCCGGCGTCGCCGTGACGTCCACCGGGGTGCCCGTGCCCGAAACGTACACGGGCAGGTTTTCGGGCGGAGGTGACGCCAACGCAATCCCGCCACCCACGGTCACCACCTCGAGCCAGTACCGTCCCGGAAACCACCTCGAGAACTCAAACTCAGCGGCCACCGATCGCGGGCGATCCATCCGGACCGTTACCTGAGGACGATTTCCCTCGGCATCACCCGTCCATCGGATGAATCCCGTGTGACCCTCGGCAAACGAAATGCGGGGAACTTCCGCGGTCAGGGTAACCAGGGTATTGAGCGGATACATGCCCCCCGGCGGATCCAGTTTCACCCAAGTAGTCCAATCCTGACGCAGAAGAGGTCCGTTCTCCCCCGGTCGGCTGCCCACCCCATACACCTTCGCCGACGCCGACAACGGAACCATCGCCCACGGAACAAAAGTCGCGCTCACCGCCCGCTCCGAATCCATGGCCAGTTCCACGTACGCCGAATCACCTGAGGTATCACCATTCCAGCCCGCGAATCGCCAGCCATCCGCGGCGCGAGCTGTCAGTCGCACCAGGGTTCCCGGATCATACCGCTCTCCGGAAGGGGTGACGTCCACGGTGCCTTGGCCGGACGTGGTCAGCGTCAGCAGATGCCGGTTGTCCGCCGCGATCGCCACATCCACGGCAGCAACCGGTGTGGTGGCCGAAAACTCGCCGTCATAGGCGAACGCCCGGATCCGCGCGTCGTTCGTCAGGACCCATGGCCCTTGGTAGAGCATCGACGCATGCGTCGGGTTCGATCCATCCAACGTGTAGAGCAAGGTGCCCTTCTCAAAGCTCGTGCTCATGGACACCTCCACCCGACCTCGGTAGGTCACGGTCCCCCCGGGCGCCACGACCTCGCCGTCCAGGCGGATGACCGTCGCGCCGGGTGCCTCTGGTCCTCGCTCGAACGCACCCACGTCCGGTCCTGGACCTGTGGGCCTGGGAAAACCGCGTTGATCCGTCGGAGGAGCCAGGTTGGATTCCGCGGCATCGATCGCCGCGCTTCCACGCTGCAACGCGTGCGTCGGTGTCAGGCCGCCGTTGTCCATCAGCGGACCCAACCTCGCGTCGGCACCCTTCAAATCGGCGTTCGAAAGACCCGCCATTCCCGCATCGGTGCCGAGCAGATTGCGACCACGGCTGGTGACCGTGCCGGCGCCGTCGGAGGGCACGAGACCCAGGTTTTTGGTGTTTCCCACCACCAGACTGTTCCCAAGGATCATCGAACCGCCCACGACATGAAATCCGCCTCCCTCCGCGGCCCCCGCCGCACCCCCGGGCAGCGGAGCCATGCTTGTGCCACCCATTCCTCCCACGGCCTGGTTGTCCGCCAAGGTGCAGTGCACCACGACCACGCTGTTGGAAATCGAAGTCAAACCACCGCCGGTGGCGGTCCCGCCTGTACGACCCATGTCGGAAACCGCACCGCCCCCTCCACCCTGCGCGAGGTTGCCGGAAAGCGTGCAATTGGTGAGAGCCGCGGCCCCGCCCAGCAACGCGACGCCTCCTCCCCAACTGGCGGCTCCCAGGTCCGGAGCACCCATGGTGCCTCGCCCGGTTGCGCCCGCCCGGGCCACGTTGGCGGAGATGGTGGAACCTACGAGCGTGGACACCGTGTCCCACAGCAGGATCGCGCCACCCCCGGCTTCACCCCCGTGACTCCCCCCGACACCGACATAGCCGTCGGCCCCGGATGCTTCGTTCCCAATGATCCCAGAGTCTTCAAGGACCAGCTCACCTCCCCTGCCCAACAAGGCTCCGCCGAATCCACCACCCGCACCGCCTGAACTACCACTTGCCCGTCCGCCTGCAGCGCCGATGGCCCGGTTCCCTTGGAACCGGCAACGAATCAATCGTGAAGATGTTCCTTCGCAAAAAAGCGCTCCGCCCATCCCCGCCCCTCCCCCGCCCACCCCAACCCCAGGATTGGGAAGCATTGAACGGCCGACCGTGCCCAGTCCACCGCCGAAGGCACTGCCGCCACCTGGATTGAAAGGAAACTTCGCAAATCCCCCACCCCCACCGCCACCGCCAACCCCTCCCATGCCACCGATTCCTCCGGGTGTCGGACTTTGGTCAACAATATTCTGCCATCCCCCGCCTCCGCCACCTCCACCCAATCCACCCGGCTTGCCGTTGGTGTCTTCCTGCCCTCCCGGGGCGCCACCCATCGGGCCACCTCCCGCGCCTCCTGAAGTCACTTCGACGCCCGCTGTTCCGCCGACTCCGCCCTCAGCCAGGTTCGCTTCAAAAACCGTGTTCGACAGCACCAGACGGCCCCCGCTGCTGAACAGCCCTCCCCCCAATCCTCCGCCACCTCCTCCGGCACCGCCGGGCACGCCCAACTGCCCCGCGCCGCCAGCCACCGAATTGCTCACCACCCGGCAGCCCGCCAGCGTGAGGTCGCCCTGGTTGAAAAGACCGCCTCCCCAACCCGCCACCGTGCGGTTTCCGCTCACCACGCAGTCCACCAGCGTCAACGAACCCGCATTCGAAATTCCCGCGCCATGAACCCCGTTCGTCGCCCAGCCGTCCGCGATCGTCAGACTCGTGGCGTGGTTCGTCGTGCCCGCCGCAAACGCCAGGACCTGCACCGCTCCACCCCCGCTCAGCCGTAACCGATCCGCACCGGGTCCTTCCATCCGCGTGTCGTCCGTCACTTCCGGCAGGGCCGATCCCAACCGGATCACCCCTTCCACCGAAAACCGGATCACGTCCGCACCCCGCTCGCGGTTCGCCGAGATCAACGCGTCCCGCAGCGACCCGGGGCCGTTGTCCGCCGTCGTCGTAACAACATACTCAGCGCCCACCAGGTGGAACGTTGTCCCCAGGGCCAAGGTTCCTACGAGACACGCCGCCCAGACCCGCGACAATCCGGGGCTCCAAATCATGGCTCCACTGGTCCCATCTCGTGAAAGCCGTGGCAAGCCTCATGCCGCCAACCAACGCGCCCCATTCCCATGGCCGGATTTTCCGCGTGTCCACCCCGCCAGCCCACCGCTAACGTTCGTCCATGCACCATCATTCTTCCCCGCCCGGCGGATCCTCCCAACCGTCTTCACCAACCCACCCCCAACCCTCCTGGTGGCGCACGGCCTGCCATACCCTCGGCGCCCTCGCCTGCACCGTTCCCTCGCTCACCTTCGCCGCCGCGGTCCCCGAAGGGGTCTGGGTCCGGCCCGGTTTCGAACTGACCGTCGCCGTCGATGGCATCAAGGCTCCGCGCTTCCTCGAAATGGCCCCCGACGGTGCTCTCTTTGTCAGCGTTCCCGGCCAGGGGAAGATCTTCCGCTGCACCGATTCCGACGGCGACGGCGTGTTCGAGAAGGCAACCACCTTCGTGCAGGGCAAGGATCCCAAGTCCATCCTCCAGGGCATTCAGTTCCATGACGGCTGGCTGTGGTTTGCCCAATTGAACTCCATCTCCCGCGCCCGGGACACGAATGGCGATGGGCGCGCCGACGAAGAGTTCCAGGTGCTCAACGCCAAGGACCTTCCCACCGGCAAGGACGGCGGCCATATGTGGCGCGCGCTCCTGATCCACAAGGGACGGATTTACACCCACGTCGGCGACCAAACCAACGCCACCGACGAACCGATCGACGCCTCGGAGCGGAAAAAGATCTGGTCCTTCGCGATGGATGGCACCGACAAGAAGCTGTTCGCATCCGGCGTTCGCAACACCGAGAAACTGGCCGTACGACCGGGAACGGACGAAATCTGGGGGGTCGACCATGACATCGACGCCATGGGCGCGAAGCTCGAGGGGGACAAGAAGAACGGCCAACCGTTCACGGACCACAACCCGCCGGCGGAGTTGAATCACTACAAGGAAGGCGGCTTTTACGGACATCCCTGGATCGTGGGGAAGAACCAGCCCAACCTGATGTTCCTGGATCATCCCGACCTGCTGAAATACGCGGCAATGACCGTGATCCCCGAATGGGTCATGCCAGCCCATTCCGCGGCCAACGCACTCACCTTTTACCGTGGCACCAAGATTCCCAACGCGCAGGGCGATGCCTTCGTGGCCCATCACGGGGGTTGGAACGCCACCCAAAAAGTCGGCTACTCCGTCACCCGCGTGCTCTTCGAGAACGGCCACCCCTACGGTGAACAGAAGGTCGTCGACTTCCTCAAGAACGGCACCGACTTCAAAGGCCGACCCATCGACTGCACCGAAGCTGCGGACGGTTCGATTCTGATCGCGGACGACGGGGCCAACCTCGTGTATCGCCTTCGCTACGTGGGGAAATAAGCCTCCGACTCCACGCGAACCCACTCACCGGGAGCCGACACCATGAAGTGTCGGCTCCCTTTTTGAGTGTGAGCCTCGGGAATCGCCACGGTCGACCCGGCTTGAACCCGGCGACGCCCACAACCCAATCCCCCACCGGCAGTCACCGGCAGGGTCAACCGCGCAGAAAGCTCTTCAGCATCCAGATCGTTTTCTGGTGGAGAGTGATCCTGCCGATCATGAGATCCTGGCTTTCCGGATCATTCACCTCGCCCGCCAGGTCCCGCGCCACCGAGGCATGGGCCACGAGTTGTTCATTGGCGGCGATCAGGGCGCTGACGTACTCCCCTTGGGCCAGCGGCGCGGCGAATTCCTTCATCTTCGCGGTCGCGGCGAACGTGGCGACGCCTCCGATCGCGTAAGCGCCCAGGGAGCGGACCCGCTCGGCGATTTCGTCGATCGCCGTGAAGAGTTCCTCGTACTGCGTCTGAAACGCGGTATGCAGCGCGAAGAAACCGGGACCTTCGACGTTCCAGTGGGCCAGATGCGTGAGGGCCATCAGGGCGTACGAATCCGCCAGTACCTGGTTCAGACTCTCGCTGAGGCGGCTGGTGCTGGGTTGGGAAGCGGCTTTGGATTTTTTCATGGGTTTCTCCTTCAAATCTCGGCGGCAAAATCCTGGCTCCTCCACGTGTTCCTGGTCGGGTGGCGGACGATGGTTCCCCCAACCCGAACCTCCCTCAGGGACGCCAGCATTTGTACGCCCCGGAGCATCCCTTGGGTTCCGCTCGGGACGCAAGAGTGGGGAGACGGGTGGCTATCCATGAACCTGTTTCTGTCGGCGCCGCTTCCCACGGGCCGTTGGCCCGGGTACCCGGCTGGGTCACGCCTCTTTCCATGGCAGCGATCGCGAGGGTTGAGACGGGCTCCCTCACCCCAACCCTCTCCCGGAGGGAGAGGGTGTCGCGTCCTGCCCTCGGGGACATGCCTGTACCCCGCTCTTCCGAGCCGTCTCGACTCGTTCCAGCGAACGCCTGCCTCAACCCTGCAAAACTCGCGGAGCGTTTTCTCCTTCTCCCTCCGGGAGAAGGCCGGGATGAGGGCCGCCCGCTGCATTCCTCGCGCCCCGGTTCATCGCCCCGATGCGTGTCCAGATTCTTGGAAAACGCTCCTCCCCAATCCGCGCTGGCAATCGGAATGGATTCGGGCACTTTTGGCTCAGTTTATGAATCGTCACGTGCCCTCGTTGGTTGCCGGCCTGGCAGTGCTTTGGCTGGCGACCACCCTCGTTCCGCCCCGGGACAAGGAGTTCCAATCCCGCGAGTTTGGTCGAATCCCGGTCCTGCTCGAAGGTCGCGTTCAGCCGCTGGATTCGGTGGCCCGCAACGCCCTCCTGCAGCTGCGCGCCAAGCAATCGGTGCGCGTGACCGACCCCGCCACGGGCAAGACGATCATCACACTCTCCGCCCTCGATTGGCTGAAAGAGGCGCTGTTTCATGCCGAAGTCGCCGACACCCGGCCCGCCTTCCGCATCGACCATCCCGATGTCATTTCGCTGCTTCGTATCCAGCGTGAGGACAAGCACTTCTCGTTCGCCGAGATCCAGCCCGGCATGGATGAGCTGGAACGCGAAGCCCGCCGCATCAGCGAAGCCAAGCTGAAACCGGAACAGCAGACGCCGTTTCAGAAGGCGGTCATGGACACCTACAACCGCCTGATTCTGTACCAGCGCATCAAGAACAGCTTGAAGCCGGAGCGGATCACCGAGTTCGGACCACAGCTGGTTGCCTATGAACAAGCCATCGCCCCGGGTCGGGCCGCCGCCGAAGCTCAGCGCGACGGAAAGCCGTTTGACCAAGGCGCGTTGGACGCGCTGATCGGGCACCTCGGCAAGTTCGAGATGGTGGCCCGTTACGCCTACCCGCTCGTCATCCCTGGCGATAATCCCGGCCATGCCCGCGACGATTGGTCGAACGCCGGCACCTCCTTGATGGATGCCGCCAGTACGGGAGCCATTCCCCAACCCATCAAGTTGTTGGCCGCGATGAACGACACCTTCCGGGCCGGCGACAGCGCGGGGTTCAACAAGAGCGTCGGTGAATACCACGCCTGGCTGGCGCATCACGGGTATCAGCCGGAGATCGCCAAAGGGCGCAAGGAGGCCTTCTACAACCACGCCCAGGTCTTCTACAAAGCGATGATCCTCTATATCGCGGCGTTCCTGTTCGCCTGCATCTCCTGGTTCCAAGGCAACGAAACCTTCCGCCGTTCGGGCGTGGCCCTCACCGTCGTGGCCCTGGTCCTGCACACCGCCGGGCTGATTTACCGCATGGTCCTCGAAGGTCGCCCCCCGGTCACCAACCTGTATTCGTCCGCCATTTTCATCGGCTGGGGCACCTCGATTCTAGGGCTCCTGCTGGAGCGCTTTTACCGGGATGGCATCGGAACGGTGGTCGGCGGACTCACCGGTTTCGCCACACTCGTGGTGGCCCACAACCTGGCCCTGGGCGGCGACACCATGATCATGCTGCGCGCCGTGCTCGACACCAACTTCTGGCTCGCCACCCACGTGGTCGTGGTGACCCTCGGCTACTCGGCCACCTTCTTCGCGGGGTTCCTGGCCATCCTCTACGTCCTGCGCGGTTTCTTCAGCGCCTCGCTCACCGCCGAGAACGCCAAGTCCCTCGCCCGCATGGTCTACGGCGTCACCTGCTTCGCCATGCTCTTCTCCTTCGTCGGCACCGTGCTCGGCGGCATCTGGGCCGACCAATCCTGGGGACGCTTCTGGGGCTGGGATCCCAAGGAAAACGGGGCCCTGATGATCGTGATCTGGAACGCGTTCTACCTGCACGCGCGCTGGGGCAAGGTCCTCTCAGAAAAAGCCCTCATGGCGACGGCGATCTTCGGAAACGTGATCACCGCCTTCTCCTGGTTCGGCGTCAACATGCTCGGCATCGGATTGCACGCCTATGGCTTCATGGACGCCGCCTTCCGCTGGCTCATTCTCTTCGACGTGACCCAGATGGCTCTGCTGGTGGTCGCGTTGCTGCCGCTCCGCTACTGGCGCAGCTTCAAGCCCGGCGCCCAAGCCCACACCTCGGGCCCCGGCCCCGGCCGGCTCATGCCGAAGCCCAAGGCGGCCTGAACCGGGCGTTCAAGGCAGTTCCTGGACTCGGATCCGACGGTATTCCATCTGGCCGCGGTCCCCTTCCAACCCGATCGGGCCCGTGTCGGGCACGGCCATCGCGTTCTCCAGCACTTCCCCATTGCAGGTGGCGTGGGCAACGCCGCCCTTCACGGTCACCACGATCTCGTTCCAGTCCTGGGGCCGATACCGCTCCAGCTTCAGATACGGCCCGGCAAGCAGGTAATCGCGGCACTGGAGTTGGGGTTTTCGGATGAAGATGCCGCTGTCGGCGTTGGGCGTGCCACGGAACTCGAGCTTCAACACGAAGTCCTTCGGGAACTCCCGCGCCGTCCAAAGGATCTGAAATCGGCGACCCTCAGGCGGGGTGCTCACGATCAAGCGACCCTTCCTGGCCACATAACGCCCGTCCGGACTGGTCCCCTGGCCGTCGAAGACGTTGGTCCGATACCCCCAGCCGGTCAGGTCCCGGCCATTGAACAGGCTCACGAAACCCGGTTCCGGGACGAACGCATCCGGCTGGGTCTCCAGAAATCCAAGCGTCGCCAAAATCGGCCGTATCGCCGCCGCCCATTTGGCATAACCGACGGCGTTCGGGTGGAGCAGGTCCGGGAATTCATCGGGTTTCGCGTCACCCTGGGGGTCGGCGAAAAGGGTCCAGGTCTCCACCAGGGTAACCTGGGCGTCCCCTTTCACGACGGATGCGTACAAGTCATTGAGCTTCTTGATCTTGGCGGCGGGCCTCGCCTTGCTCGCGGAGCTGGGGAACACCTGGCACAGCACGATGGGCATGCGGCCATTGTGCTCCTTCAGGCGGGCCAGGATGAGCCGCAGATTCGCCACCACGGTTTCCGGCTCAGCGTTCTCTTCGAGATCGTTGGTGCCAATGAGCAGGACGACCGCCGCCGGTTTGACGGCGAGCACGTCCTCGTTCAGCCGGATCAACACCCCGCGCGTGGTGTCACCGCTGATCCCGCGGTTGGCGACCTTCATGCCTTCAAACGTTCCGCCTCCAGGAACATCCCCCCAGCCCTGGGTGATCGAATCCCCGAGAAAGACCACCGCGCCCTGGTCGGCCTCCACGCGGCTGCCCCAGACGGCCCGACGTTCGGCCCAGAGCTTGCGAAACCAATCGTATCGGCGGATGGGCCCCGCGCCGGGAAGCCCGTCATCGGTGGCGGGAATGTCCCATCGACCGGCGGCCGTGGTGGCAGGGGTGGGGGCCTGGGCCCGAATGGTGGGGGCCGAGGTCGCCAGCATCCAGCCTGCGAGAACGACTCCCAGCGCCTTGGGAAGACAATGATTCCGGTGGTTCATGATGGAAGGCTGGACACTGGAGGATGCCCCCGAGGCTGGCCAGGAATCTTCCGACCACAGCGAAATGCACGGACCTTGTTTACGGAATTCCCTGCGGGCCCTAGGTTGGGCGTGCGATGACGGCCACAGGATACGCCACCGCCGTGTTAATGGCGGATGCTTTCGATGAAGGCAGCCTGCGTGCCCGCGTGGAGGAAGCCCGCCGACAACTCCCCGGCGGACGCGCCGACCTGGCCCTGGTCTTCGCCAGTCCTCCCCTCCTGCCCCAGATCCGCGAGATCAACGAACTGATCCAGGTGCACGGACACGTGACCTTGCTCGCCGGATGCAGCGCCCATGGAGTCATTGGGCAGTCGGAGGAAATCGAGGATGGGGCCGCGCTTTCAATCCTGCTGCTTTCACTGCCCGGCGCCCACCTGACTCCCGCCCGGTTCACGGCGGCGGATGTCGAGGAGTCGAACGGTCCCGCCTGGTGGCACGCACACACCGGCGTCGACACCGACAGCACCCGGGGCTGGTTGTTCTTCGCCGACCCGCGCGAATTCGATGCCGAACGCTGGCTTCGGCAATGGAATGAAGCGTACCCGGGGATTCCCTGCCTGGGCGGGCTCGCCGGCGGGGCGGCCGGGTCGGAGGACCGCTGCCTGTTTCTGAACCAGGAAGTGTTCACCGACGGTGGCATCGGGATTTCCGTCGGAGGGAAGGTCCGTCTCGAAGCCATCGTGTCGCAGGGTTGCACACCGATTGGCCGGCCGTGGACCATCACCGCGGCGGATCGCAACTTCATCCAGAAGATTGGCAATCTCCCGGCGTTGACGGTGCTGCAAGACACCTTCAACGCTCTGCCCGCGCCCGAAAAAGCCCGCGCCAACGGGAACATCTTCGTCGGGCTTGCGGTCGACGAATACCTTGAGGAACACCGGCGCGGGGACTTCCTGGTGCGCAACCTCCTGGGCGCCGACCCCAACAAGGGGGTGGTCGCGGTCGGCGCCCGCGTTCGCGTGGGACAGACGGTCCAGTTTCAATTCCGCGACGGCACCGCGGCCACGCAGGATTTTTCGCAACTGCTCCAACAGGCCGGCCAGCGCCTCGCCGGCCAACGCATCATCGCTTCCTGCCTGTGCAGCTGTGCTGGCCGCGGCCAGGGCCTCTTCGGTCAGCGCCACCACGACACCCGGCTGGTCCATGAAAGCCTGGGCCAACAACTCCCACTCGCCGGTTTCTTCTGCAATGGCGAGATTGGCCCCGTCGGCGTCCGCAACCACCTCCACGGGTACACCGCGTCCCTGGCGCTGTTTGTCGCCGACCCCGATCCTTCCGCCACCCCGACTCCCGATGTTTCCTCCTGACCCCGTTGCAGGCGCAGCCACTCCGTCCCAACCCCCCGAAGCCGCCCGAACCCCGCAGCCGGTGGTCCTCGCGCGCGACCAACGGATCTACAAACCGGCGTCGTGGTTCCAGCGGTTGAATCTGCCGGAAATGTTCGGCCGCACGGTGCCGGTGGAAGTGGAACTCGGGAGCGGCGACGGATCGTTCCTGATCGAGTGGGCGCGGCGGCATCCCGACCGCGACTTCATCGGGGTGGAACGGCTGCTGGGCCGGATCCGGAAAATCGACCGCAAATCGCAGAAGCTCGGATTGACCAACGTGCTGGGTCTGCGGATCGAGGCCGCCTACTGCGTGGAATACCTGCTGCCACCGGCGTCCGCCTCGGCGATTCACATTTATTTCCCCGATCCCTGGCCGAAACGACGCCATCACAAGAACCGACTGGTGAACGACCGCTTCACCACCCTGGTGCGTGAAGCCTTGAAGCCGGGTGCGTCGGTCCATTTGCGCACGGACAACACCGATTACTTCGAACAGATGCGCACCGTGTTCGATGCCTGCGCCGGTCTCCGAGCCGTTCCCACGCCCGCTGAACTGGCCGCGGTGATGACCGATTTTGAGCGCGGATTCGTTGCCGCCGGCATTCCCACCCAACGCGCCTCGTACGTGCGCGACTGACGGGCCACCGGTCAGACGTCGATGACCGGACCGCCGCCATCATCCCCCGGGGGCCGGCGGCGGTCGTCGCGCGTCGGTGATGGCAAGGGACCGCCGGGAGGGGATCGCCGGCTCTGAATGCGGGTTGGGTTCACCCCGAGCATGCTGCCGAGCAGGGTGGCGACGAGACTGATCACCGCGGCCCCTCCCAAGGCGGAGGGGAAGCTGGTGACATCGAACGGCCCGACCAACCACCCGACGAAATAAAGCAGCGCGGCGTTGATCACCCACAAGAACAGACCAAGGCTGAGGACCACGAGCGGCAGACTCAACAGGAGCAGGAGCGGCCGAACGAAGGCGTTGAGCAGACCCAGGAGCAGGGTGGCCGCCAGCAGACTTTCCCAGCCCCGATACTCAATCCCGGGCACCACCTGGGTGGCGACCAACACCGCCACGGCGTAGACAGCCCAGCGGAGCAGGAACCGACTGTTGGATGGCTCCTGGGAATTCACAGCTTGGCGTCAGCCACCCGCTGACGGGCGTCCAGGATGAACTTCTTCAGCCAGGCCTCGTCCGGCGGCATGAGTTGGCTCACGTCGATCTTCCGTCCCAACTCCAAGGCTTCCCCAGGACGTCCGCTCGCTCCCAGGAACTCCACCTGCGCCAGTTCCCACGCGGCTCGTTCCATCGGCGTCAGCCGTGAGGGGCTGATGCGTGAGAGCACCTCACCCGCCTCCGCAAATCGAGAGTTCTGAAGCAGTGCCGCGGCGTGGTTGATGGCCGCGCCGGTGGATGCCTTGCCTCCGCTGGTCAGGCGCACGCTGAGTGTCAACGCCTCCGACGGGTTCTCGCGCTTGAGGAGCATCAACCCAAGTTTCACGTTCAACCCGACCAGATTCCCCGGCTGCAATGCCAGCAACCGGTCAGTGGCCCGTTCCATGGCCGTCATATCCCGGCGTCCCTGCGCGTTGATCAGGACTTGAATCCAATAGTCCGGTTGGGAGCCCATCCCCGATTCCACCCGCTCCAGGAGTTTGGCCGAGGTCGCAAATTCGCCAGCCCGAATCAGGCCGCTCGCCACCCGCAAGACGACCGAGGGATTGGCGATGGCTGCATCCTCCAGCCGCTTGAGATACGCCTGCGCAGCGGTGCGACGGTTCTCTGACAAATCGGCAATGGCCTCGGCGTACCAGGTCATGGCCTGGATATCATCCTTGCCCGAGGAATTGCCCCGCAACGTCGATGCCACCCGCCGCAAATCATCCCATTGCCCACGCTCCACCAGCAGGTCGAAATAGGTGGCCCACGCTTCAAAGGCGACACCATAGCGCTCCCCATGGGCCCGAAACATGTCCACGGCCAGGTCGCCCAGACCAAGATCCGACCAGGCACGGGACAATTGCACCGCCTCCATCGGCGTTGGTGGAGGCACATCCCGGTATTCACGGGCCGCCCGTCGCGCGTCCTCCAGCCGATCATGGCGGGCCAGCAACACCCAGGACCCGACTTCATCCTGAACCATGGCAGACCTCATCTCCCGCAACACCGCCAGCCCGCGCTCGTACTCGGTCAGATCATCGCGTCGCAGCGACGCCCAACACAGCAGGCGGGCTGCATCCAGGCGCAACGCGGGATCGGTCAGTGCGGCTCGCAGCCGGTCCAGGGCGTCCACGGCCTGCGACGGCGGCCCGGAGGCATCGACCGCCGCCCGATACAAGCGCATGCGGGCGTCGCCCTCATGCGCGGGAGCGGATGCCTTCCAGCGGGCGTCGAAGGCGGCAACCTGGCCCGCGGTCAACAGCCCCCTGAGCCAGACGGCTTCCTCGGCCGGGGTGAATTCCTTTTCCCAAGCACGAAGCACGGCCATGCCGACATCGACCAGGCGATGTCGGATGAGCACATCGGCGACGAGCACCGTATCCGCCCGGTTGGTGCCGGAGAGTTCGATCAGAAGTTCCCCGCTGAACAAGGCGAGGTTGAGGTTCGATGAACGAAGCAAGGGCGCGTCGCGAAGCGTTTCCAGCGTTCCCCGATGCGTCTCGATGTCGGCGAGATTGTTGGCCATTGCCGAACGCCAGCCGACCAGCGCCTCGTCCCACTGACCTTCCGCCACCGAGTTCCGGGCGGTTCTCTTCAAATTCCATGACTGGGCCAGGTCCAGCAGACTGACGCGGACGATTCTCGAAAAATGGGCCGGGGCCGGGTTCCACATTTTCGGAATCATCAGGGCGACACCGACGCCGCAAACCACGAAGCCAACCATGGCCACGAGGAATGCCGGTTCATGAACGAGGTGGCGCAGGAAGCCGTTGGTCTGCAATTCCTCGTCCCACCGCCGGCGCAGGTTCAGCCACCAGCGCCGCAGCCCCTTCAACTCTTCAATGTCCTGATCATCGCGCATCGTTGATTCTCCCCGGCATGACCCGACGCAGGCATCATTGCCCGCCGCCTCCCGAAGCCTGCGCCATGACACGGTCCAGGCGCTCCAATTGCGGTTTCAACAACCGACTCCGGTCCACCTGCTTCCCGGACTCCATCGCCTCCGGCTTTCGCCCAAGGGCGAAGTGCGTCTCCGCCATGGCGAGATGGTAATTGGCGCTCGCATCCTTGTTGAGCTTCAACCCGGCCAGTGTTCGGAGCACCGTCTCGGCCTCCGCCGCCCGGTCCGTGGCGAGCAGAGCCATGGCGTGGTTGATGCGCAAGGTCGGAGACTCCGGATGGCGGTTGAGACTGGCGAGGGTCAACCGCAACGCCTCGGGCGGATCCTCGCCGGTGATGAGCAGCAGCGCCGCCCGGTTGTTCGCCCACGCCACGTTGCGCGGTTCGATCCGGGACATCTCCCCCACCGAGCGCCGGAGCACTTCAATGTCCCTGGCGAGCAGACCCACGGAAAACAGTTCAGCCCAATAGGGAGCCCAATCGCGAAATGCCGTCTCGTGGGCCAGCAGGAGACGGAGGGCCTCCGCCACCCGTTCCTGATGGCGCAGCGTCACACTGATGCGAATCGCGGTTTCAGGTTCCACCACCCGAACACCGGCTAGTGCCTCGGCCAATCGCGCTTCGTCCGTCTTGCGGCCTTCGCCCAGGGAAGACCGGTATTCGGCGAACAACGCTTCCACATGGAGTTGCTCCTGGCGCGAAGCTTTGAGGCGGGCGTTGGCGGCGGCCCGGACGGTTTCGTTCCAACGCCGGGCGTCGATCAGCAGGTCAAAATAAACCCTCCACACCGTGAGATCGTTGCCGAACCGGTCGAGGTTCTGCTCGGCCAGCTCCAGAGCCTCCTTCGACAGACCGATGTCCCGCATCGCCCGCCACTGCATCGCCGCCATCTCGGGATCGCCTGGAACCTGCCGGTACGCCAACGCCAGCCGACGCGCTTCCTCCCCACGCCCCGACGCCTCCAGAGCCTTCCAGTAATGACCGTGTTGCGCCGCCGATGCCGATTCCCGGGCCTCCAGGTTATTCAGTGCCAACCCCAGGTCATCCACCTGCCCCTTCACCGCAGCCACAAGAATCAACAGGCGCGCCGCCGTCAGCCCCGCCTCCCCTTCCATCCCCAGGCTCGCCTTCAACCGCGCCGTCGCCTCCAGTCCCACCGTCCGATCGTCGGTCGCCGCGAGCCAGGCATCCTGGTACATCGCCAGTTTGGGATCGTCCTTCCACACCGCTCCGTGGACCCGCCAGCGCTCGGCGAAGGCGTCCCATTGGCCCGACGACAACAGGCATTTCGCGCGCGCCCTGTCCAAGGCCGGGTCCTGGTCCCATGCCGGTCCTGTCATCCACGACAACGCCACCCGCGGCCGGCCGTAGCGCTCCATCACATCGCCGATCAGCGCCACATCCGCCGCGTTGGTGCGGGTCAGGGCGACGAGCCAGGAGGCGCTTCGAATGGCGAACAACGTGCGGTCGGCCTCTGCCTTCGGGGTTCGCCCGAGAAACCCGAGTACCCCGCGGTGCAACGCGATGTCCGCCTGGTTGTTCAGGAGCGCGCTTCGCCAGGAGAGCAGCGCCGCCTCATCCTGACCTGCCGCTTCCGCCCGCCGCGCCGTGCGCGACAGCGACCACGCCTGGAGCAAATCGAGTGCACTGACTCGCACTTCGCCGAACGGAAACGGAGTCGGAGTCGTCTTCCAGAGCTTGGGCACCCCCAGCAGCACCATCCCGCCCACGATTAAGCCCAGCACCATCACCACCGCAAACGGGCGGTCCTCGTGAAGCACTTTGAACAAGTGGAACCGCCTCGACAGCCGGCTCGAAGCGGTGGAGCGCCGTTTCCTTGGCGATGTTTGTGGCTTTTCGCTCATGGCTGAATCCGCAGGTGAACTGAAATATTCGGGCCGCCCTCCAACCGACTCACCACCTTCACCTCTGGCCCGGTGCCGCGGTCAACCACTCCGTGGGCCCTTCCAGGCGGGCTTCCACGCCCCCCGTGGCCGCCGGCAACAGACAGAACTCGCCGGGGCCCAAACGCACCCCGCACTCCCCGTCACCGATGCACAAGCGGCCGCGAACCACGCCCACCACCACACACCGGTCGAGCGGCTGACACCACCGGCCCGCGTCAGGACCACGGCGAGCCTCCACCCGAAACACAGGATCTCCCGCCAACAACCGGGTCTCCAGCCCGCCATCCGCCACCCATCCGGAGTTCACCAATCCGGGCGCATGATCGCTGAAATCAATGCTGGCCAGCGATTCAGCCACATGAAGAGTGCGCTGTTTCCCATCGAGTCCCTTTCGATTCCAGTCGAAAACCCGATAGGTGGTGTCCGAGTTCTCCTGGATTTCGAAGAGCAGCAGTCCGGCACCCAATGCGTGGACCCGTCCGCTGGGCAAGAACATGGCATCGCCAAATCGGACGGCCATCCGATGAAAACACTGATCCACCTGCCCTGCCGCCAGTCGGCTCTCGAAATCGGCCCGCGTGGTTCCCGGCTTCAACCCCACCAGAATCTCCGCGCCAGGTTCCGCCGCGGTGAAATACCACATTTCGGTCTTCGACTCGCCACCCATGGAAGCGGCCAGCCGTGCCGGGGGATGCACCTGAAGCGACAGCACCTGCTGGGCGTCGAGAATCTTGATCAGCAACGGGAACCGGCCGTGGCGCAAATCCGCCCTGCCCATCACCCCGGCGGCATGCTCGGCAACCAGCTGCCGAAGGGTGCGGCCGGCCAGCGGACCATTGGCCACCACGCTTTGCGCCTCCGCACGATCCGAGATCTCCCAGGACTCACCGATGGGTCCCGAGCCCGGCAACGTCCTCCCGTAAACACGTTCGAGCCGCCGGCCGCCCCAGACACGTTCCTGGTAGATCGGAGTGAAGCGGATCGGATACCAGTTCATGACGGAGCCGTGGGATTCGACACCCCCGGCCCAGCGTCTGAAGCCACATCGGGAACTTCCGGGGATGCCGGCGATGAAGCTCCGTTCCCAGCCACATTCTCCGAAGGGGCCGCCGCTTCACTGGCAGGCCGCGTTCGGATGGAAAAATGGCCCATGCCACGGAATCGCTGATACCGCTGTCGCAGTCGTTCAGGTCCTGGAACCGCCAGCACTTCCTCCAGGTTTCGGATCAGGGCCGCCTTCAACGCCGCCGCCGTGGCCGCTGGATCGTGGTGCGCCCCGCCATCCGGTTCGGCAATCACTTCATCCACCAGCTTGAACTCGAGCAAATCGCGGCCGGTGATCTTCAAGGCCGCCGCCGCCTGCCCCGCCGCCTTGCGGTCCTTCCACAAAATGGCCGCGCAACCCTCCGGGGAAATGACCGAGTAATAGGCATTCTCAAGGATCAACACCCGGTCGGCCACCCCGATGCCCAAGGCCCCGCCCGAACCGCCCTCGCCCAGCACCGCGGCGATGATCGGAACTTCCAGCCGCATCATCTCCCGCAGATTCACGGCGATCGCTTCCGCAATGTGCCGCTCCTCCGCGCCCACCCCGGGATAGGCCCCCATGGTGTCGATCAACGAAATGATCGGCAGACCAAACCGGTCCGCCAGACGCATCAACCGCAGCGCCTTCCGGTAGCCCTCGGGATTCGCCGACCCAAAGTTGCGCAGGATGTTCTCCTTCGTGTCGCGCCCTTTCTGGGTTCCGATCAACACCACCCGATGGCGGCCTAAACAGGCAAACCCGCCCACCATCGCGTGGTCGTCGGCAAATAGCCGGTCCCCGTGCAGTTCGGAAAATTCCGTGAACGACTGCCGGGCGTAGTCGAGGAAATAGGGCCGCAGTGGATGACGGGCAAGCTGGACCCTTTGCCAAGCGGTAAGCTTGGCGTAGATCTGCCGCCGCGTTTCGGCCAACTTGGCCTCGATCACCCGGATCTCGTCCTCCAGTTGCAGCCCTAACGGGTTGGACAGTTGCGCCCGCCGCAACTCATCGAGCTTCTGCTGGAGTTCGATGAGCGGCTTCTCGAAGTCGAGATGATGCTTCATCGCGTTTCGCAGGATAGGCGGGTTCTCCCCTCACCGGCAACGTTCCATTTGTCCTTGCCGAAGTGCCGAACATACGCCTTGCCGGACCCGACCTCTTGCCCGACGCTCCCCCACCCGAATTTCGGTCATGAACTATCCGATCGCCCGCCGCGCCGCCGCCCTGTCCCCCTCCCTCACCCTCGCCATCGACGCCAAGGCCAAAGCCATGAAGGCCGCCGGCGAGGACGTCGTCGGCTTCGGCGCCGGCGAACCCGACTTCGATACCCCCGACCATATCAAGAAGGCGGCCATCGACGCCCTCAACGCCGGGTTCACCAAATACACCCCCTCCAGCGGCATTCCCGAGCTGCGCGAAGCCATCGCCGCCAAGTTCCAGCGCGAGAACGGGCTCACCTACAAGCCGAGCCAAATCATCGTCTCCAACGGCGGAAAACACTCCTGTTACAACGTCATCCTCGCCACCTGCCAGGAAGGCGACGAAGTGCTCATCCCCTCCCCTTACTGGCTCAGTTACCCCGAAATGGTGAAACTGGCCGGCGCCACACCCGTCATTCTCCCCACCTCCGACCGCACCGAGTTCAAAGTCACCCCCGACCAACTCCGCGCCGCTCTCACCCCCCGCACCCGGCTGTTCATCCTCAATTCCCCCAGCAACCCCACCGGCTGCGTCTATACCCCCGACGAAATCCGTGCCCTCGGTGATGTGTGCGTCGAACGGGGCGTGCTCATCATGAGCGACGAAATCTATGAGCACCTGCTCTACGACGGAGCGGTTCACAAATCCGTCGCCAGCTTCAGCCCCGCCCACCAAGCCCACACCATTATCGTTCATGGCTTCGCGAAGGCCTGGTCCATGACCGGCTGGCGCCTCGGTTTCCTCGCCGCCCCCGAACCCATCGCCAAGGCCATCGACGCCATCCAAAGCCATTCCACGTCGAACCCCACCAGCTTCGCCCAAAAAGGTGCGGTGGCTGCCCTCACCGGCCCCCAGGATCACCTCCCACGCTGGCTCGCGGAGTACGCCAAACGCCGCGCTTACGCCTGTCAAAAGTTGAACAGCATTCCAGGAATCTCCTGCGTGAGCAGCCAGGGCGCCTTCTACCTGTTCCCCAATATCAGCGGCACCGGCCTGAAGAGCGCCGATTTCTGCGCGCGACTCCTGGAATCCGAAAAGGTCGCCGCCGTGCCCGGCATCGCCTTCGGCGCCGACGACTACCTTCGGATCAGCTACGCCACCGGCCTGGCCAACATCGAGAAGGGCCTCGACCGTCTCGACCGCTTTGTTCGGTCGCTCCGCTGAGACACACCTTGGGACCGGAGACCCAGGCCGAAGGAAGCCAACCCTCCCTTCGGCCTTCCCACGAACCGGTCGTCCGTAGCGGCGGGCGTCTTGCCTGCCGTAGAGGGGGGCGTCTCGCCCCCCGGGAATCCCCGGTTCAAGGCCCGTGAGCGGGTCGATTTCGAACAGGGCACTCTCCATGAACCCGTTTCTGCCGGCGCCGCTTCCCACGGGCCGTTGGCCCTGGTACCCGGCTGGGTCGGTATGAGGGCCACCCGCTCCACCCCTCGCCTCTCCAGGTCCAAGGGCTGTGCGCAGATCGGTGTCGAACAGAGTCCTTCCCCGGATCATCCACCTGTTAATACACTGCAAACCAGCCACTTAGATGAAATCGAATGCGCACGGCAGATTGCCGATCGTCATCACGAAGGGGAAAAACCAGAGGGGATAAAAAAACCGGGCCCCGCAGTCTGAGGGAGACCGCCGGGGCCCGGGGAATGTCGAATACAAGGTGCATGCGGGCTTAGGGGATGCCGGAGGTCGTGTGCACCTCACAACTCCGGAGAACTTTTGTGCTCCATCCGCCCGCGCCGTCCAAAGAACATTCCAGTGACGGGCGTGACAGTAATCGATCCCCTGAATCCGTCAACCTACCATTTTTGGAAGAATCACCGACGCACGCGCGCGATCTTTCCCACGGGGATGTCCCACCCCCACCCATGCGCATGCTTGACGACTCGGTTCCCTTGCCGTGTTCTCTCGCCATGAGCTCCCCCTGTCGACGCGCCCTTCGGTCCTTCGCTCTCGCTGTCGCTTGGACCGCCTCCGCCAGCGTCACCACCCACGCCGAGCTTCGACTCCCAGCCATCTTTTCCGACAACGCCGTGCTCCAGCAGGGCCGGGAAATCCCCATCTGGGGATGGTGCGACGTCGGCGAAACGGTGACCGTTGACTTCCGCGGCCAGTCTTATGCCACCGTTTCCAAAAATGGTCGCTGGCTCATCAAACTGCCCAAACAACGTTCAGGTCTGCCCGAAAAGCTCGTCGTTCGCGGGACATCCGAATCCCTCACCCGCACCAATATCCTCGTCGGCGAAGTCTGGGTCTGCAGCGGCCAGTCCAACATGGAATGGCCGCTGTCCAAGTCCGAAGACCCCCAGCCTGCCATCGACGCCGCCTCCACCAAGCCGTTGCGGCTGTTCACCGTCGCCAAATCCATGGCGGCAACGCCCGCCGACGACGTCAACGGGCGGTGGGAGCTCTGCAATGCCAAGACGGCTGCCGGGTTTTCGGCGGTCGCCTACTACTTCGGCGTCGATCTCCAGCGTGCGCTCAACGTGCCCGTGGGCTTGATCCACACGTCCTGGGGCGGTTCGCCCGCCGAAGTGTGGGTGCGCGAGGAGGTGCTGGCCGCCGATCCCGATTTCAAGCGCAACATCCTGGACCCGTACCCTGAAAAGAAACGTCGCTTCCAGGAATCGGTCGCCGCCTGGGAAAAGGAAGTCGCCGATCTCAAGGCCCAGGGACGCCAGCCCACCCGCGGCCGTCCGTGGGGCGACTGGGCGCCATCCCAGCTCTACAACGGCATGATTTACCCGCTCATCCCGTACGCCATCGCCGGCGCCATTTGGTACCAGGGCGAATCCAACGCCTCGCGGGCGCATGAGTACGGCCGACTCTTCCCCACCCTCATCCAGAATTGGCGTTCCGACTGGGGCCAGGGCGACTTTCCGTTCCTCGCCGTTCAACTCGCGCCCTGGGACAAGAACAAGAAGCGTTCCGTGGAAGAGATCACGGCCACACCGACGGACAGCGACTGGGCGGAACTCCGGGAAGCCCAACTCCTGGCCACGCGAGTCCTTCCGAAGGTCGGCATGGCGGTCATCACGGACGTCGGTGACAAGGACGACATCCATCCGATCAAGAAGCGTCCCGTGGGTGTCCGCCTGGCCCTTGCCGCCCGCGCGATCGCCTATGGCGATCGCATCACCTACTCCGGCCCTCAGTTTCGGAGCATGCGACTCTCGAAGGGCAAAGCGATCCTGTCGTTCAACCACGTCGGCGGCGGCCTCCAGGTACGCGGCAAGAGTCTTACGGGTTTCCAAGTCTGCGGCACCAACCGCGAATGGTACTGGGCCGATGCCCGGATTGATGGACGGCGCGTGGTCGTTTCCCATCCCAAAGTCACGGAACCCGTCGCCGTGCGCTACGGTTGGCTCGACAACCCGGTCGTCAACCTCTTCAACGTCGATGGCCTCCCCGCGTCGCCGTTCCGTACCGACAACTTCCCCATGGTCACCGCCCCCAAAAACTGACCCTCGCTTGCTCCCATGAATTCTCCCAGTCGCCGCGACTGTCTGCGCCTCGCTGTCTCCGCTTCCGCGGCCGCGGCTATCGGTGTCTTGACCCGTTCCTCTCGCGCCGCCGAACCGGCCCCGGGAGCCGCTGAGCCCCCGGGTGTCATCGCCCGCCGCTTCATTTACGAACAAGCGAACTTCCCCGAATGCCACGCCTCCACCCTGGTGGAAACCGAACAGGGCATTCTCGCCTCGTGGTTCGGGGGAACAGCGGAAGGGCGGACCGACGTCGATATCTACACCGCCCGCTGGCACGACAACGCCTGGTCCAAACCAGAGCGCGTCGCCGATGGCACCGCTGCCGGCGATCCCCAGCGTCATCCCTGCTGGAATCCGGTGCTGTTCCAGCCCCGCCAGGGTCCGCTCCTGCTCTTCTACAAGGTTGGCCCAAGACCATTCAACTGGTGGGGCATGGTCAAAACCTCCACCGATCAGGGCAAAACCTGGTCAGCCCCTCACCGCCTTCCGGAAGGCTTCATGGGTCCCGTCCGAGCCAAGCCCATTGAACTCAAGGACGGCACCTTGTTGTGCGGTTCGAGCACCGAACACGCCGGCTGGCAGGTCCAGATGGAAACCACCCGCGACCCGCTGGGTCCCTGGACTCGGACCCCGCCTCTGAATCGCGCCGAAGAGTGGGGAGCCATCCAGCCCACCCTCCTCGCGCATTCCGACACCGTTTTCCAAATCCTGTGCCGGTCCCGTCAGGGTTCGATTCTCGAATCCTGGTCCTCCGACACCGGCAAGACCTGGAGCCCGCTGACCAAGACCCCACTGCCGAATCCCAGCTCAGGCATCGACGCCGTCCGGCTCCGCGACGGACGGTTCGCGCTCATTTACAATCACACCACCAAGGGACGGCACCTGCTGAACCTGGCGCTTTCCGAGGACGGCCGGAAGTGGGCCGCCGCCGCGGTTCTGGAGAACGAACCCGGAGAGTTTTCCTACCCCGCCATCATCCAATCGCGCGATGGCATGCTGCAAATGACGTACACCTGGAAACGCCAGCGGGTCCGTCATCTCGTCGTCGACCCCACCAAGCTCCAGCTTCGTCCGATCGTCGACGGTCAGTGGCCGGCCTGATCACGAGTTCGTGCCCAGCGCCAGGTGAGGATCCGCGCCGTCGCCGGGCGGACCTTCGCACATTCCCCGATGCGGAGACCTTCCACCCAAAAGATCTCCGCGCGCTCCGTCTCCGCTAGAACCCGCTGACGCCGCTCGGCGGACGGCACCCGGGCGTTGGTGAACAGGTCCTGGATCTTGGCCGCGGTCCCCAAACCGATGGGCTGAAAGCGGTCGCCCGGCCGCCAATGCCTGAAGCGAACCTTCGTTCCGACGAG
>CAUJJW010000193.1 GCA_963205105.1 Verrucomicrobiota bacterium | reverse complement strand
TCGGGTCCTGCCTCGGGGACATGCCTGGATTCCGTCCTTCCGAGCCGTCGCGAATCGCACCAGCCGACGCCCGGCCTAGCCCTCCGAAACCCGCGGCGCATCTTCTCCTTCTCCCTCCGGGAGAAGGCCGGGAGGAGGGCCGCCCGCTCCACTCCTCGCGCCACGGTTCATGGCCCCAATACATGTCCTATTTTTGGAAAACGCTCCTCTCCATGAACCTGCCCTCCCCTCCTCATCGTACTCCTACTCCTAATCTTAATCGTAATTCCCCCGCCTCCCCCGGTTCATGGCCTGTGAGCAGGTCGGTTTCAAACAGGGGAATTCCCATGATGCATTCTCTCCACTCGAGCCTCCTACTGATCGTATCCGCGACTCTGTTCACGCTGGGAACCGGCGTTTCCCGGGCAGCCGATCCGTTGCCTTCCTGGAATGCTGGCGCGTCCCGCCAGGCCGTCGTCGACTTCGTCGAGAAGGTCACCCGGCCGGGTTCCCCCGACTTCGTCGCCATCCCCGAGCGGATCGCAGTTTTCGACAACGACGGGACCCTGTGGAGCGAACAGCCCGTCTATTTCCAGGCGTTTTTCGTGTTCGATCGTATCAGGGCCATGGCTCCCCAGCACCCGGAGTGGACGACCCATGAACCGTTTGCCTCCGTGCTGAAAGGCGATCTGAAGTCGGCGATGGCCAAGGGGGAGCACGGGCTGATCGAGATGGTGATGGCCACCCATGCCGGCATGACCAGCGACGACTTTGAAGCGCTCGTTGCGGATTGGATCTCGACCGCGAGACATCCCACCACCCGCCGTCTTTTCACGGAGATGACCTACCAGCCAATGCTGGAGGTGCTGGCCTACCTTCGGGCCAACGGATTCAAGACCTATATCGTCTCCGGAGGCGGGATTGAGTTCATGCGCCCGTGGGCCAATCGCGTCTATGGCATCCCTCCCGAGCAAGTGATCGGGAGCAGCATTAAGACGAAGTTCGAAATGCGCGACGGCAAGCCGGTGCTCGTTCGGCTGCCTGAGATTCAGTTCATCGACGACAAGGAGGGGAAGCCGGTGGGCATCGAGACCCATATTGGCCGTCGGCCGCTTGCCGCCTTTGGAAACTCCGACGGCGATCTGCAAATGCTGCAGTGGACCGCCGGGGGCAAGGGTGCCCGGCTCTGTGTGTTCGTGCACCACACCGATGCCGAGAGGGAATGGGCCTATGATCGGACCTCGAGCATCGGTCGGTTGGATCGGGGCCTGGAAGAAGCGCGGGCGAAGGGCTGGTCGGTGGTGGATATGAAAAAGGACTGGAATCGGATCTACCCTCCCGCGTTGGCGGCGTCGCCGTAGAACTCGGCGCGCCGATGCCATGCGCGGTGCCGCCGAATGGTCGGATGATTTTTTAGCGCGAGGTTCGATCCGGAATCCGCGGGAGCGTGTTGGCGCCAGACAAGGGGCACGCGCTCGGGGCGCTGCCAAGGCGCGATGGACGCGGTGTGCTGGTTTTGCGACAACAGGTCGTTGGCGCATCGACGCCGAATCACCTGTGGACCCTGAACGCATCCAATCGCCCCAAGCTCGTCGAACCATCGCTCGTTCGTTTCGGTGGCTCGCAGTGCTGCTCAGCGTCCTGGTTGTGTCGGGCTGCGGTGTGATGCGTGAGACCCTCCGCATGCCGACCCAGGCCGTCACCTCGGTGCTTCCGGGCGGCAAGACTTCCAAGTTGGATCCGACGGTTCTGCAGGCGGATTTGCAGCGTTACGCCGACGAGTTCGTCAGCCAGACCACGACAGTGCTCGACGAATTCGCTGTGCGCATGGGCACGGACACGGCGCGTCGCCAAGCCCTGCGTTGGAAGGTCATGTTGGGTTCAACAGCGGTAGGGATTGCCAGCGGACCGAATCCTCGGGCGAACCTGATTGATTTCGTGGTGCTGGCGACGGGCACCCGGACGTCCTTGGAAGAGTTTTGGACTCGGGGTGCCGATGGAGCAGCCTTTCAGCCTTGGCTGAAAACGTGCCAGGCCCTGGAGACCAACGCCTGGGCCCTGTGCCAAGGGCTGCTGACCGCACCACAGGAGGCGGAACTGCGGCAAGCCTTGCGGCAGTGGTGGGAAGCCAACCCGGAAGGGCGGTCCAGTTTCCTGGTGAGGCCTGAGGAATTTGGGCGCGTCATTCGTCAGGCGCACCAACGGGAACCCCGCTCAGGAAGCGTCTTTGCCTTGGTGGGTTTGGATCCGATCGCCGGCCTGGACCCGGCGGTTCAGGAGGTCACGCGTACGCGGTTGTTTGCCGAACGCGCCTTGTTCACAGCGCAGCGGGCGCCTTTCCTTCTACGGTGGCAGGTTGAGTTGCTGGCGGATCAGCTGACTCGCGGTCCCGAGATCCAGACCGTGGTGGAAACTTCGGACCGACTGGGGCGGGCGGCCGAGACGGCCACCTCCACGATCGCCCAGCTGCCGGATCGCCTGACGGAGGAACGGAAGGCGATTCTCGCCGCTCTGGAGGAACAGGAGGGTCGGCTGCGCGAGCTATCGCTGGAGGTGGGGCGCACCCTCGCCGCCGGCGGGACGATGTCGGAGTCGCTCAACAAGACTTTGGTGACCTTCGATGCGCTGATGAAGCGTTTTGGCGTGGGTGAGCCGGAAACCGCACCAGCACCGGCAGAGCCGGGCGAACCCTTCCGCATTCAGGACTATGGCGACACGGCGCAACGGCTCGAAGCGGCGGCCCGGCAATTGACCGAGTTGCTGCGCACGCTGGATCAGACGCTTGGCTCGACGAATTTAAGCCAGCTGACGGCGCAGGTGGGGCCGGTGGTGACGGACGCCCAGTCCCGGGGCCAGGCCTTGGTCGATTACGCCTTTTGGAAGGGCCTGATCCTGGTAGGGGCAGTGTTTTTCGCATTCGTGGCTTACCGCTTTCTCGCGACTCGGATGAATCGAGTCGCAGCAAGCTGATCCTCAGGAATTGAGGAGGGTGCCACGGAGGTGTCGCCGGATGGTTGCGGAGTGAGATGAGTGGCCATCCCCAGGGGCCCGGAAGGCATCCGGCGCCGCCGAAGGTCCTGCGGAACCCGGGTGGCAACGGCAGGCAGGCGCTCACGGGCGGCTGGATTTCCCGCGGATTTTCCCGAGCGGAGCTTCCCCGGCTTCGGCATGCTTCACGACGTATGAGGCGCTTTCTCGCGGCGGTTGCGGTGTTGGGGGGGTGGGTGTCCATGGCCGGTGAGGCGGCTGAACTGCCGCCGCCCTTTCCGGTCGACCCGCTCTCGGTTCAGGAACGGACCTGTTTTCAGACCGGGCAGGGGTGGAGCCCGAACGGGAATCTCCGGTCGGACGTCGCGATCGTGTATGGGATCGATCCCGGGTTGCCGGGGCGAATCAAGACCTGGCGGGATCGCGGCTACCGCATTCACGTCATGACCGGAGTGTCTTGGGGGCAATACCAGGACTACTTGTACGGGCGTTTCGACGGCGTGAATCACGAGGACGAAGCGCAGACGGATCGGGCCGGGAAGAAGATCAGTCACGGTGGCGACGTCTACTACATGTGTCCCGGCGAGAACTTCGGGAAGTTTCTCTGCGTGGGCGTGCAGCGCGCGTTGGACGCCGATGTCGAAGCCATCCACCTGGAGGAACCGGAATTCTGGGTGCGGGGCGGTTACTCGGCCGGGTTCCAGCGCGAATGGAAGAAGCACTACGGCGAGGACTGGCAGCCGCCTCATGGGAGCGTGGACGCACAATGGCGGTCCTCGAAGCTGAAGTATTTCCTCTACCGGCGCGCCTTGCAGCAGGTGTTCGATCACATCCAGGACTGGAACCGGCGCACGGGCAAAAAGGTCCGCTGCTATGTGCCAACGCACAGCCTGCTGAACTACGCCCACTGGCGGATTGTGAGTCCGGAATCGAGTCTGGCCCGATTGGCGGGTTGCGACGGCTACATCGCGCAGGTTTGGACGGGCACGTCGCGGACTCCGAACCGTTTTCGGGGCGTGTTGAAGGAGCGCACCTTTGAAACGGCCTTTCTCGAATACGGATCGATGCAGAACCTCGTGCGCTCCACGGGCCGGTCGGTCTGGTACCTGAACGATCCCATCGAGGACAACCCGGACCATGATTGGGAAGACTACCGGGTGAACTGGGAATCCACGCTGGTGGCCTCGTTGCTGCAACCGGACGTGTGGCAATACGAAGTCGCGCCATGGCCGGAGCGGGTGTTCGGCGGGACGTATCCGAAGAAGCTCAAGCGGGACGAACGCGAACCCATTCCGCCGGCTTACGCCACCGAGCTCCAGACGGTCTTCAACGCCCTGAACGATCTGCGGCAACCAACGAACCGCTGGGACTGCGGCACCACGCGGTTGGGTGTGGTGGTCAGCGATTCGCTCATGTTCCAGCGCGGCGAACCGACGCCCAGCGATCCGCACCTGAGTCACGTGTACGGGTTGGCGCTGCCGTTGCTCAAACGGGGCATGCCCGTGACCCCGGTGCAGTTGGAGAACCTCACCGTGCCCGGTTACTTGAAGGATTTTGACCTGCTGATGCTGAGTTACCACGGTCAGAAACCGCTGGCGCCGGACGTGCACCCGCCCTTGGTGGAGTGGGTCCGTGCCGGTGGTTTGCTGGTCATCTGTGATGACGACTCGGATGCGTACAGCAAGGTTCGGGACTGGTGGAATTCGGACGGGCTCCGTTACGCGACGCCGCGGGAACATCTCTTCGAGCAACTGGGCTGGAACGCAGATCCACCGGAGAAGGCGGCGTCGGTGGAAGACTCCATGAAACTTGGCCAGGGCCTGGTGGTGTGGCGCCGCGAGCGTCCGTCCAAAATCGCGGAGAGCGCGGACGGCGATGCCCGGTGGTTGGCGTTGATCCGAACCGCAGCAAAACACGATCCCGGGCTGACCTGGCGGGAAACCAACTATCTCCTGCTGGACCGGGGACCCTACCGGATCGCGGCGGGCTTGGATGAATCGGTGGAGGCTGTGCCCAAGGTGCTGCAGGGGCGTTTCGTGAATCTGTTTGATCCGGAACTCCGGGTGCGACGCGAGGTGACGCTGTCGCCGGGCAGTCGGTGGTTTCTCCTCGATCTCGATCGACGGCAGGCCACTGGAACGACGGTGTTGGCGGCGGCGTGCAAGACCTTGCCGCTGGACGCCGATGGCCCGAACGGCCGTTGGAGGGTGGAAGGGGTGGCGAACACGCCCGCGATCGTGCTGCTCCAGTCGGCGCAAGAACCCAAGCGGATCACGTTGGCGGGCGAACCGCTGACGGGTTGGCGTTGGGATGCGGCGGAACGTCTGCTCTGGATTCGCTTTGAGAACACGTCCAGTCCGCGGGAGTTGATCGTGGAGTACTGAGGGACGGTCCACCATGGGCCGTGCAGTTTGGCGAGGATGGGCGCCTGCGGCAGGGAAGCGTGGCTTGTCGGGACGTTCCTGGTCTGGTTGGTTGGCGGGATGAACGAGATCCCTGCTGGCTGGTTGGGGTGGTCCGCGGCGATCAGGAGGCAGGTGAGCTACGGGCGTGGGATCGCTGGTTGGCTGGTCATGCTGTTCGGGAGCCACGCCGGGGCAGGCGCCATGTCGGCCGGCCATGGATCGGGGATTCCGGGGGGCGAGACGCCCCCCTCTACGGCAGGCGGGACGCCCGCCGCTACGGTAGGCAGGACGAGCGCCGCTACGGTAGGCAGGACGAGCGCCGTTACGGAGGCAGGTTTCATGAAGAGTGGAAGGTCGGCAGCGTCTGGGTTGCGGTTGTTGCCACCCATCGCCCTGACGGAGGGCGGTTTCGGGATTCGGGTCGCCAACGCGGATGCCGGGCCGCTGACGTTGGACCGTTTGGATCGCATCGAGGTTTTGTCAGCGATGGATTTGGGTGGTCTGCCGGGCGCCTGGCGGGTGTTGAACGGGCCGCGGGAACTGACCAACGGTTTGCTGAGAATGGAGCATGTGCCGGCAGCGGGCGTCTCGCGGGGTTTCTTCATCGCGCGCGAAACTTCGGCCGTGGCTGAAGTCACGGTGCGCGATGCGGCGGGATTGCGGGCGGCAGTGGCGGCGGCTCAGCCGGGCACTTGGATTCGGATGGCGCCGGGCACGTATCCGGGCGGTTTTTCGTTCGCCAACCTCCGGGGAACCATGGAGCAGCCGGTGGTGATCGCGGCGGCGGATCCGGCGAATCCACCAGTGATCGAGGGTGGAGCCAACGGCATTCAACTCACGGATCCGGCGTTTGTGGAATTGCGGGACCTGGTGATTCGCGGAGCGACGGGCAACGGCTTGAACATCGACGATGGAGGTTCGTTTGCCACACCGGCGCGGGAGGTGGTGTTGCGGCGGTTGCGGATTGTGGACGTGGGCCCGACGGGAAACCGGGACGGGATCAAACTGTCGGGGGTGGTGGCGTTTCGGGTGGAGGGATGCACGGTGGAGCGCTGGGGCACGGGTGGTTCCGGGGTCGACATGGTGGGCTGTCACGACGGGTTGATCGTGAACAACGTGTTCCGGCATCTGCCGTCGACGGCTTCCGAGGGGGCGAACGGGGTTCAGACCAAGGGCGGGAGTCGGAACGTGGTGATTCGAAGGAACCGGTTCGAGCACGCAGGTTCGCGCGGGGTGAACATCGGAGGGAGCACCGGATTGACCTTTTTCCGGCCGCCGTTGGAGGCGACCGGGGAGCATTGGGAGGCCAAGGATATTCGGGTGGAAGGCAACACCTTCCTTGGGACGGCGGCGCCGATTGCGTTCGTCGGGGTGGACGGCGCCGAGGTGCGGTTCAACACGATCTATCGGCCGGAGCGTTGGGCGATCCGCGTGTTGCAGGAGACGACGGCGCCGGGATTCGTGCCGTCACGGAATGGGCGGTTCACCGACAACCTGGTGGTGTTCCACTCAAGTCAGTGGTCGTCGGGAGGCGTGAACGTGGGTGCAGGCACGGCGCCCGCGACGTTTCATTTTGCGCGGAACGGCTGGTATTGCCTGGACCAACCGGCGCGGAGTCGGCCGACGCTGCCGACGGCAGAGAGCGGCGGCACGTATGGGGTGTCGCCGCTTTGGGTGGATGCCGATGCCGGAGATCTCCGGCAGGCCGAGGCCAGTCCGCTCCGTCAGGTCGGGGCGGATGCGCTGCCCTGAGGCTGCGAACCTGGCGTGGGTTTTTTCGTCAAGGGCGCCACGACGAAACGCACCTGGACCACGAAGGTTGGCGGGTTCTGCGGAGGCAGCTTGAAGATTTTGGATTTGGGAGCGGTCGGAGGCGCCGCGATGTTCCGGATGCCATCGAGGGTTGGGATGGGTTTGGGAAGCAGTCGCCCGAGACTTCCCGGTTGGCGCGAGTTGGCGTGGAAGCGGCGGTTATGTCGGCGGGAGTTCATTGTCCGGCCTTGGGTGATGGGATGTCCCGGGGTGTCAGGCGGAGGTGCTTTCGAAGAGAGCTCCAGAGGGAGGCCCCTTTCTCAAAGGGCCCGGGCACTTCGGCGTTTTGGAAATCGTATCGGCTTGGTGTGGGTGTGCCGGGAACTGTCGCGGGTGCGGTGGTGGTGTCGGTGACGCGCCAGGCGGTCTGAAAAGCGGAGACGGAACGGTTGGCGGCCGCGACGCCCAGGGTGAGCAGGAGGGCAATCGTCATGAAGGACAGGATGCGTTGGCCGACGGTCAGCCGGGGCGCGCCGGGCAACGGATCGCGTCCAAACCGGGCACAGATCCAATCGGCGATCCAGGAGCGGTCCGGTCCCGGGGATCGCAGTTCGACCCTTTGGACGGTCGGAGTGGGTTGAAGGAAGCCGCGATGGGCGGAAAATCCGGGTTCTTCGGTCGAATAGTCGAGGATGGAGCAGTCGTGAGTGGCGTGTTTTGGAGGAAGGGTCGGGGTTTCGGGGCTGGCCTTGAGCCGTGGCACTTCAAGCAATCGTAAATTCGCGGGCGGCTTTTGCATCGTCTGGGTATGGCGGGATGGGTTGACGGATGGCTTGTCCGGGTTCCCGCCGCCGGTTCCCCCAAGCCAGACGAGGGGCACCGGAAATCCCATGCAGGTTCCATCCATAGACAAGCAGTCCGCGTGCCATGAGCCTCTTGTCCGCAAAAACCCTTGGGAAGTGGCTGATGTTCAATCCACGAGCCGGGTTTCGGCACGTGTGAGGGGAAGAATTGACCAACCCGGCGGCAGAATTGGCGTCCCTGGCCCGCCCGCGCTGGGTCAGTCATTCCCATCGGGAGGGCTGAATATGCCGCCCGTGGGGGCCAATCGAAGAGCCGGACACTACCTGTCCACGTTTGCGGCGGGAGGCGGGCTTCAGGGCTGACCGGCCACGACGCGAACAAAGCCGGCGCTGCCGTCGGTGCCAACGCTGACGGTCTGGGTGGAGCCGTCGCCAGTAACGGAACGGAGAACGGTCCAGGTACCCGACAGGAGGTCCGAGCGAACTTCCACCTGGTAGGTGGTGCCGGCCACGGTCGGCAGGGAGAAGGTCAGGGCTTTCTCCACGAGGGTAGGCACCCCCAATTGAAGCGGCGGCAGCGGCACGACACCGGCGCCGGTGGCCGCGTAGATGGCACGACTTCCATCGGAGAATCCGACCCAAACCGCGACATCATCTCCCTGGGCGGAGACGTCGCGAACCTCGCTGATGGTTCGGCCATCAAGCACATCGCCATTTCCCAGGATGCGTTCGCTGAAGCCTTCGGCGATGCGGGTGAATTGGTCTCCGGCGCGCAGGATCACCGTTTGACCCCCAGCGGCAGCAAACTGGGCGCTGACCAGGTCGGCGGAATGCGACGGGCCCACCAGGTGGAACCGGCCGGAGGCGTCCCCGGCGTAGAGTTCGGGACCCAGGTTGGATTGGGTGGAGAAGAAGACGACTCCCTGGGCGACATCGGCGCCGTGGATCTGGCGGAGTTGTTGGGACGGGGTGGAGGGCACGGGGGTTTGGACATTCGCCAATTCCCGCCAGACGCCGTTGAGCGTGCCGCGGAACACGCCGCGTCGGTTATTCCCGTTCAACAGGAAACCGTCGTTGGCGGTGAGCGCGATGACGGAGCCGTCGAAACTGAGGGTGATGACCTGGTGGAGCGTTCCGAGGACTCCTGGCAGATCGGCATCGGGCGGGAGCACGGTGGAGAGGTTTTGGCCGTCCCAGGAGTAGATGCCCTGCTTGTTTTGGCTGTCGGCGCCGGCGAACAACAGTCGGCCGGCACCAAGCGTGAGGGAATTGAATCCGGTGAAGGTGGTGCCGCCGGCGGGAGTGGGCAGGCCGACGCGGGTGATGCGGCGGATTCCGGAGTCGGTCACCTCGAAAAGGCCGAAGCCGTCGCTGGACTGGGCATAGATGACGACCAGGCCGTTGGTATCGGCGGTGAACTGAGAGACGCTTCGGATCGTGGTGCCATCCGTGATCGGGTCATTGGCGGCGACCAGCGTGGTGAGCGTGTTGTTTCGACTGCGGGTGAGCCAGTTGCCCCGGTCACCATCCAGGGCGTAGATCGAGCCGTCGCGGACGGCGAAGCGCACGGAGGGAAACACTCCGTTGAGCGATGGTTGACGGGGGATGACGGTTTCGGCTCCGAAGATGCGTTTCCACGGGCGATCAAGATAGTGCGGGGCCGCGCCGGCTTCGGTGACCGAGATTCGGGTTGCGAGACGGACGGTGCCGCCGGCGTTGCTGACTTCAACCCGGTAGAGGCCGGCATCCGACGCCTGGAGCGGAGTGACGAAGTGGAATTGCTGGGTGATGCCCACGATTTCTACGTCGTTCTTGAACCACTTGAAGCGGTACGACGACGGATTGCCGACGACATGAAGGGTCAGGGCCGCGGTGGCGCCGGGTGGGTAAGTGCCGCCGCCGGTGAACAGGCTGACCTTCGGAGCCGTTGCCGGGGCCGGGGCTTCGCCATCGGTGACGGTATAATCGCCCTGCTGCAGACCCGCGACGCCTTCGCGAGTCAGTCCGAAGCCGCAGGTGGAACAGGCCGGACCGTTCAGGCATCCCGAGAAGAGGGCGAGTACGTCGTCGGTGGCGTCGCCGAGGAAACCCTTAAGGCGAACGACCAGAGTGTCCCCGGGAACCGAGGCGGACCACGTGCCCGTTTGCGCCGGTTGACTACCGTCGGCAGGGACGGTGAACGAGCCGTCGGCGCGCAACTCGATGCGGTAGGCTCCGGAAGTGGCGTAGGGCGCGGTGCCGGAGGTGACGGTCATCCAGAGGGTTTTTCCGACCAGAGTGTCGGGTGTGAGTGTGGAGCAGTTGAATTGGGCGGCCTGAAGGCCAAAGCCGGTCAGGCAGGCGAGAATAGCGATGAGAACGGGGAGGACGAATGGCGGGCGGCGGACGGGGAGGAGTTTGGTAGAGAACATGAAAGCGCTTTGGTTACGGCACCCCGGAATCCCGTTCAAGGGAACTTTGGTGGATGGCTTCATCCGGTTCCTACGCACGAAGCTTCCAAGCAAGCCGTCGCGAGGGTTGAAGCCGGTTCCCTCACCCCAACCCTCTCGCGGAGGGAGAGGGAGTCGCGTTCCTCCCTCTGCAGCAGACCACATCCCCATCCTTGCGAGCCGTCTGGACTCGTTCCAGCCCACGCCTGGCTCAATCCTCCGAAACTCGCGGAGCATCTTCTCCTTCTCCCTCCGGGAGAAGGCCGGGATGAGGGCCGCTCGCTCCACACCTCGCGCTCCGGTTCATGGTCCCCATACGTGTCCCATGTTTGGAAAACGCTCCTTCCCCTGAACCGGCCGTTCGGGAGGGTTGTTTCCGGTCGATGGGTCGGGCGAAGCTGCGCGCGTTCCTTCCCGCATGCCTCATTCAGCCGCCCCATCTGCTGTGCCGAAACGACCCTGGTATCGGGTGCTCTACCTCCAGGTGTTGGTGGCGGTGGTGGCGGGAATCGCCATCGGTTTTGTTTTCCCGGAGTTTGGGAAATCGCTGAAGCCCTTGGGCGACGGGTTCGTGAAGCTGGTGAAGATGATCATCGCCCCGATCATTTTTTGCACGGTGGTGCATGGGATCGCGTCGATGGGGGACTTTCGGAAGCTGGGCCGGATCGGGGTGAAGTCGCTGGTGTACTTCGAAGTGGTGTCGACGGTGGCGTTGGTTCTGGGGTTGCTGGTGGTGAACCTGTGGAAGCCGGGGGTAGGGTTCAACGTCGATCCGGCGGCGCTCGATCCCAAGGTGGGCGCGGGTTATGCGGCGAAGGCGCAGGCCACCACCACGGTGGATTTTCTGCTCAACATCATTCCGCGGTCGTTCTTCGACGCGTTTGCCACGGGTGATCTGTTGCAGGTGTTGCTGGTGTCGGTGCTTACGGCCTTCGCGATTGCGGCGCTGGGAGAGCGGGGGCAGCCGATTCTTCGAGCCCTGGCGCACGGCGAGCGGATTTTTTTCGGCATCATGCACCTGATCGTGCGGGTGGCTCCGCTGGCCGCGTTGGGGGCGATGAGCTTCACCGTGGGCGCCTATGGGGTGGAGGCGCTGGGGCGGTTGCTGTCGTTGATGGTGGGATTTTACATGACGGCAGGTCTGTTTGTGGTGGGGGTGCTGGGGTTGGTGGCGCGTTGGGCCGGCTTTTCGATCTTCCGGTTCATCGGCTACATCCGGGAGGAGATCTTCCTCGTGCTGGGCACGAGTTCGTCGGAGACGGCGTTGCCTGGTTTGATGGAGAAACTGCGGCGGCTGGGTTGTTCGGAGTCGACGGTGGGGTTTGTGGTTCCGACCGGTTACAGCTTCAACCTGGATGGGACGAACATCTACATGACGATGGCGGCGGTGTTTCTGGCGCAGGCCACCAACACCCCGTTGAGCCTGGGGCAGCAGGTCAGCTTGTTGCTGGTGGCGATGCTGTCGTCGAAGGGCGCGAGCGGAGTGACGGGGGCGGGCTTCATCACCCTGGCGGCGACACTGTCGGCGGTGCCGACCATTCCGATGGCGTCCCTGGCGTTGCTGGTGGGGATTGATCGGTTCATGAGTGAGTGTCGGGCGATCACCAATCTCATCGGAAACGGGGTGGCGACGGTGGTGATCAGTCGTTGGGAGAATGAAGTGGACCCGAAGAAACTCCGTGCTGAATTGGGGCATTCGCGCAGCGTGGTGGACGGGCCACCCGGGTTGGCGTGAACCGTAGCATGCCATGAAGAGGCCGAAGGTGAGACACTGTGTGGTGGTCCTGGGCGATCAGCTTGATGCGGAGTCGTCCGCCTGGGATGGCTTTGACCCAATGCAGGATGTCGTGTGGATGGCCGAGGTGATGGAGGAATCCACCCATGTCCGGTCCCATCTGGCGCGGTCCGCGCTGTTCTTATCGGCGATGCGGCACTTTCGGGACGCGCTGAAGCTCAAGGGCTGGACGGTGCACTATCGGGAACTGGACGAGCGCGGGAACCAGGGATCGCTGGAGAGCGAGTTGAGTCGGGCGCTGGTGGAACTGAAGCCGGCTCGGGTGATTCGGGTGGAGGCGGGGGACTGGCGGGTGGAACAACAGATTCGAAGAGCAATCCAATCGTTGGGGATCGAGGAAGACGTCCGGGTGGACCGCCATTTTCTCTGCACGCGGGAGGAGTTTGCGGTGCATGTGAATGGGCGGAAGCAACTGCGGATGGAATTTTTCTATCGTGAGATGCGGCGCCGGCATGACGTGCTGATGGACGGCGATCAGCCGCTGGGTGGGGAATGGAACTTTGACGCCGAGAACCGGGAAAGCTTCGGCAAGGCGGGCCCGGGGCCGGTGGGTGATCCGGTGGCATTTCCGCCGGACGCGACCACGCAGGAGGTTCTTCGCTTGGTGGCGGGCCAGCTGGGAGGGAATCCGGGTTCGCTGGCGGGGTTTGACTGGGCGGTGACCCGGGAACAGGCGCTGGTGGCGTTGATGGATTTCATTCGGTGGCGGTTGCCGGAATTCGGGCGGTATCAGGATGCGATGTGGGGCGCGGACGGGGCGGGTTCGGGTGAACGTTCGGAAGCGGAACTGAACCTGGGAGAAGGAGGGTCGGGTCGAGGGACGAAGGATGGAACGGCACGACGGAATGCCTACCTCTATCACTCGCGACTGAGCGCGGCGTTGAATTTGAAACTGCTGCATCCACGGGAAGTCATTCGGGCGGCCGAAGACGCCCATCGGGCGGGGCAGGCGAGCTTGGCGAGTGTGGAAGGGTTCATCCGCCAGATTCTGGGTTGGCGGGAGTATGTGAGGGGGATCTACGGGCGGTTCATGCCGGAGTATGCGGACCGGAACGCGCTGGGGGCGTCGGAGCCGTTGCCGTGGTTTTATTGGACGGGCCGCACCGACATGAACTGTCTGGCGCAGGTGATTCGTCAGACCCTGGCGCTGGGCTACGCGCATCACATTCAGCGGCTGATGGTCACCGGGTTGTTCGCCCTGCTGTTGGGGGTGCGTCCGCGCTCGGTGCACGAGTGGTACCTGGCGGTGTATGTCGATGCCGTGGAATGGGTGGAACTGCCGAACACGATTGGGATGTCGCAGCACGCGGACGGCGGGCTGATGGCGAGCAAACCGTACGTGGCGACGGGCAAGTACATTCAGCGGATGAGCAACTACTGCGCGGGTTGCCGTTATGCTCCGGAGAAGGCCACGGGTTCCGACGCCTGTCCGTTCACCACGCTGTACTGGGACTTCCTGCTGCGGCACGAGGCGTTCCTCAGGAAGAATCCGCGCATGGGGATGCAGATGCGGAACCTGGCGCGGTTGGGGGACGATCGACGGGCGGACATCCGGCGTCAGGCGGAGTCGATCCGCGCGGAGTGCCGGGCGGGTGCCGGTTAGTTCGGCGGTGCTTGGAGCGGGCCGTCGAGGCGGTCGCGTCGGTGGGCGCCGGGTTGGGACATGAGGTGTTTGAGTTCGGCGAGGTATTCCTGGTAGACGCCGCGCGGGGAGGTTTTGTGGCGCACCGCGATCCAGGCGGCTTTGCCGACAATTTCGCCCATCATGCCGGTTGTGCGCATGACCCGAACGGGACCGAGGGCTTCTCGGGTGACGCTGATATCGCGTCCCGCCATGAACAGGTTGTCGATGTTCCGGCTGTAGAGGCATCGATAGGGAGCCCAGTAGGGACCCTGGTAGACGTAGTTGGTGCCGGTGGTGGCCTTGGAGATGAAGGCATCGCCCTGAAGACCGGCGGAGAATTCCGGATGCGGGGTGTGCACATCGATGTGCCACGAGCACGGGAAGGCGCCGTCCTCGAAGGTGCGGCCCTTTCGGAAATCCTCGCCGGTGAGGAAGACGTCGCCGAGCAACCGGCGCGACTCGCGTTTGCCGGCGATGAAGGCGGCCCACCCCAGCCGATGGTTGGGGTAGAGCCCATCGACGTTCTTGAGGGTATCCCAGGCGCCGTACATGGCGCGGAAGTTGAGGTCGCGGATGCGTTCGATGTCCTGGATGGGATCCTTGTCGAAGCCGCTTTCCCAGAACCAGCCGCCGAGATTGCTGAGGGGGGTATCGGCCCACTGGCCTTTGAAGCTGCGCCGCCCGGGGAACGGTTTTTCCGCGAGATCCAGAGCCCACGGGCAGCGCGGGAAGGGAGCGGCGACCTCCCCGGCCTGGACGGAGAGCGAGAGGGCGTCCTTGTCTTTGCATTCGCAGAGCAGGACCTGGGCGGGATCGGACTTGTCCATCAGGTTCCAGAGATTGCTGGCACCCATGACGCCGTCGCGGGAGACCTCGTGATCGGCGCCCGCCAGGAAACCGACGGTGGCATCGCCGGTGCAATCGGCGAACAGCGTGGCTGAGAGTCGGAGGCGGCGTGCGGTGCGGATGTTCTGGGCGATCACGGCATGGATGTGACCCTTTCGCGTGTCGACGGCATTGACGCGCTGTTCGGTGAGCAGGGTGATGCGGGGTTCGGCGCGGACGAGGGCGAGTTTGCGGTCGTCGGCATAGACTGCTGCTCCCTTGGCATTGCCGTCGCCGGGGCCTTTCTGGGGGACGAGTTCCTCCACGATTTCGCCGATGTGCGGGAACGGTTTCTGGCGGGTCTTGCCTTCGGGCCAGACGCGGACCTCGGAACTGCCGTTGCCCCCGAGCACGGGGCGGTCCTGAACGAGCGCGACGCGAAGGCCATTGCGTGCGGCGGAGAGTGCGGCGCTGGTGCCGGCGATGCCACCGCCGACCACGACGAGATCGAAGGTGCCACCGTCTTCAGGGGCTTCCGGGAGGCCGACAGCGGAGCGGCGGAAGCGCGCGAGTTCGGCGGGGGTGTTGGGCGGCCGGAATGCGGGGTCTGAGGCGAACAGGATGGCGTCGCAACGTCCCTCGAAGCCGGTGAGGTCATGGAGGGCGACGGCGACGGGTGTTGGTGCGGGGATATCGACGCGACCGCCATCCTGCCAGTGCCAATCGGCGCCTTCGGTTCCAAAGGTGATGGGGAGTGGTTGGCCATCGAGCAGCAGTTGGAAACGGCCGGGTGAACCGGGAACCTTCCAGGGGGCGACCCAGTCACGGGTTCGGACCCAGACGCGGTACGATCCGGGTGCTGGGAAGGTGGCGGTGGTGATGGCGTCGCGCACGGGCACGCCGAGACCATGGGCGAGCAGGTAGGGGGAGCCCATCTGGTCCATGGACTGCTGATCGAGGTCCCAACCGCCGAGGTCATTGAATTGCTCGGCCTCCAGGAAGAGATGGTGACCCTGGGCTGCCGCGGGGATGGAAGTGCCGGCGAGGAAGGCGCAGGCGAAGGCCAGGGCCAAGGTGAAGGCGAACCTGGAGGCGACGGGAGACGGGCGCGGGGTGTGGTGACAACGGGAGAATGGGGTCGTGTTCATCACGGGTTGCTGGGAGGGGAAGCTACCTGTTCCAAAAAGGCCTGCTCAAGGTCCATGAATCGAGGACTCCGGGGGGCGAGACGCCCCCCTCTACGGCAGGCGGGACGCCCGCCGCTACGGAGGCCCGGAGGGCCGAAAAAACGGAAGCCCATGGCGTGAGCCATGGGTGTGGCGTTGCGTTGGATTTCGAGCCCCGGAGGGGCGATCAGAATCGGCCGCGTTGGGGTTGGTATTTGGGGGAACGCGGGATGTTCTGCCCGCCCCTGCTTATCTGATCGCCCCTCCGGGGCTCGGTTTCTCTTTGGGGCCGTGTCCCCACGGCTCACGCCGTGGGCTAGGGTCTTGCCGCCCCTCCGGGGCTGAAGATTGACGGTTCATCGGAAGGTGACTGGATCGTTGCGGCACGAATGCGTGTCGGGAGTCGAACTCTGGTTAAAAATCGAGTTCGAGGCGCGACTGAAAGATCTGGAGATGGCCGGATGGGTTTCGGCCGGCGACCTGCCCGAAGTCGAATTCGAAGCGCCATTTGACGTGGGAATGGAGGTACCAATTGAGGGCGATGGCGCCCATGGACAATCGGCCGCCGGAGACGCCCGTGCTGTTGAGGTCGACGTGGGACCAGCGGCCGGCGAGTTCCCAGGCGCCCCAACCGCCGCGGCCGGGTTGGAAGTTGTGCGTGGGGGTGACGCGGGCGAAACAGCCTTTGATCCGGTTGTAGGGGCGGCTTTCGCCGGTGAGGAAGTAGCTGCCGGCGACGTAGAGTCCCTGAAAATCGGTCCCCTCTCCCTCAAGGGTCTCACCCCGGGCCCGGAGGGCCTCGGCTTGGACGGTCCAGGGTCCGTGAGCCCAGGCCACTTCGGTTCCAATGAGCGCTGACCTATCGGCCTCGATGGTGCCTGTGTCGACCACGAACGGGGCCATATGACTCGCCGGGCGACTGCGGTACCGGAGCGAACCGCTGTCGGCATACAGGAAGTAACCGCTCAGCCCGATGTGCAGCAGTGTGCCGGATCGGGGGTCTTCCGGATCCACCCGATCGATGGCCAGCCCCGTGATCCGCGTGACCGCACGCCCGAAGTCCTCGGTGGCGTCGCCAAAGTCATCGCCCACGCCATTGGCGAACAATCCCAACGCCCACGTCATGCGCTGATGGGCGATGGGTCTGCCCACCTGGAGTCCCGCCTCCACACCGGCGGCCAGGGCCTGGATGGGCGGAGCGGCCTCCATGAACATCATGTCCCGGCTGCTTCCGCTGTTAACCAGGGTCATGGGCGCCTGGAACTGGCCGCCCTTCAAACTCCCGAGCATGCCGAGGTCCTGGAATTCAATGAAGCTGTTCTCGATAAAGAACTCGTTCGGTATGTACCCCATCTCGATCTCATAGGAGACCGGCAGAACGAGCAGGCAATCGCCGCGGGCAAACACTCGGGCGCGGCGCAGTTGGGCGCCACCATCGAATCCTTCGAGGTTTCCGGTGGTCCGGAAGGCGGCGGCATCGACGGCGATTTTGGCGCCGAGGCGTGCGGAGAGCCGGGTTTCGTTCAGTCGCAGATCAGGAACGATGGACCAGGGTGAGGAGGGAGGACGGCTTGGGCTGAGCAGTTCGACGCCGTGGTGCGGTCCGAGGTTGGTGACGCCGGGAACCCATTGGCCGAGCAGGGTCTTACGGGTCAACTCGAGTCGGAGTCCGTCCCAGCCGTGCCAGGTGGCGGACCAGGACAGGGGTTTGGAAATCGGGGCGGGGGGAGTGAGCGCGACCGGGGGTGTGTCGTAGGCAATCCCCAGGCTGGAGGCCGGTAGCGGCGGAGGTGCTGGCAGGAGAATGGGTTCCTCGGCTGGCGCCATCACCGCCAGGAAGGCGATCCCAAGGCAACACCATCGCGCGAGGTCGTGGCGGTACGGGTACAGATTCCAGGTGGATGAGTGAAAAGCCCTGGGCATGAAATGGCACTCGCTCGTCGCGGACAGTAATCAGCTCGGCGATGGGCTGGGAGGACTTTTGTGCCTGGAATTGGGCTCAGAGAGGCTTGCCTTGGAGGCAACGACGGACGTGGGAGGCGAGATCGTGGGGTTGGCAGGGTTTGGGAAGGAACCCGATCCCCTGGCTGACGAGATCGACGCGGTCCACGAGCTCGGCGCAGTAGCCGCTGGAGAGGAGGATTTTGAGGGTCGGATTCGTGGCCCGGAGTTTGTTGGCCAGTTCCAGTCCATTCATGCCGTTGGGCATGATCACGTCGGAATAGAGCAGGTCGATTTCCTGGGCGTGCTGAGACCAAAGCCGCAAGGCGTCGGGTCCATCGGTGGCTTCGATGACCCGGTAACCCATGTGGCGCAGGAAGCCGCTGATGCTTCGCCGAAGGCTGGGTTCGTCCTCGACGAGCAGGATGGTTTCCGTGCCTCCCGGAAAGGCTGGCGGGTGGGTGTTGCAGGGGCTTGGTCGACTCGCGTCGGGCAGGGTGGGGAGGAAGACCTGGAAAAGACTGCCTTGGTGGACGGTGCTGTCCACGGTGACCCAACCACCGTGCTGTTGGGCGATGCTGTAGACGGTGGCGAGTCCGAGGCCGCTGCCCTTTCCGGGTTCCTTGGTGGTGAAGAAGGGCTCGAAAATGTGCTGGAGCACGTTGGCGGTCATGCCGCAGCCGGTATCCGCGATGGCCAGGCAGAGGTACTGGCCTGGGCGTGCGTCGGCGCGGTGCACGTCTTTGGGGTGCTGGATTTCGACGATACGGGTATCGAGGCGGATGCGACCGCCTGTGGGCATGGAATCGCGAGCGTTGACGACGAGATTGACGATGACCTGTTCCAGCATTCCGGGATCGCCGGGGATGGAGGGCATGGGGCCGGCAGGGTGCCATTCGAGATGGACATGCTCACCGATGAGCCGGCGGAGCATGCGAAGCAGGTCTTCGACGACCTGATTGAGGTCGAGGGGCTCGACGCGCATGACCGATCGGCGTCCAAACAGCAGGAGTTGTCGGGTGAGGCTGGTGGCCCGCTGGACGTCGGTTTCCAGTTCGGCGAGGAGCTGATCGCTGTCACCGTGGGGGGGCAGCGTTCGTTTGAGCAGGTTGAGGTTGAGCAGGGTGGCGGCGAGGATGTTGTTGAAATCGTGGGCAATGCCGCCGGCGAGCTGTCCGATGGCCTCCAGCTTTTGCGCCTGGAGAAGCTGGGAAGTGACGCGCTTGAGGGATTCCTCGTTCTGCCCGCGTTGGACCGCTTCACCGAGGATATTGGCGGCGGCTTGCAGGGCGGCGAGTTCCTCGGGTTTCCAGGTTCGTTCGGTATCGCATTCCTCGAAGGCCAGGAATCCCCACCACTGCCCGGCCACGAAGACGGGAACCGCGGCCACGGACAGGATGCCATAGTGGCTGAGTTGGAGTCTTTCGGCAGGAGGGAAGTCCCGGACATGACCTTGGACGATCTCGCCGACGGACAGGATGGCAGCCCAGCGTTGGAACCCGCTGGCAATGGTGGGCTGATTCTGCAGGGCGGGATCGTCCATCCGGCACTTGAACGGAGGACTGGCCCATTCGGCCGAAAGCCTGACGATGGTTTCGCCTCCTTCCATGGGATGCGTCTCAAACAGAACCGAGCGGCTGACCTTGGCGGCCTGCCCGAGTCGTGCCAGCAGTTCCGTGATGTTTTCCCGCCAGTTGGAGATTCGGAGGAATCCCTGCGCGGCAAAGCACACGGCGGCGAGAATGTCGGCGTGGCGGCGCAAGCCGATCTGGGCCTCACGCTTTTCGGTGATGTCCCGGAAAATGCCGAAGACGCCGACGACCTGACCGTCGGGGCCGTGGACCGGGGCTTTGGTGATCTGAATCCAGACGCGTCGACCGTCTTGAAGGTATTGCTCCTCCAATTCCTCGCTTCTGCCGGACTCCATGATCCGCCGATCATCGGCCTGGTATTTCTCGGCGAGATCCGGGGAGAAGAACTCATAATCATCCTTGCCCACCGCCTCTTCGGCTTTGAGGCCCAGATCGCGGGCATAGCTTTCATTGACGAAGAGGTAACGGGACTGGCGATCCTTGAGGAACACCTTCTGGGGCAGGTACTCCACGAGGGTTCGGACGGTGCCCTCGTAGGCCCGCGGCATGGGGGCGGCGGCCGATGGGTTGGGGGGCGGATTGTCCACGCTGGAGAGCGAATAAAGACTGGGGCCGGGGAGCATGGTGGTACTCCGGTATCGGGCGTGTCTGCCGGCGATCCCAGGAATGTGGGGATCGGGGTGAAACCCGTGGCGGCACGCTGGTCGGACTGCGCCCGGTAACAAGCTGACGCTGCCAAACGCCTTCCGCATTCCGCGACTTGCCAATCCCTCACCCTTTCTTGCGCTTCACCCGGGCTGCGGCGGGAGGTCTACCCATGAACCGTGCGTCCGTAGCGGCGGGCGTCCCGCCTGCCGTAGAGGGGGGCGTCTCGCCCCCCCGGAATCCCCGGTTCATGGTCCCAATGCGCGATTCGCGAATCTTGGCGGCTACCCGTGGGACGGTGCCCAGGTGGACCAGCGGATCTCGGCGGTGAATGCATCCGCCGTGGAGCTTGTCGACAACGCGCAGCCTTGGGCGGACGCCAAGGCATGGGCGAGGCGGAGCCCCAACCCGTTTCCCGTCGTGGGGGAAGCGCGGGAGGGAATCCCATTCGTGATTCGGCAGGACGCAGCATTGGGAACGGTGACGAGCTCCACCCGGATGGGGCCGGCGCCATGGCGCATCGCGTTGGTCAGGAGGATGTGCAGCATTTGGCGGACGTATCTTGTGTCGGCAGCGAGCACCGGCTCGGTGGATGCGACGAACTCGATGGTGCGCTGCTGGCTTCGGGCCCAGAGCTCGTAGGTTTCGAGCAAGTCCCGGAGAGTGGCGTGGAGCGGTACGTGTTCGACCTTGAGCTGGAGGCGGCCCTGCTGGGCGGTTGCCAGGAGCAGCGACTGGTCGACGTAGTCGGACAGCCGGCCCAGTTCCTCCTGGATGGACTCGGCAAGGGCGGGCTCGATCCGGCCCGCGGAGTCCTCGATCTGGAGGCGGAGGAGGGTGAGAGGTGCGCGCACCTCGTGGGCCACCTGGGCGGAGAATTCGGTCAACTGGCGGAACGAGTTTTCGAGGCGAGCCAGGAGTTCGTTGATGTTGGCTTCCATGGCCTGGAATTCGCGGTCCGCGCGGGTGAGGTGGACGCGGAGGGACAGGTTCCGTGCGCCGATCGCCTTCAACTGTTGGTCGAGCTCGGTCAGTGGGCGGAGCGATCGAAGGGCGAGGAAATATCCGACGCCCACGGCGACCGCGGCGACGGGGAGGGCGTAGAAGAGGGACAGCCGCCACAATTCACCGGCGATATCGTCGACCTCGGCCTGGGAATAGCTGCCATGGAGGACCCAATCGGAGCGGTCCGGATGTTCGCGTTCCCATTTTTCGATCCGTAGTTCGTGTTGGAGGTGGAGATAAGTGACGCCGATGTAGACGCCGAGCACCACCAGAAGGCTGCCGGTGAACCAGGCGGTCATCCGCACGCGCAGGGAGTTCATGAGCCGGGTTCCTTCAGGACGAAGCCCACTCCGCGGACGGTTTGGATGAGTGGCAACCAGCCGGGTCGATCGATCTTCTCACGCAAATAGTTCACATACACGTTGACGACGTTGGTGCCTGAATTGAAGTGCTGGTCCCAGACATGCTCGATGATGGCCGTTTTGCTGACCGGACGGGGCGACGCGAGCATCAGGAGTTCGAGAACCGCGAATTCGCGGTTGGTGAGGGGAATTTCCTGGTTCTGGCGGTGGGCGGTGCGGGCAAGGAGGTCCAGTTCGAGATCGGCGACCCGGAGGCGGTCGATCGGTTCAGCGCGCTGACGGCGCAGCACGGCTCGAAGTCGTGCGAGCAGTTCGACCATGGAGAATGGTTTGGCGAGATAGTCGTCGGCGCCGGCGTCGAGACCGCGGACTCGGTCCTCCAGTTCGTGGCGGGCGGTGAGGAAAATGGCGGGGGCATTGAAACCTTTGCGGCGCATTTGGCGGAGGGTGGTGATGCCGTCCTGTCCGGGCATCATCACGTCCAGGACCATGGCGTCGTACGGATGGTTTTCCGCCATCCAGAGTGCCTCCGGTCCGTCGACGGCGACATCGACCGCATAGCCGGCTTCGCAAAGGGCCCTGCGCAGGTGCTCCGCCACCTTGGCATCATCTTCTGCGACGAGGATGCGCATGGGGGGATTCCAGGGCCTGGAGGGGTGGGAAGCGAGCCGGTAAGCTGGCCGGAAATGCGGCTCAACGGCGGCGAGCCCTTGGACCTGGCATCAGGAGACGCAATCCATTCAGGCACACGAGCACGGTGCTGCCCTCGTGGGCGACGACTCCGACCGGCATGGGGACGGTTCCAAAGAGTGTGGCGAAAACCATGAACACAATGACGGCGAGGGCGAAAGTGAGGTTCTGTGTGACCACGCGTCGTGCGCGCCGGCTGATCTCAAGGGCCACCTCAATATTCTCCAGACTTTCCCCCATCAGGACGACATCGGCGGTTTCCATGGCCACATCGGTTCCTGCGGCTCCCATCGCAATTCCGATGTCGGCCGCGGCGAGCGCGGGCGCGTCATTCACACCATCGCCGACCATCGCCACTGGACCGGAGTTACGTAGGTCCCGGACGATCCGCACCTTATCCTCGGGCATGAGGCCAGCGTGCACTTCGTCGATCCCGGCAGCGTGCGCGATGGCTGCGGCGACGCGGGGATGATCGCCGGTCAGCATCGCCACCCGGCGAATCCCGTTGGTTTTCAGGAGTCGGATCACGTCCGCCGCCCCGGGACGCAGAACGTCGGCCACAGCGATGACACCCAGGATTCGCGCGGCGCGTGAGTCGCCTTGGAGTTCCCCGACGAGCACACAGGTTTTTCCCTCATCCTGAAGGGCGTCGACTTGTTCGCGGGCCGAGCCCAGGGGGTCGACGGTGACGGATGCGAAGAAGGCGGGACTTCCGATGGCGATGCGGCGGCCTTCGACGGTCGCGGTGGCGCCTTTTCCGGAGGTCGATTGGAAGGCGCTCGCATCGGTTGCGGGGATGCGTCGGTCGTTGGCCGCGGAGACGATGGCCCGGGCGAGCGGATGTTCTGATTTGGCCTCGATGGCAGCCGCAATCCGGAGCAGTTCGAGGGCTTCGCGGTTCGTGCAGGACTCAAACGGGAATCGTTCATCGTGGACCAGAATGTCGGTCAGCTGCGGTTTTCCCCGGGTCAAGGTGCCTGTCTTGTCGAAGGCGATGACCTGGATGCCCGCCGTACGTTCCAGGTGTGCGCCGCCTTTGAAGAGGATGCCGCGGCGGGCTGCGCCGCCGATCGCTGAAAGGATGGAAGCCGGGGTGCTGATGATCAGTGCGCAGGGCGAGGCGACGACCATGACGGTCATCGCACGATAAAACACGGCGTCGAACGGCTGATCGAGCAACAGCCAGGGCACCAGGACGAGGGCGAAGGTCAGCGATAGGACGCCGATGGCGTAGACTTGTTCCGCACGTTCCAGAAATCGCTGGGTTTTTGCCTTCCCGCTTTGGGCGTCCTCGATGAGGCGGACGAGTCGGGCGAGGGTGGAATCCTTGGCCAGCCGCGAGACGCGGACCTCGAGTCCGCCGGTTTGATTGACGGTCCCGCCGAGGACAGACTGCCCGACTCCCCTGGTGACCGGCATGGATTCGCCGGTGAGCATGGACTCGTCGAGGGTGCTCTCGCCCTCCACCACGACGCTGTCGAGCGGTATGGCCTCGCCGGGGCGCACGATGAGAATATCTCCGACGACCAGGTGTTCGGTGGGGACCATGAGGGTGGTGCCATTCCGACGGCAGAGGGCCTGGGCTGGGCGGCGTTTCATCAGGGCCTGAACCGCTCTGCGGGTGCGATCGATGGCGTGGCTTTGAAGCACGTTCGAAAGGGAGAAGAGAAACAGGAGCATGGCGCCCTCGAACGGAGCGCCGACGATGGCGGCCCCGAGTGCGGCGATGACCATCAGTAGGTCCACGTTCATGGTCCCGTGGCGCAGGGATCGCCAACTCGCGAGGGCGCCAAAGTATCCGCCGGCTAGGTAGGCCAGTCCGTAGGCGACGACGCCCAGCACGGCAGGCGCTCCGGCCTTGGACAGTGCCCAGCCGGCAATCATCAGGATCAGCGTGGCTGCCGTGAGGGCGATCTCCAGCCGCCCTTCCTTCCACCCGCCGCCGTCAGCTTCCACACCCGCAGACTCGTCGAACCGGGTCGCTGGTGCACCGGTGGCTTGGATTTTCCGGACCAGATCGTCCTCGGTGAGGGCCGCTTCGTCGTAGGTGACGTTCATCGCCCCACCGATGAAGGACGCCGAGGCGCGGCTGACGCCACGGATGCGTTCCGCCTTGCGCTCCAGTCGGAACGCGCAGCCTTCACAGGCGCGACCCGCGAGCCTGAGCCGGCAGCGTGCGAGACGGCGCGGGGCGATCTGGGATGCGCACGCGACACAAGGGGGAATGCTGGGCGCGCCCTCGGAATTGGAATTAGTCGTTGTCATGGTCCCTCGAGCGGTGGGAGCGATCGCCCTTCGCCTGATGTTCGGATTCCTTCCCGCCAAGCGGGACTTCGATGTTCGTTCCGGGAAGTCGGATCGAAGCGGTCCGCGTGTCCCAATGAGTCACGAGTCCGGCGATCCAAGCCATCGCGGCGGCCATGAAGGCGAGGCCCCAGAGCGGTCGGACTGGAACCGGTTGGACCGAAGTCGGTGCTTGCTTGAAACCCGTGATCATCGAAAGGGCGATGTTCTCGCGGTGTCGAAGGGTATGGGCGGCGATGCCGACCAAGTGCAGCACGATCACGCCCATCAGGGCGTAGGCGAGTGGTTCATGGAGGTCGTCCGAGAGGACCCCGATACCCGTCAGCACCAGCGCCGGGACCAGCAGAAACATGGCTACCGCGGCGAGCGCGGCGCCCGGGTTATGGGCGGGGTATCGGAGAGCGTTGCCCGATGCGACTCCGGCGAAATACTTCGCGATCTCGTGGGGTCGGAGCGGCAGTTGGGAGAACCGCGATGGCCAGGAACCGACGAAACCCCAAAGCACCCGCGCCACGAGCAGGGAGGCGGCACCCAGGCCGCAAAGCATGTGCCATTGGAAGAACGGGTGGTCGTCGTCGACGGTCAGCGCAATGACGACAGATGCGGTGACGAGGCCTACGAATCCCCAATGAAAAAGTCGGGTAGGCAGGTCCCAAATCAGGGTCCTTTTCATGAATGGGTCACTTCCATGCCCGCCAGCATGGACGACGGAACTTCAGAAAGAGCCCCGGCTGCGATTAGAAGAGTCTTATCCTTGCTCCATGTCCACTTGGAGGTGGGAACCCCTTGCGACGGCTTTGTTTGCCACACCCAGGGCGGTCATTTCAGAGCATTGCGGTGGGCCTTGTGGCAGGTCGTGCAGGAGGCGTTGAGTTGCGTCAGGGCCGCGTCGGCGGTGGCAGTGTCGAGCGGGGACCTGTTCAACACCGATCGAAGGGAGTCGGCCGCCTGTTCGGAGGCAGCGAGGCTGGTTTGATACTCCACTGGACGTTCCAGCGTGGACGGGTGCCGAGCCAGTTCGCGAAGAAGTTCCCATAACTGAGTCGCTTCGTGCCGGGCCTCGAGATCGGGATGTCCGGGGACGCTTCCCCAGCCGGCCTTTTGTGCCGCCTTGAGATGCTCGGTGTGAACATCGATGGCCACCATGGACTCGACCAGGGTGGAGGTCGGGGAAATCTCGGGAAGTGGCGGCATCGCGCCCAGGCGGTCCGGTGCCGGACGAACAAAGTCGCGCACACTGCGATACAGCCCGGGATAGTCCGGCGCGGTGCCGGCGCGCCGGAGCCACTCGACGGCTTGATCGGCGGACCACGTTTCCTTGGAGAGGCAGAGAATGGCCGCGGCGGAGGGGCCCCGATGCTTGCCATGGTGGCAGTGGACATAGATGGGTCCCTGGACGGTCGCCGCGGCCTGGGCGAGTTGCCTGGCGCGGTTGGTCGATAGGCCATCGTAGCCGATGGGGAGATGGATGTAGCGGAGACCGTGGCGCCGGGCGGTCTCGATGTCGGGGCGGGCGCCATCGACGGAAACGATGGTGGAAATGCCGAGTCGGCGGAGTTCCGCGAACGCGGCGTCGCCTTCCGGGGAACTGCCGGAAAACACGTGGGTTGAAACGCGGAACAGGTTGTGGAGGGACGTGGAGGTGATGGGGGCGGGGAAGGGAGTTTGGTTTGGGGCGGTTTGGGTCAGGGCATGGCGTGGGAAGAGGGCAATGGCGAGCCAGAGGAGGAAGGGGATCGTGGAGAGGCACCTGCTCGAAATCGACCTGCTCACGGCCCTTGAACCGAGGACTCCGGGGGGCGAGACGCCCCCCTCTACGGCAGGCGGGACGCCCGCCGCTACGGACGACGGGTTCATGGAGAGGTACCTGTTCAAAAATGACCTGCCCACGGCCCATGAACCGAGGACTCCGGGGGGCGAGACGCCTCCCTCTACGGCAGGCGGGACGCCCGCCGCTACGGAGGCATGGTTCCAGGGTAGGTGGGCCATGGGATCCTGGGGTGGTGAGTTCTTGGGGCAATGACATCAGGACCGTGGCCGAACACAAGCGAGGGGGTGTGTCGAGACGGAGGACCGAGGAAGGCGGATGGTTTCATGACGTAAAAATTCTTTTTGACGCACGGTCAAAAAACAGCACGATGTGGGGGCGATGTCGGTGACCCAGGTCAGGAAAGAGCGGGAACGCGCCGAGCGGGAGGCGCTGATCCTGGACCATGCCCAGCGGTTGCTGGTGCGGGACGGGTTTCAGGATCTGAACCTGGATGAGTTGGCGGCGGCGGTGGAGTACTCGAAAGGGACGCTCTACCTGCATTTTGAGTCGAAGGAGGATCTGACGCTGGCGATTGCGACCCGGGCGGCTCGGGAGCGCGCGGATCTGTTTGAGCGGGCGTCGAGGTTTCAGGGGCGTTCCCGGGAGCGGATGCGGGCGATCGGGTTTGCGTGCTGCCAGTTCGCGATCATGCACCGGGACTATTTCAACGTGGAGATGATGCTGAAATCAGCCTCCTTTTGGGAGAAAGCCTCGCTGGAACGGCGGCGGTTGCATGGCGTTCAGGCGGGCCGATTGTTTCAGACGACCAACGCGATAGCGGTGGAGGCGCAGGCGGTGGGGGATCTTCCGCGGGAACACCGGGCGGTGGACGTCACTCTGAGCCTGTTTGCGATCACCATGGGCAGCCACATTGTGGCGATGCAGCCGGACGTTCAGCTCCTGGCGGGGATCGAGGACCCGATCTGCGTGGTCCGGCAGAACCAGGACCGGGTGTGTGATGGGTGGGGATGGAAGCCGTTGCTGGCGGAGTGGGACTACGCGGCCACGGACCGCCGGATCCGCGACGAAGTGTTTCCGGAAGCCACCTGGCTCAAAACCCCCTGACTTTTTTTGAGTTCATTATGACTGCGCGTCATTGTTTTACCGCGGTTCAATGATAGTCGGATTTCAACCACGAGGACTGCGCCGATGAATTTTGTCGCCCTACGCATGCTGACGGGAGATCGGGTGAAGTATTTGGGACTGATCTTCGCGATCGCGTTCAGCACCTTCCTGCTGGAGAACCAGACGAGCATCTTCGCCGGGATCATGCGGCGGACGGGCAGTCAGGTGGGGGATGTGACGGATGCGGAGGTGTGGGTGATGGATCCGGCGACGCGGTATTTCGAGGAGACCAAGGCGCTGAAGGACACGGATCTGCTGCGGGTGCGCGGGATTCCCGGGGTGGGGTATGCGGTGCGGTTGTTCAAGGGACAGCCGGTGGCGCGGACCCCCGAAGGTCGGTTCTCGGCGGCGGTGGTGTTGGGGTTGGACGATGCGACGCTGGTGGGAGCGCCGCGTCGGATGGTCCTGGGGACCTGGGAGAGCCTGCGGGAGCCGGACTCGATCGTGATCGATCGGGCGGGGTATCTGCTCCTCTTCCCGGGTGAACCGCTGGAACTGGGGAGGACCCTGGAGATGAATGATCATCGGGTGCGGGTGGTGGGCATTTCGGAGGCGTCGGCACCCTTTGCGACCTTTCCGATCATTCATGCGCGGTACTCGGAGGCGCTGAATTTTCTGGGACGCGAACGAAGCCAGATGGCGTTTGTGCTGGTGCGGGGGGAGCCTGGGGTTCCCTTGGACGAACTGACGCGTCGGATCCGGGAGGGCACGGGGCTGAAGGCGCGGACGACGGATGAATTCCGGTGGGACTGCATCCGGCACTATCTGGAGAACACGGGAATCCCGGTGAATTTCGGCATCACGATCGGGATCGCGCTGATCGTGGGGTTGGTGGTGTCGGGGCAGACCTTCTATCTGTTCACGGTGGAGAACCTGCGGCAGTTCGGGGCGTTGAAGGCGATCGGGGTGACGAACCTCCGGTTGGTGGGGATGATTCTGTTGCAGGCGTTCACGGTGGGCTTCATCGGGTATGCGTTGGGGACAGGCATGGCGGCGACCTTCTTTGAGGTCTTCGGAACGAAGACGGCCACGCGGGGGATTGTGTTGCTCTGGCAGAGTGCGGCGGGGGTGGCGGTGCTGATGTTCCTGGTGGTGGTGGCGGCGAGTCTTCTGAGCATCCGACGGGTGTTGGTGCTGGAGCCGGCGGCGGTGTTTCGCGGTTGAACACCAGACTCCAGGAACACTGCTCAGCGCGAACACACAAAGCCATGAACGAACACAAATCCTCCGTAGACTCGGTGCGGGTGGCGGGTGGCGCCGGGCCGCTGGCGGTTCAATGTCGGGAAGTTCACAAGCACTTCGGGGAGGGTGATGCCCGGGTGCCGGTGCTGCGCGGGGTGGACTTCGAGGCGCGGGCGGGGGAGATGACTTTCCTGGTGGGACCGAGCGGGTGTGGCAAGACGACCCTGATCTCGGTGATTGCCGGATTGTTGGACACCTCCCAGGGGAGCGTTGAGCTGTTTGGACGGAACACCGAGCGACTGGGGGCGGAGGAGCGGATTGTGTTTCGGCGACAGCACCTGGGCTTTGTGTTTCAGCAATACAACCTGCTGCCATCGCTGACGGCTGCGGAGAACGCGGCGGTTCCGCTGCTGGCGGCCGGCATGCGGCGTCGGGAGGCGGTGGATCGGGCGCGGGCGTTGTTGGTGCGGCTCGGCATGGAATCGCGGGCGGACGCCCAGCCTTCGAAGCTTTCCGGAGGTCAGCAGCAGCGGGTGGCTTTGGCGCGGGCCCTGGTGCACGAACCCCGGCTGATCGTGTGCGACGAACCGACCGCCGCCCTGGATCACGCGACCGGCGAGGCGGTGATGGAACTGCTCGCCGGGTCGGCGGTCCACCCGGAGCGGGCCGTCATCGTGGTGACGCATGACAACCGGGTTTATCACTTCGCGGATTCGATCGCCCACATGGACGACGGGCGGATCACTTCGACGGAAACTTTTCGCAGGAACGGATGACCCCAAGCCCCTGAACCATGAACCGAAACCTCGTGTTGCCGCTGTCGGCGGTGGTGGTGTTGATCCTGGCGTGTGTGTCGATCGCGCGGAGCCAGCCGCGTCATGAACTTTCCCAGCCGGCGGTGGCGCCGCCGAGCGCCGGGTTCCCGAACCGTGTCGCCGCGGTGGGGCTGGTGGAGGCGAGTTCGGAGAACATCTCGATGGGTTCCCATCTTTCCGGGGTGGTGGAGAAGGTGTGGGTGACGGTCGGTCAGTCGGTGAAGGCCGGGGACCCGCTGGTGAAGCTGGACACCCGGGCGTTGGACGCGATGCACGCGGAGAGGCATGCCGAACTCGCGGCCCGTGAGGCGGGGGTGGGCACGGCGCGGGCGCGCGCGCGGAAGGCGCGGGCCGGTTTGTCGGATGTGCAGCGAACGCTGCGTTTTGCCGAAGCGGTGTCCGATCCGCGAAGCATCAGCGTTGAGGAACTGACACGGCGTCGGAGCTCGGTGGAAATCGCCGAGGCCGAGGTCGGAGCCGCCGACGCCGAAGTGGCCGCGGCGGAGGCGGCCGTGATGGCTGCGCGCGCGGCGCTCCAGAGCGTGGAGACGGACCTGGAACGGAGCACGGTGACCGCGCCGATCGACGGCCAGATCCTGCAACTGCGCATCCGGGCCGGCGAGTATGCGACGGCGGGGGCGACCTCGTCACCGTGGCTGGTGTTGGGCCGCACCGATCCGCTGCATGTGCGGGTGGACATCGACGAGCACGAAGGCTGGAGAGTGAAGCCTGGCGCGCGTGCTGAAGCCCAGGTGCGGGGGAATCCCCAGCTGCGCATGCCGGTGACGTTTGTGCGATTCGAGCCGCTGGTCGTGCCGAAGTTGTCGCTGACGGGCGCGAGCACCGAACGGGTCGACACCCGGGTGCTTCAGGCGATTTATCGGATCGACGGCACGGAGACGCCGTTGTTCGTGGGGCAACAGATGGATGTCTTCATCGAAGCCGCCGACCTGCGGGTGGCGATGGCGCAGAAGTGAGGAACCATGAAACGTCGCATGCAAGCCATCGCGAGGGTTGAAGCCGGCTCCCTCACCCCGGCCCTCTCCCGGGGGGAGAGGGTGTCGCATATCCCGCACGGCGACATGCCGGAACTCCAGCCATCCGAGCCGTCGCGACCCGTTCCAGCCAACGCCCGGCTCAACCCTTCGAAACCCGTGGAGAATATTCTCCCTCTCCCTCCGGGAGAGGGCCGGGGTGAGGGCCGCTCGCTGCATTCCTCGCTCCACGGTTCATGGGCCGTCGGCAGGTCGATTTCGGACGGGGAGTACTCCATGAACTGGCTTTCGCACGTGCCCTTCGCACGGGCCAACGGCCCGTTCCATCCCAGCCTGGGCCAAAGGCCCAGGAGCGCCGCCAAGAACTCGGCCCAGGGCTGTAAGCCCGACCCATCGGGTGACAATCCGCGCCCAAATTCCCCAGATCTCAGCCAGGGTTGGTACGGGCTTTCAGCCCTTGGATTCCGCGGTAATCGTTCACCTGGGGCGTTGCCCCAGGCTGGTATGTCGCGGGCCTTCGGCCCTTCCATCCGGACCGCCCTGGAGGGCGCGGGACGGATGTGGGGGGGCACGCCTTTCGGGCGAAGGTTCGGTCACAATTCGAGGACCTGGGGCGAGGGTCTCAAGGCGTATTCCATGCTCATGCGTTCTCCCTGGCCGACCTTCGTCCGTTGGTTGCGGCTGCTTCCGCTGCTGGCGGCGGTCGTGGTGGCCGGGTGTCGGACGGGTCCCGAGCATCAGGCGCCGAAGGTCTCCCTGCCGGCGGGATATCGATCAGCGACTCCAACGGGGCTCGCTGAGTCCGTGGACCGTTCCGCGGCGGTTTCGCTCGCGGAATGGTGGCGGGTGTTTCGTGATCCGACGCTCGACGCGCTGATGGCGGATGCGACATCGGCGAACCTGGAGATCCGGGTGGCTCACGCGCGGGTGCGCGAGGCAAGGGCGCTGCGGGGCGTGGTGCGTTCGGCTCTCTTTCCGTCGGTGGACGTTGCGGGATCGGCGTCGCGGTCGCGACTGAGCGGGAACACGGTGATGGGCCAGCAGGTGGAGGCATCGGGTCTCGACCTGGAGCAGGACCTGTTGGATGCGGGTTTGGACATGAGCTGGGAAATCGATGTGTTTGGCGGGCGGCGGAGGGCCACCGAAGCCGCTCAGGCGGAGTGGGAGGCGGCGGGTGAACGGGGGCGGGAAGTGCTGGTGAGCGTGTTGGCGGAGGTGGGGTGGAACTATCTGGAATGGCGCGGGGCGCAACGTCAGTTGGCGGTGGCGCGCGGCAATCTGGCGGCTCAGGAACAGACGGCGGCGTTGACCCGGGACCGCTTTCAAGCGGGGTTGGCCAGTGAGCTGGACACCGCGCGGGCGGAGGCGCAGACGGCATCGACAAGGGCGCAGATTCCGCCGCTGGAAGAGACCCGGCACCGGGCGATCCATCGGCTGAGTGTGTTGCTGGGGCGACCACCGGGGGAATGGGTTGCGACAGCGGATGTGGACCCAGGCGCGGCGGTGGTGGCGCCGGTGATTCCGGTCGGACTTCCTTCCGAGCTGCTGCGTCAGCGGCCGGACCTTCGGCGGGCGGAACGCGAGGTGGCGTCGGCATCAGCGCAGATCGGGGTGGCGAAGGCGGAATTGCTGCCCAAGTTCTATCTGACCGGCGCGGCGGGATTTCAGAGCGTGCAGGCGGAGGACTGGCTCGATGGCGGGAGCAGGTTTTGGTCGCTTGGGCCGAGCGTGCGATGGCCGATCTTCAACGCGGGTCGGATTCGGCAACAAATCCGGGCGGAGAACGCGAGGCATGAACAGGCGCTGCTGCGCTATGAACAGACCGTGCTGACCTCGCTGGAGGAAGTGGAGAATGCGCTGATGGGATTCGGGCAGGAACAGGAGCGTCGACGGGCGCTGGCGGATGCGGAGGCGGGCACGCGACGAGCCTCGGTTCTGGCGAACGAACGGTACCGTGGCGGGCTGGTGGATTTTCTGGATGTGCTCGATGCGGAGCGATCGTTGCTGGCGGCGCAGGAAAGCCTGGTGCAAAGCGATCGGCTGTTGGGGCAGCATCTGGTGAGACTCTACAAGGCGCTTGGGGGCGGCTGGAGTCCTGACGTGCCGGCGGCGACGTCGGCGCAGGTCGGTGGTTTGGAACAGGCAGAACGGCGGAAGCTTTGATTTTGAAAGGTATCCTATGAATGAAGTGCCCTCTCGTCCGGCCGGTCATCGGCTCTGGTTTCTGGCGGGTGTTGCGGTCCTGGTGCTGGCGGCTTTGGCGCTGGTTCGGATGCAGCCGGAGATGGAGAACAACCTCAAGGCCTGGGCCACCTCGGCGATCCTGGGCCTCGGCCTGGTGCTCACGCTGGTGTGGTTCGCCTTGCTCAGCCGGGTGCGGTGGCGGCTGCGGTTGGGGATTCTGGCGGTGATCGCCCTGGTGGTGGTGGGTGCCCGGCAGGTGTTGCGGGTGGATGGAACGGTGGACGGCACCGGTCTGCCGCGCCTGGTGCTGAAAGGGACTCCGGATCGAAGCGGAAGCCGGATTGCCCAAGGAAGTGGTTTGGTTGCCGGGGCTGGCGAGGTGGTGGCGACGAACCGGCTCGACGTGGCGCCGGAGGGATTGAAGAACACCCCGCAATTCCTGGGGCCGAATCGCGACGGGGTGTTGCAGGGATCCCAACTTTCCCGCGACTGGTCAGCCACGCCGCCGAAAGAACTCTGGCGTCAGCCGGTGGGCGGCGGATGGTCGGCTTTCGCCGTGGTGGGCGGTCGGGCGTTCACCGAGGAACAACGCGGGGAGGAGGAGTGGGTGACCTGCTACGACGTGCTGACAGGGCGTTTGTTGTGGGCCCACACCAACCAGGTGCGCTTCTTCCAATGGCAAAGCGGTGAAGGGCCGCGGGCGACGCCAACGGTCGACAAGGGCCGGGTGTTCGCCTTGGGCGGGACCGGGATTCTGGACTGCCTGGAAGCTGGCTCGGGACGTCGGGTGTGGACGCGGGACGTTCTGGCGGAGCAGGGCTTGCCCAACATCACCTGGGGTATCAGCGCGTCGCCGCTGGTGTTCGACGACACAGTCGTGGTGACCGGCGGGGCGACCAACGGCAGCACCGTCTTGGCTTTCCATCGCGAGACCGGCACACCGCTCTGGCAGGCGGGCAGCGACAAGGCCAGCTACGCCTCACCCATCCTGGCCACGGTTGCCGGCAAACGGCTGGTGCTGTCGGTGAACGCGGCAAGCCTGACCGGACACGATCCGGCGACGGGCACGGTGTTGTTGGATGTCCCCTGGGGGCGCGACAACTGGCCCAAGGCGACCCAGCCGGTGGTGCTGGACGGCGACCGGCTGTTTTTGTCGGCGGGCTATGGCGTCGGCTGCGTGATGCTTCAGGTGAAGGCTGAAGCGGATGGCCGTCTCTCGGCGGAGGAACTGTGGCGCAACAAGATGATGAAGACGCAGTTCAACAGCGCCGGGTATCGTGACGGATTCCTGTACGGACTCGACGATGGGTTGCTCGCCTGCGTCGAGGCATCGACGGGTCAACGCCGGTGGAAAGATGGTCGGTACGGAGCGGGACAGTCGTTGATCGTCGATGATCTGGTGCTGATTCAAAGCGAGCCGGGCCCGGTGATCCTGGCGACGGCGAATCCGGAAGCGTTCCAGGAATTGGGCCGGTTGAAGGCGTTGAGCAGCAAGACTTGGAACTATCCGACGCTGGCTGGCCGGTACCTTTTGGTCCGGAACGACGTGGAAGCGGTGTGCTACGAGCTGCCGGTACGTGGGGCGATGGCTAACGCGCGGTGACGACGGTGTAGGTGCGCTTGCCTTTGCGCAGGAGCACGTGTTTGCCGAAGAGCAGGTCGTTGGTGGTGACGAGGCGTTGGACGGCGGCTTCGCGCACGTTGTTGAGGTAGATGCCGCCGCCTTCGAGATCCTTGCGGGCCTGACCTTTGCTGGGGCAGAGACCGGCGTGCACCAGCACTTCGGTCAGCGCCAGTCCGGGACCTTCGAGCCGGCTGCGTTCGATCTCACGCGTGGGCACCTCGCCGACGATTTCGTTGAAGGTGGATTCCTGCACCCCGGCGAGTTCGCCACCGAAGAGAATGGCGGAGGCGCGGATGGCGTCTTCGCAGGCGGTCTTGCCGTGGACCAGGGTGGTGATCTCCCGGGCCAAGGCGGTTTGGGCGGGACGGGCGCCGGGGTTGGCGGCCTGCTGACGTTCCAGATCCTCAACCTGTTCCTGGGGCAGAAAGGTGAGCACACGCAGCAGTTTGCCGACATCGGCGTCCTCGCTTTGGATGAAGAACTGGTAGAAGCGGTAGGGACTGGTCCTGGCGGCGTCGAGCCACACGGCGCCGGAGGCGGACTTTCCGTACTTGGTGCCGTCGGACTTGGTGAGCAGCGGGTGGGTGAGTCCCCAGACGGTGGTGTGCAGGCGTTTCCGGCACAGATCGATGCCCGCGGTGATGTTGCCCCATTGATCGGTGGCACCGGTCTGAAGCTCGCAGCCGAATTCCTGCCGCAGATGGCAGAAGTCGAAGGCCTGAAGGAGCATGTAACTGAACTCGGTGTAGCTGATGCCGGTGTCGCTCTCCATTCGGGCACGGACGGATTCCTTGCCGACCATGACATTGATCGAGAAGTGCTTTCCGATGTCGCGGAGAAAATCCAGGTAGGAGATGGGGGCGGTCCAGGTCGCGTTGTCGACGAGACGCGCCGCGTGGGTGGGGCAGTCGAAGTCGAGGAAGCGCGACAGTTGGCCGCGGATCTGCGCGATGTTGTGGTCGACCTGTTCGCGGGTCTGGAGATTGCGTTCCGAGGAACGGCCGCTGGGATCGCCGATCATCCCGGTGGCGCCGCCGGCGAGGGCGATGGGGCGATGGCCGGCGAGTTGGAAACGGCGGAGACCGAACAGGGGCACCAGATTGCCGACGTGCAGGGAATCGGCGGTGGGATCGAACCCGCAATAGAGCGTGAGCGGTCCTTCGACCAGGCGCTTGCCGAGCGCTTCGAAGTCGGTGCAGTCGGCCAGCAGGCCGCGCCATTTCAGGTCGGCGAGAATATCCATCGGGGCGGCGAGTGAATCAGGGAACGGAGGGGGAGGCAAACCCGGAGCCGGCGCATGAAATCCGCCCACAATTCGCTCGACCGACGGGTGGCGTAGGTTTAAACACGCAATTGAAACATGCGTTTGAATCGCCGTCAGACGAAGGATCGGGTTCGCCGGAGTGCCGGGCCGGCAACTTCCGCGCAGTTGGTGGCGGCGGCGGCCGAGGTGTTTGCGTCGGCGGGCTTCCGAGGGGCAACGGTGCGGGACATCTGTCGACAGGCGGGGGCAAACGTAGCGGCGGTGAACTACCATTTTGGTGGCAAGGAAGGGCTGTATGAGGAGGTGTTGCGCTGCGGGTTGCGCCAGGCGCTGAGCCTGTTTCCGGCGAACCGAGGGACGGTGGGTGGTGCCTCGGTGGAGCAGCGGTTGCGGGGGTTTATTCGGGCTTTTTTGGAGCGATTCCTGGCGACGGGTCCGGATGCCTGCCATGGACGGCTTCTGATGCGGGAGATGGTGGATCCCACGCCGGCCCTGGACGCGGTGGTGGCGAAGGAAATCCGGACCTGGATGGAGCATTTGGGCGGGATGGTGGCGGAGGTGTTGGGAGACGGGGCGACGGCGGCTCAGGTGCAACTCTGCACGGCAAGCGTGGTGGGGCAGGTGGTCTTCTATCACCATTGCCGGCCCGTGATTCCGCGGGCGTTCCCGGGCCTTGAAGGCGTGCTGGGAGATGTGGAAGCCCTGGCCGACCACATCCTGAGATTTTCGATGGCCGGACTCCGACAGGAGGTGCCCCTGGAGAAGCCGGCGGTGGAGCCCGCGCCACGGCGGAAGACGACGCGGGGGCGCGGTTCGCGAACGAAACAGGCATCCGACTCAGAATCCATCTCATGAAAGCACGGACACGAATCTCTCCAACGGTCTCGTCGGGATTGCGATCGGCACCGGGCCGACGGCTCGCGCCAGAGGCTTGCGGGGCCACGGCGGCAACGACTGCGTGCCGACCGCTGCCGGGGCTGGGGTTGGTGGTGGCGATGTGTCTGGCCGTGCTCGGCGCGGTCGCCGACGGGGCGGAAAGCGGCGGGACCAACATGCCGCCGCCGTTATGGCCGGAACGTCCTCTCACCCTGGCCGATTGCCTCAATCTGGCCGAAGCGCAGAACAGCGGGTTGGCGGCGGCCAAGAAGGATTTGGAGGCGAGCGCGGGGGTGGTGATCCAGACGCGGGCCATTCTGCTCCCGAAAGTGCAGATCACGGGAAATTTCACGGCGGTGGATGATGCCACCCTGGATGTGGCCGATACCCCGCTGGGGCAATTCGACTTTGGACAGACGGAGACGTGGAACGTCGGTGTGCGCGTGGTGCAATCGATCTACGAGGGCGGGAGGATGGGGTCGGCGTTGCGCTCGGCGCGCATGGTGAAGGAGATGGCGGTGCAGCAGTACCAAACCGCGCTTCTGGAGACATTCCTGGACGTGCGTTTGTCCTACTACGGCGCGCTCTTGGCACTCGAACAAATCGGGGTGCAGGAGGCGTCGGTGAAACTGCTCGAACGTGAATTATTGGACAACCAGCGGCGCTTCGATGCCGGCAGCGTGCCGCGCTTCAATGTGTTGCGGGCCGAGGTGGAACTCGCCAACGCAAAACCCCGGCTGATCCGGGCACGAAACGCCTGGCGCAACGGCAAGACATTGCTCGCGCACTTATTGGGGTACCGCGTGCCGGACCAGGTGACGGAGGACATCCCGTTGCTACTCAGCGACCGGTTGAATGCCCCGCCCTTCGACATCGATCTGGGACGGGCTCTGGCCCTGGCGCAGGAACAGCGGACCGAACTCAAGGCGTTGCGAGCCTCGGAGAAGCTGCGGCGTGAAGGGGTGGTCACGGCGCGGGCGGGTCAGAAGCCGAGCCTGCAGGCCTTCGCGGGTTACGGAACGCGCCGGGCCATCTTTGGAGACAGTCTCGACAGCCAATTGCATGGCTGGAACGCGGGGGTGCAGGCGACCTGGAACGTCTGGGACGGACGGCAAACCCGCGGCCGAGTGGTGGAAGCCCAGGCTTTGGCGGAACAGTCGGAAATCCAGTTGGAGGATCTGTCGCGGCGGATCTCCGTCGAAGTGCGGACGGCTTACTCGAATTTCCTGGAGGCCCAGGAGGTTCTGGCGTCGCAGAAGAAGGTGGTGGAACAGGCCAATGAAGCGCTGCGTCTGGCGACGGCGCGGTCGGAGGCCGGGAGCGGAACCCAACTGGACGTGCTCAGCGCCCAGACCGCCCTCACCGAAGCGGCGACCACCCAGAACCTGGCGACGCACGATTACCTGGTGGCGTTGGCCCGGTTGCAACGGGCGGTCGGCAATGCGGAGATAGGGAAGTAGGACGGGCTGAGTTCCGGGGGGCGGGACGCCCCCCTCTACGGCAGGCGGGACGCCCGCCGCTACGGACGCGCTGTTCAACGAGGTTCGCGAGGTTCGCGAGGTTCGCGAGGTTCACGCAGTTCCCTGATTTTGGCGTCACGGAACTCGACCTTGGCGGTGCCGCGGCTCACTTCGAGAAAGCCGATTCGGCCGCGGCGGGGACGGTCAGCGAGGGCCTTCCCGCGCACCGGGGCCTGACTGGTCTGAGCGCCCGTGCTGCTGTCGGAGTCGAGCGGGGTGAGTTGGGCATCGACGACTCGTTTGCCATTGAGGGTGACGGTGATATGCGGACCTTGGCATTCGATCCGGTAGCGGTTCCATTCGAGTGGTTTGAAGGGGTTGGAGGTGGGGGCGACCGCCTGGTAAAGGGCCCCGTTGTTTTCCCACGGCTGAGGCGTGTAATTGGTTCCGAAGTATTGGGGATCCACGATGGGCAGCTCGAAAGCTTCTGTGGCGGGATTGCCTCGGAGGGGAAGGCGCAGTCCGACACCGCCGCGTCCGCGTGCGCCGACCCGGGCCTCGAACTCCAGGACGAAATCGCCGTATTCACCCGGGCTGAGCAGCCAGGTGCCGCGGGGGACACTGCCTTGGAGGACGCCGTCGGAGACTCGCCAATTGGCGCTGGTGGGGGCGGGAAGGGTGACGTCGTTCCAGCTGCGGACCAGCCACTGGGGCGGGATGCCGTCGGAAGGGAAGAGCAGCGAAGACCTGGTGGAGGGGTTGGTCTGGGCGGGACGATCGGCGGCCCGCGACGAAGGAAGAAGGGCCGTGAAGGCGAGTCCGAGGGCGAGCAAGGTGGCGAGGGTTGCCTGAAGCGATCGGGAGAGGGGCCGGTTGAGGAACCTGCGGGGTTGCCACGGGACGATGGCAGGGATGGTTGCGACTGGGGGCATGGCGTGGGTGACGAGGTGTTGAGGTGAAAGACTGGCGGGAGTGTGTTCCGGACGTCGACGTTCAAAACCGGTTGGGGGAGCGTTCGAAGGCGCGTTCGAAATCCCGGCCTTTGAAAACGTAGAGATTGAGGGCGAGCACGGTGACGAAGGCGACGATGACGCCGGCGATGGACGTGCTGAACGTGTTGTAGGTGGAGTGGAGCAAGGAGGGGACGAGAATGGCGGCGATCATGAAGCCACCGGGGCGGCGGGGGAACTGGGCGGCCATGCCGATAAAGTAACCGGCGATGCCGGTCCACATGGCGTGGAGGAAGGGCAGGGAGGTGATGCGCAGGATATTGAGCATGTAATACACGCCGGCGCCTTCCGGGGTGGGGATGCCGTCGGGGAAGGAAATCTGGAGATTGTAGGAACTCTGGTAGGCGACGCCCTCGTAGATGCCGAAGCCGAGGCCTGAGACGAGGCCATAGAACATCATGGCTTGGGGACGGAGGCGGGCGGGCCAGAGGAAGTAGAGGGGGAAGAGCTTCGCCAATTCCTCGACGGCGGCCACGCCGACCAAGTGACCGGCCCAGCGTGTTCCCACGTTCGGTGCGCTGATCCAGAGCACGACCCACTGGAAGGGGATGACCCAGCGGGCGAGGGCCACGAGGCTGATGGAGAAAACGGTGGAACCGGCGAAGGTGAGCAAGCCGCGGCTGACCTGAATTCCGCTGGGTGAAAAGGTGATGTAAAAAAAGATCGCCCAAATCAGCGAGCTGTAGAGGGCAACGCCCCAGATCGCGACGCCCAGGTTGCTGGTGGTGTGGAGATGAAGCATCAGGATCAACGGCATCAGCCCCACAAAAGCGAGGGCCACGATCCGACGATTTTCGCGCCAGGGCAGACGTCGGAGATCCCGGAGCGGGAGCATGAGATGGGGGGCGAGGCGCAAAAAATCCTGGGTGACACTCGGGGGACGGGAGGCTGCGGCTTCGAACTCTGACGGCCGTTGCGGATTTCCGTGTCGCGGGGCGTCCTGCTCGACCAACACCGAGTCGAGGCGGACTTCCTCGTCGTCCCCCTCCGCGATGACCAGGGAGTCGGCTTCCACCAGTCCCCGGGCGAGGAACAACGCCAGCTCCTCGCGGGAGTAGGGGCCGATCCTGCGTCCCTCGGTATCGACCAGGAAGTAGCGCATGGAAGGGCCCGATTACCGAAGCAGACCGCATCTGGCGAGCTGAAACCCGGGGGAAACCAACCCTCGCGTCTTGCGTGACGGAACCGGATTCGATCAGATCGCACGACTTTCCAAGATGCCCCCCATTCTACAGGTGACCGGACTCGCCAAGTCCTTCGGCGAAATCCGTGCGGTGGATGGAATCTCCTTCGCGATTCGCGCCGGGGAGATCCATGGGCTGCTGGGGCCGAACGGGGCGGGCAAGACGACCACGATCTCGATGTTGTGCGGGCTGCTTCGGCCGGACGCGGGAACGGTGGTGGTTGCAGGGGAGGATTTCTGGCTGCAACCGGCGAAGTGCAAGAAGGTGCTGGGTGTGGTTCCCCAGGAGATCGCGCTGTACGAGGAACTGACGGGGCGCGAAAACCTGGAATTCTGGGGACGTCTGGCGGGGCTGGAACGTGGGGCGGCACGGATTCGGGCCGGCGAACTGCTCGGGGCCTTGCAGCTGAGTGATCGGGGTGGAGATCCGGTGAAACAGTACTCGGGAGGCATGAAACGGCGGATCAACCTGGGGGCGGCGCTCATGCATCGTCCACGACTTCTGCTGCTGGATGAGCCGACCGTGGGCATCGATCCCCAGGCCCGGGCGAGCGTGCTCGAGTTCATCCGGGGGCTGGGTGCGGAGGGCACCGCGATCCTGTACACGACCCACTATCTGGAAGAGGCCGAGTCGTTCTGTCATCGGATCGGGATCATCGACCACGGCCGGTTGCTGGCGGAAGGGACGCTGGCGGAGCTTCAGGGACGGCTGGGAGGGGACCGGTTGTTTATTTTGGAGGGAGCGTTTGCCGAGGTGGATCCCGCAGTGTGGCCGGGTTTCCTGGAGCAATTCCGCGTGATCCAACGGACCGACCGACAGTGGGTGGTGTCGCCGCTCACCCCGCGGGACCCTTCGGACTGTCTGCGTGAGTTGCTCGCGCTGCCCATCCGGGTCGAGAACGTGACCCTGAAGAAGCCGAGCCTCAACGACGTGTTCCTGCAATTGACCGGAAGGGGACTTCGGGAATGAGAACCACCTGGAACGCGACACGACGATCCCGTGATCGCGTGCGGTCGGGGCGCCTGGGTGACATCGATTGAGCGGCCATGTTGCGCGTTCTCGTCGCCAAGGATCTTCGTCGCGCGTGGCGCAACCCGGTCCCGTACTTGATCCACCTGTGTTTGCCGCTGGTCCTGACCGGACTGTTGGGCATGGTGTTCGGCGGGGCGAACCGGCGGGATGGCGGCGGGTTGGGGCGCATCCAGGTGGCGGTGGTTGACGAGGATGACTCGGCGGTGACGCGTTTGCTCAGGGGGGCTCTCGGGCAGGAACAGGCGGCTCGGCACATCGACGCGGTGTTTCTGCCGCGCGCGGAGGCGTTGTCGCGAGTGACGAACAACACGGTCGCGGCGGCGCTGATCATCCCGGCGGATTTCTCCCGTCAGTACCTGGTGGGCGAGGGGCGACTCGCACTGGAGTTGGTGAAGAACCCGGCACGGCAATATCATCCGGCGATCGTCGAGGAGGCGGTTGCGGTGATCACCACCGTGTTGAACGCGGTGGCGCGAAACTTCCGGCCGGACCTCGCGGAATGGCGGGCGTTGTTCGAGGCGAAACAGCGTCCTGGTTTTCAGGAAGTGGGCGAGCTGGTGACGAAGACCGGCGAAAGGATCGATCGGGCGTGGCGCCGGTTGGATCCCATCCCGGTGATCTACGAGCGCGAAGCATCTCCGGAACCCGTGGGAGGAGGGACGGGGCAGGCGACCGGAACGGGTCCTGCGCTCAACCTCTTCGCGTTCATGCTTCCGGGTTTGACGGCGATGTTCCTGTTGTTTTTGGCGGATGCGGCGATGCGGGACCTGCACCGGGAGATCCGGTTTCGAACGTTCGACCGGTTCTGCACCCTGCCGCCGGGAGTGGTGGTCTATGTCGCCTCGAAGGTGCTGTTCGCGATGGTGATCCTGGTGATCGGTTGTGTTGTTTTGCTGGGTGGCGGGTCGTTGCTCTTCGGATTCCGTTGGCGCGATCCGGTGGCGGTGGTGGGTTTGGCGCTGGGGCTTTCGGTGTTTTCGGGAGGGTTGATGGCGGCTTTGAATGCGTGGATCGGCGGTGAGAAGCGCGCGGACGTGATCAACAACCTGGTGGGCATGGTGCTGGGCATGGCCAGTGGCTGCACTTTCCCGACCGAGTCTCTGCCGCTTGTTCTCAGGCAGTATGTCACCCCCTACCTGCCTCCCCATTGGTTTCTGGAATCCGTGAGGGCCACGCAGTTCGAAGGCTATGCGGGCGGCCCCTGGATCACGCCGGCCGTTCGGATGCTGGTCATTGGCGCGGTCCTTACCCTGCTGGCGGCGTGGCGACTGCGTCGCAACCTGGAGAAGGGTGGCCGGGCATGAGATCGATTCTGACCATCGGCCATAACGACCTCCGACTGTTCCTGCGCAATCGTGCCTCGTTCATCTGGCTGTTCGTCATGCCGCTCGCCTTCGTCTATTTCATGGGATTCGCGAACCGCGGCCCCGGCGGTCCTGCCAGCCCGCGACCGACGGTATGGGTGGACAACGCGGATTCCGGCTTCCTGGGAGGGACATTCCTGGAAGAACTCGGGGTGCAAGGGCTTCGGGTGGTCAGCGTGACGAATCGATCCGAGGCACGGCGGGGACTTCGAATTCCCACCAACTTCACGGCGGAAGTGGTCGGGGGGCGTCAGGGGAAGGTCGAGTACGTCGCTTCCGGTGGAACGGCGGATCCCGCGGCGGTGTTGGTGGAGATCCGGGTGGCGCGGGCCTTGTTGGCTCTGAACTCACTGATCCTGGAGCAGGCCACCGGTGGCGGAGGAGCAGCGATCACCGCGGAAGCGCTGTCCACGCTGCGTTCACGGGAGGACCCGGTGGTGTTGAAGTCGACGTATGCGGGACGGAAGCCGATTCCCACGGGATTCAACCTGTCGCTGCCCGGGGTGATGGTGATGTACCTGATGATGAACCTCTTGATTTTTGGGGCGGTGGCGATGG
>CAUJJW010000192.1 GCA_963205105.1 Verrucomicrobiota bacterium | reverse complement strand
CGCGCGCAGCGTGAACGAAAGCGCGTCGGCTATCGGTGGCTGCCGCCGCGCTTGACAGGGGGGGACCCCCCGCCATAAATGCCGCCTTCCTGCACCTTCCGGCGCATTTCGAGGGTCTTGCTTGCGCCCGGCGGCCGGGGCCGTAGCTCAGTTGGGAGAGCGCCGCAATCGCACTGCGGAGGTCAGGGGTTCGAATCCCCTCGGCTCCACCATCCTCGTCACAGTAGAAAACCTCGGAAATCATCTGATTTCCGAGGTTTTCTGTTTTCTGTGCCGCACGACCGTCCCCGATGTTGGAAACCAGTTTCGTGGCGCATGCCTGGATTCCTTGCTCCGGTCGTCAGGCGTTCGATTCACGCCGAGCCAGCCCCGATTGCCCGCAGCTGCATCCGCGCGGTGTTTGCGATTGAGTGCGGGGCCCTGGCCCCGGCAATTTCGACGGCATGAAGCGTTCATGCGTGCGTCAGGGAGGCTGGCGATGGGTGGTGTGGGGGCTGGCGGCAACCTTGCTGGCCGGGTGCTACACGGTCCCGGAGACCGGCCGCCGATCGTTCAATTTCATGAGTGAATCGGAGGAGATGCAGTTGGGCTTCTCCGAGTTCGATAAAATGAAGAAGGAGGTGCCGATCTCGAAAAACGCCGCGGCGAACGCTTTGGTGAAGAAGGTCGGAGAACGGATCGCGGCGGTGGCGCCGCTGCCGAATGCCCAATGGGAGTTCGTGGTGTTTGAGAGTAAGGAAGCCAATGCGTTTTGTCTGCCGGGCGGGAAGGTGGGCATTTACACGGGTATTCTGCCGATCACCAAGGACGAGGCGGGGTTGGCGACGGTGATGGGGCATGAGGTGGCGCACGCGGTGGCCCGGCATGGTGGGGAGCGCATGAGCATGGCGATGGGCATCCAGAAGGTGGGTGAGGTTTCGACCGCGGTGCTGGGATCGACGAAGTATGGCAGTTGGGCACCGGTGTTTGGTCAGGTGTACGGCGTGGGTTCGCAAGTGGGTGTGGCGTTGCCGCACAGTCGGCGCAACGAGTCCGAAGCCGACCGCATGGGGCTGAAGTACATGGCGATGGCGGGGTACGATCCGGAGGCGGCGGTGGGATTCTGGACGAGGTTTTCGGAGTACAACCGTTCCGCGGGTGGTGATGGATCCCCGTGGTTTTTGCGCACCCATCCGTTGGATGAAGCGCGCATTCAGCAGATCCAGCAATGGCTGCCGGAGGCCAGGGCGGCAATGAAGAAGCCTTAACCCGGACTTGGAAGGCGTCGTTCGGACCGGTGTAATCACCGCGTGCGGATCATTGGAGGCATGGCGGGGGGGCGTTTGCTACAGGCGCCGAAGGGGCTGACGGTTCGCCCGACACCGGATTTGGTGCGTCAGGCCGTCTTTAACAGCCTGGGTTCGGTGGTGGATGGGGCGTCGGTGCTGGATCTTTTTTCAGGGACGGGCGCGCTGGGATTGGAGTGCCTCAGTCGGGGCGCCAGCCGGGTGGTGAGCGTGGAACTGTCAGGGGTGCATGCCCGATACATAAGGGAGAACGTGCTCCGGCTCGGGTTGCCCAAGGACCGGCATGAACTGCGGGTCCAGGATGTGTTTGCGGCGCTTCGGCAACTGGCAAGTCTACCGGGGCGCTTTGATTTGGTGATGGCGGATCCTCCGTTTGGGCCGAAGACGGCGGGCAAGCGTTCGGAGTCGGCTTCGCAACGGCTGATGGAGGCTCCTGAATTGGGTGTGCTGCTGGCGGAAGGCGGCCTTTTGGTGTTGGGCCATGCGCGCCGGGATGGCGTGAAGGTTCCGGAGGCTTGGGAGGAACGGCGCGTCTTGGAGCACGGCGATTCCGTGTTCCGCATGCTGGCGCGGCGGCTGGTTCCGGCGGCTTCGGGAGTGGACCAAGAATCCACGTGACACCGGGGTTGTCCGGCTTGGAGGCTTGGCCCCGGCGTGCAGGCTCAATCATTTTCGTTTCGGCCGAAGTTGGTCGATGCGTTGAAGGGGTACACCCGGATGGATTTCCGGGCGGATGTGAGTGCTGGTCTGACGGTGGGTGTCATCGCGCTGCCTCTGGCACTGGCTTTTGGGATTTCGTCGGTTGCCGACCCACGAGCGGGACTGAACACGGCGATTGTTGCGGGGTTGCTGATTTCCCTTCTGGGAGGCACCCGGGTGTGTGTCGGCGGGCCGACCGGCGCGTTCATCGGGATCGTGTACGGGGTTTATACCCAGTACGGGATGATGAACCTGACGATTTGCACGATTCTCGCCGGGTTGATGCTGGTGGCCATGGGGTGGGCCAAGCTGGGTGGGCTGATCAAATACATCCCGTACCCGGTGACCGGCGGGTTCACCGCGGGGATCGCGGTGATCATCTTCAGCTCGCAATTCAGGGACTTCCTCGGGCTTCAACTCGGACCGGATGAAAAGCTGCCGGCCGACTTCGTTCTGAAGCTGGTCTTCGTCGTGAAGCACTTGGGTGCGATCAATTACGTCAGTCTAGCTTTGGCGGTGGCTTCCCTCGTTTTGATTGTGGGTTGGCCGAAGCGCTGGAGCCGCTTCATCCCCGGCAGCATCGCCGCGATGGCGCTGGGAACCGTGGCGGTGGTCGTTCTCGGCCTCGACTCCCGATATGCCGTCGCCACCGTGGGAACCACGTTTGGCGGCATCCCTCAGTCCCTGCCGCCGCTGACCCTGCCGACTGTCAATTGGGCTGAACTCCCGGCGCTGTTTCGACCGGCGTTCACCATCGCCATGCTGGCGGCGATTGAATCGTTGCTGTGCGCGGTGGTGGCCGACGGGATGATCGACGACCGGCACGATTCCAACCAGGAGCTGGTGGCCCAGGGTATCGCCAATGTGGCGTCCGGATTCCTGGGCGGGATACCGGCCACGGGTGCGATTGCGCGAACGGCGGCCAATGTTCGAAACGGCGCCCGCAGCCCGATTGCCGGCATCCTCCACGCCGTGGTGCTGCTCGGGGTGGTGCTGGTGGCTGCGCCGCTGGCCAAAGACATCCCGCTCGCCACATTGGGCGCGGTGCTGGTGAACGTGGCGCTGGGCATGGGTGAATGGCACAATTTCCGCCGTCTCAAGCGCTGGCCGCGGGGTGATGCGTTGGTTTTCCTGCTGACCTTCTCGCTGACCGTGCTGTTCGATCTGACCTTCGCGGTGGAAGTCGGACTGCTGATGGCGGCGGCAATGTTCATCCACCGCATCGCGTCGACCACCCAGCTGATCGCCGCCGATGACCGGGAGACGTCGGATACGGTCTCCAACGAATTGGCGGGGAAGCAGATTCCCAAGGACGTGGTGACCTTCCGTCTGGTGGGGGCTTTCCTGTTTGGAGCCGCCGACAAGCTGGAGACGGGCCTGAAACGCCTTCGGGAACGTCCACGGGTGCTGATCCTTCGCATGCAGGATGTGCTGGCGATCGACGCGACCGGACTCAACGCCCTGGAGGAGATCCAGGAGAAATGGCAAAGCTACGGCACCAAGATCCTGATCAGCGGTGCGCACACGCAACCGTTGATGGCGATGAGCCAGGCAGGCCTGGTGGAAAGCTGGGGCGAGGCCAGCTTCTGTGAGAACTTCGATGCGGCACTGGCCCGAGCCCGTGAGATTCTGGCGGAACCCCCGGCGACGCCGAAGCCCCGTCGGCCGCACGGCAGCCGGTAACTCTTGGGCACTTGCTTTTGGTCCGTTCCGGCAGTAGTCGGAACCGTGTTCCAGTTTCGTCCTGTCCTTCTGGGGTGCGTGCTGCTGCTGGGCATGGTGGTCACCCCGTTCCGTTCCGCTCTCGGCGCGCTCCGCATCAACGAGATCCTGGCCTCCAACGATTCCGTGAGGGCGGATGAAGACGGCGATTTCTCCGACTGGATCGAGCTGCACAACCCGGACAACGTCCCGGCCGCGCTGACGGGCTATCACCTCACCGATTCCTCGACCAACCTGCGCAAGTGGACCTTTCCCGAGGTTTCCCTCCCGCCGGGTGGTTACCTGATCGTTTTCGCCTCAGGCAAAAACCGGTCCGATCCGTCGAGGCCGTTGCACACGGATTTTTCGCTATCGGCGGATGGAGAATTCCTGGCGCTGGTGGCACCGAACGGCGTCAGCGTGGTCAGCGCCTTTTCACCTTCGTACCCACCGCAGTTCGAGAATGAATCCTACGGGTTGAACCAGGCTGGGGCTTCGTTGGGTTGGGCCTTCTTCAAGACTCCGACGCCGGGTGCCGCGAACGGCAGCGGGGTGTTGGCGGGACCCGTCGTGCAGCCTTTGCAACGGAACCCACCCCAGTCGGTGCCCGGGGCGCTGACTGTCGCGGCCCGCGTGATCGCGGTGAATCAATCTGTCGCCACGGTACGGCTTCACTACCGGCGGATGTTTCAGGCGGAACGGGTGCTGCCGATGCTCGACGATGGGGTTGCGCCCGATGTCCAGGGGGGTGATGGCGTGTGGACCGCGGTGATTCCGGAGACCGCATTGGGGGCAGGGGAAATGACGCGCTGGCGGTTCGTGGCGACCGATGCCCAGGGGGTGCAGACCCAGGAACCGGCGTACCGCGCGCCACTGGATTCGGACCAGTACCTGGGCACCGTGCCGAAGGATGCGCGCATCCTGTCGGAGTTGCCTGTTCTGCATTGGTTCACCACGAACCTGGCCAGGGCGGGGACGACCACGGGAGCACGGGGCTCGGTCTACTACGATGGGGAGCTCTACGACAACGTGCTCTTCACGCTGCATGGCCAGTCCTCGTCCGGCTTCCCGAAGAAGAGCTACAACATCGATTTCAACCGGCCCAATCGTTTCCGCTGGAGCACCAACGCGCCGCGGGTGGCCGACATCGATCTCCTGACCAATTGGGCGGACAAATCGAAGGTCCGGCACGTGCTCGGCTATGAGGTGATGCGGGAGTCCGGGGTTGCGGCGCACTTTGCCTACACGGTGCGCGTGCAGCACAACGGTGCGTTTTTCAGCACGGCCGATCTGGTGGAGGATGCGGACGAGATCTATCTCGAGCGGGCAGGACTGAATCCGGAAGGGGCGCTGTACAAGGTGTACGCCAACCTGCTCAACAAGGACGCAGGCAACAACGCCAACACCGGCGTCGAGAAGAAGACCCGGAAGACCGAGAACAATGCGGATTTGCAGGCCCTGATCGACGGGCTGGATCTGACCGGGCCGGCCTTGGAGCGGTATCTCTTCGACCACATCGACCTTCCCCGGTGCGTCAACCTGCTCGCTGCCAACTCGGTGATTCGCAACATCGATATGCACAGCAAGAACTGGTATATCTACCGCGATACCCAGCGAAGTGGCGAGTGGTCGATGCTCCCCTGGGACCTGGATCTCTCGCACGGCCGGTTCTGGAACGCGCAGGACGCCTACTTCGACAATCGCCTGTACACCAATGATTTTGTCGTGACCGGCACGTCGATTCGGCTGGTGTCGCATCTCTTCGCCAATCCGCGCACCCGGGCGATGATTTTCCGGCGGATCCGGACCCTGACCGACCGCTTCCTTCAGCCGCTTCCCGAGGCGGGGACACCGGAGAACAGCCTCTACTACGAGCGCCGTCTGAACGAGCTGTCCGGACTCATCGATCCGCCGTCGATCGTGCCTTCGGACGCACGCCTGGATTTCGAAAAGTGGGGCTCCTGGCTTCAAGGGGGTTCCGTCGTCAGCTTCACCAACCCGAACGTGGCCGTGGAATCGATGGCGGAAGCCATTCAGCGTTGGAAAACGGAATATCTTCCCGGGCGCCGGCGGTTCATCTACGGCTCCCAGATCGTGGGTCGGGGTGGGGAGATTCCGCTGCCGCAGATTGGTGCCGGGCCATCGACCAACTTCGTGCCGTTGGTCGTGGCTGGCGCGTCGGTCAGGGTCCTCGTGCCCCTGAACGGCAACCTGGGCACCAACTGGACCGGGCATCCGGGCCGTGAACCCTTCGCCACGTCGGGCTGGCGGACCGGAGTCACCGGTGTGGGTTACGAACGGGCGACGGGTTATGCGTCCTTGATCGGAACCGACGTGGGCACCGCGATGCAGGCGAACAACAGCGTCTACCTGCGCATGGAATTCGACGTCGCCGACCCGCAGGCCTTCGACACCCTGGAACTGCGGATGAAGTATGACGATGGGTTCACGGCGTTCCTCAACGGAACCGAGGTGGCGTCCGCGAACGCCCCCACCACGCTCGCCTGGAATTCGGCAGCCACGGTGTCCCGTGAAGCCAACCCCGGGGCGTTCAATGCATTCAACCTCACTGAGAGGAAGTCGCTGTTGAGGGTCGGAAGGAACGTGCTCGCGATTCAGGGTCTCAACGACACCGTCGCCAGCAGCGACATGGTGATCGTGCCGGAACTCCACGGCGGCCGTGTCACTCCGCCTTCCACCCTCGAGCCCAGGATCGACTTTGGCACGCTGGACGTAAGTCCGGGTTCAGGAAATCAGGACGAGGAGTTCGTGCAGTTGATCAACCCCAACTCCGTCGCCGTCGACATCTCCGACTGGCGAATGACCGGAGGAATCGAACATCGGTTCCCGGGTGGGACCGTTCTGCCTCCGAACGGCGTGCTCCATGTGTCGCCCAACGCCGCCGCGTTTCGCGCGCGCAAGACGTCGCCGAAGGGCGGCGAAGGGTTGTGGGTCCAGGGCGGCTACCAGGGCCACCTCTCCAATCGAGGCGAGACGATCGTGCTTCTCGACGCAGCCGGAACGACGAACAACCTGATCAACTACCCCGCCCAACCCTCCGACGCCCAGCGTCACCTGGTCGTCAGTGAGATCCTGTACCATCCCGTCGGCGACGGTCTCGCCGAGTTTATTGAACTGTTGAACATCAGCAGTTCGGTGACCCTCGATCTCACCGGGATTCGCTTCACCGAAGGTGTGCTGTTCGACTTTACCGCCAGTTCGGTCAGGTCGTTGCCCCCCGGAGCCCGGGTCCTGGTCGTGCGCGACCTTGCCGCTGCGGCGGCCGCTTATGGAACCAACGTTCCGGTGGCGGGGGCCTTCGCCGAGGGAAGCGCCCTCAGCAACAATGGCGAGGGGCTTAAGCTGGAAGACGCTAACAACGACACGATCCTGGAGTTCACCTACGACGATGCCGCGCCGTGGCCGGTGGCGGCCGACGACGGCTACAGTCTGGTTCTTGTCGCTCCTTTCACGAGCCCGGACCCCTCCCTGGCGGCGCACTGGCGAGCAAGCATACGTGTGGGAGGCAGTCCTGGCGGTTCGGATACCGTGCCCCCGCCTGCGGCTCCCGCGGCGGACGCGAACCAGAACGGTGAACCCGACCTGATCGATTACGCCCTGGGCAACGACCTGGGCCTGGATCCTCTGACACCGACGCTGGTCTGGGCCCCGGTCTCCGTTGGCGGCCTGTCTGGATGGCGCTTCAGTCATCCCTTCAGCCTCGGGGCGGACGCCGTGAACCTGGGCGTCGACGTCTCGACGGACTTGCGGTCGTGGGAGGATGGGACGTCGCACCTCGAACTCCTGGAACGGCGCCCGCTGGGTGACGGTCGGGAATGGGTGGTCTGGCGGTTGCTTCCGCCGATGCGGGATGCGCCACGCGTCTTCATGCGGCTTCGAGCAACGCTGCGGTGATGGGGATAATGTCCAGAGGAATGGACGCGGGTGCGGGAAGGTTTCGATGTGGAACAGGGGTGCGAGTCGGATGACGAGGGGAGGGGAGGTTCATGGGAAGCCCCCTGTTCAAGAATGACCTGCTCACGGGCCATGAACCGTGGAGCGAGGAATGCAGCGAGCGGCCCTCACCCCGGCCCTCTCCCGGAGGGAGAGGGAGCGTATTTCCCGCGGGTTTCGAAGGGTTGGGCCGGGTGTTGGCTGGAACGGGTCGCGACGGCTCGGACGGTTGGAGTTCTGGCATGTCGCCGTGCGGGATATGCGACACCCTCTCCCCCCGGGAGAGGGTTGGGGTGAGGGAGCCCGGTTCAACCCTCGCGATCGCTGCCACGGAAAGGTTCATGGAGAGCGCCCTGTTCGAAATCGACCTGCTCACGGGCCTTGAACCCGGGTTTCCGGGGGGCGGGACGCCCGCCGCTACGGAGGCACGGTTCATGGACAGGGCCGTTTTCCAGAATTTGGACATGTATGGAGTGATTGATTATTTGATGCCCGCAAGGCGTTCGCGCCAGATGCGGTGGAGAGCGACGGTGGCGCGGACGTCGCGGAGGCAGTAATCGGCGATGTCGCGGAACCGGGATTCGGCCACGAGGGAGGCGACGTCCATGCCGGAAACGCCATAGGCCTTGGGCGACTCGATGCCGAAGGCTTTGCAGTAGAAATCGAGGTTGAACTTCCGGGCGGCACCATCGCGGCCGCTGACGTTGTAGAAGGTCAGCTGTTCGGCGAGATCGCAGTGCGGTTCGGTCTGGAAGCGGTAGCCGAGCCAGTCTTTGCGGCTGATGGGGACTCCGAGCACGGCGGAACGAAGGTAGAGGAAGGGGACGTCGAAGCCGCGTCCGTTGAAGGTGACGATCTGCTCGTAGCGTTTGGCGAGCTCCCAGAAATCGTGGAGCAGCTCGGATTCGTCGGCGAACGGCACGAACTTGACCTCCCCTTCGTCGTCCGGCTCGAAGTCATCGGCGAGGAACAGGACCTGGCCGCGGTCGCTGTCGGCGTTGACCATGGCGATGCAAACCACCTGGGCGGTGAGCGGGTAGAGGCTCAGTTGCCGGGCGAGTTCGGCGCGGCGCGTGTCGCGTTCGGGGCCTTCGGGGAATTTGGAGGCATCCCGAAACAGGTACTCCTGCTGGGCTTCGTCGAAGGTCTCGACAGGCACAGCGGTGGTCTCGATGTCGAAGACGAGGGTGGCCATGGGTTAGAGAGTGCGCGGCTTGTTTAGCGTGGTGTCTGCCTGAACTCAGCCAAAAAGGAGACGGGCCTGATGGTCGGTGGGATTGGGGATTGAACCATGGCGATGAAGCGGCAGGCTGGTCGTGATGAATCTGGAACCGATTCAACGGGTCGTCCGGCCCCTGAATCGCCGCGTGGCGTGCCGATGCCTGGCGGTATTCATTCTGGGGTGCGTGCTCATGGGTAGCCCCCTGTTCGAAATCGACCGGCTCGCGGCTTTTGAACCGGGGAATCCGGGGGGCGAGACGCCCCCCTCTACGGCAGGCGGGACGCCCGCCGCTACGGAGGCGCGGTTCATGGGGAGCGTGGGTGAGCTGCGGGTGACGGGCGCCGGCGATGGGGACCTGCGGGTGGCGTTGGAAAGGGCGGAAGCCGGCGATTTCCTGGGGGCGGACCGTTTGATCGGCGAGGCCTTGGCGGGAGCGGCGGGTGGTGGTTCGGAGGAAGCTCGACGGCGCCTGGAATTTGAGAGGGAACGCCTGCGCAGGATTCGTCGCGACTTTCCCCTGACCCGGACCGCGTTGGTCGCGGCTTTGGAGGGGGCGGTGAAAGGTTTCAGCGAAACCGAGTTTGAAGGATGGCTGAAGGAAGGGTTGTTCGATGCGCGGATGATTGATGGTGAGACGCGGTTCTTTGTTTCGAGCGTGAGCAACCTGTTCTTTCGACGACCGGACTTGGGGGCACGCCGGGTTCGGGCTCGGGATTCGTCAGCGTTGCAGCTGGCTCATTGGGAGAACGCCCGGGCGATTCGGAATGCGGCGCGTGAAGCGAGGTCGCCCTATGTGCTGCCGAAGAAATTTCGGGTGCGGATGTCGGTGGTGGTGAAGCCGGAGAGCGTGGAGCCTCAGGAAAAGGTATCCGCCTGGTTGCCGGTGCCCCGGCTTTTTCCGCATCAGGGGGAGTTTGAACTGCTAACGGCTCTTCCTGGGGTGGGGCGGCTGGCGCCGGAGGAGAGTCCGATTCGATCGGTGTATTTGGAAGGTGTGGGTGCGGAGGACGGCTCGGCGACGTTTGAGGTGGTGTACAACTACGTGGCACGGGGTGTGTGGTTCGACCTGGGTGGGTCGCGGGGTGGGGTTGCGGCGGGCCAGGCTTTGGCGGCGGGGCTGGAAAGGCAGCTGGCTCCGGGGCCGCATGTGGAATTCACGGAGACCATGCGACGGTTGGCGAAGGATGTGGGTGCGGCGGCCACGAACCCGGTCGTGCGGGCGCGTCGTTATTACGACTGGATCTCCCGGGAAGTCCGCTACAGCTACGCCCCAGAGTATTCGACGGTGCGCAACCTGGGTGAGGCCTGCCGGGCGAGCGGGCGGGGTGACTGCGGCCAGGCGGCGTTCTTGTTGATGACCCTGTGTCGGATCTCGGGCATTCCGGCGCGATGGCAGTCGGGTTGGTCGATTTTTCCCGGGGACGAAACGATTCACGACTGGTGCGAACTGTATTTCGAGCCGTGGGGATGGGTGCCGGTGGATCCTTACATGGGGATGTATGCGATGCAGTATGCCGATGCCTTGAGTCCGAGCCAGCGGGAGGAATTGCGTGACTTCTACTTCGGGGGCCTGACGCAGTATCGGATGGCCGCGAACGCCGATCACGGACAGGCTTTGTGGCCGCCGAAGCGGTCGGTGCGTTCGGATGACGTTGATTTTCAGCGTGGGGAAGTGGAGGCGGGTGGGAAGAACCTGTATTTCGACCGGTTTCGGTACGATTTGAAGTGGGAGGAGATTTCAAAGCCATGACGACGCGACAACGGAACACGGTCCGAGGAAGGGGTTGGAGGTGGAGTTGGGTTGTGGGTGTGCTGTGGAGCGCCATGGGGATGGCGCAGGGAGCGGAGAAGGCGGCGCCCGTGGTGTTGGAGGAGCCCATGTTGGGGCGATTCATGTCGCGTGCGATGCATTCCTCGCTGGCCTACCCGAGGCTGGCGGAGCTGTGCGACCATTTCGGGCCGCGATTCTCGGGAACGACCAATCTGGAGGCGGCGATTGACTGGGCGATCGAGAAACTGAAGGCGGACAAGTTCGAAGCGGTTCGGGGCGAGACGGTCATGGTTCCCAAGTGGGTTCGCGGAGCCGAATCCCTGGAGCAACTCACGCCGAGGCCGATGTCGATGCCGGTGCTGGGTCTGGGTGGCACCATCGGCACGCCGCCGGACGGGATTGAGGGCGAGGTGTTGGTGCTCACCAATTTCGCCGAACTGGAGGCACGGTCGACGGAAGTCCCGGGAAAGATCGTGGTCTTCCATCCGGCGTTCACCGAGTACGGGGAGATTGTGCGGTACCGAACCCGGGGCGCGATTGAAGCCGGTCGAGCGGGAGCGATTGCGAGTCTGGTGCGGTCGGCGACGCCGTTTTCGCTGCAAACGCCCCACACCGGCGGGATGTCGTACGAGGACGAGACGCGGAGGATTCCGCATGCGGCGATCACGGTGGAGGAGGGGGCGCGGTTGCTACGGCTTCAGGAGCGGGGGGTGAAGGCGAGGGTTCGTCTGAAACTCGGAGCCAAGACGCTGGATGAGGTGGAGTCCCGGAATGTGGTGGCGGAATGGCGGGGGCGAGAGCGGCCAGAGGAGATCGTGGTGGTGGGCGGGCATTTCGATTCCTGGGATGTGGGGCAGGGTGCGTTGGATGATGCGGGGGGATGTCTGGCGGCGTGGGAGGCGATCCGGTTGTTGAGAGAGTCGGGATACCGGCCCAAGCGGACCTTTCGGCTGGTGTTGTGGACCAACGAGGAGAACGGGCTGCGGGGCGCCCGGGCCTACGTGGCGGCGCACGAGGCCGAGCTGGGAAAGCATTCGGTGGCGATTGAGTCGGACTGGGGCATTGGCCCGATCAAGGGATTCAAG
>CAUJJW010000191.1 GCA_963205105.1 Verrucomicrobiota bacterium | reverse complement strand
AGAACTTCGCGCCAAGTATGGCTTGGATCGTCAGGCGATTCTCGAGGAAACGCCCGACGGTCTCATCCTGCGTCCGGCAGCCACCTACCCGGTCGAGATCTATTCCGCTGAGCGTTTGGCCGAGTTCCAGAGGATGAACGATGACGGTCTCCATGGATTTACCCTCAAGTGAAGGTCTTCCTCGACGCCAACGTATTGTTCTCAGCCGCGTTGCCAGGAAGTCGTATGGGCGAGTTTCTGCGCTGCGTCAGAAAGCGCGCCGAGCTGGCGAGCAGCCCCGCCGCCGTGGATAAAGCCCTGCGGAATGTGGAACGAAAGCTCACCGACGCCACGGTGGTGGCCCGCAACTTTCAGGAACTGCTGAAGGGGGTCAGCCTTTCCTCATCGGTGGTCGAATTACCGGGCGTTGAACTGGTGGAGAAGGACCGACACATTCTGGGAGCCGCGGTGGGCTCCACATGCTCGCATCTCCTGACCGGGGACCAGCGTCATTTCCAACACCTCTTCGGAAACGTCGTGGGTGGCGTACGCGTAGTCCACGCTGCCGTGCTGCCTGAGGAACTGGGGTTCCAACGGTCGCGATCCAACAACGGCTGAGACGCCCACGACCATCCTCGGTCACCGGGCGGGGGCAAGCCATGGTTCTGACTCATCATGAACCAGGCATTCTCAATTCCCGATGAATGCCTCCAATGAAAAGGTCGATCACTCCCGACTGGAGCGAACCGCCGCTTCGCTTTGGCATGTTCTGGAAGGAATGATTCGGCAGCCGACCTTGCCACAAGCCCTTCTGATCAAAAATCAGATACGAGGGCAGAGCTGCGGTTCGGCTTTGGGCGTCGGGAGGCGGGATGATGAGCCAATTCTCGGTAACGGTTTTGATCACGTTGCTGGAGATTTCTGGGTGTATCTCCGGATATCGTATCAAGGATTTCGGCAACTTAGGCATGTGTATGTCTATTCGGATCAGAAGGTTGCAGGTTCGAGCCCTGCCAGCCGCACCATTCAGGATCAAGCACTTACATGGTTTCTTCCATCGGGCACAAGAGGGCGTGGTCGTAGCTCTCTGTCGTTTACCCCAACTTTGGGAAGGGGATGGCACCCGATTTCAGTTGCCCGGACCCACTTGGTTCCCCGGATTGTCGCCCCTGGGTGATCGCGGATCCTGCGACGGGTCCATGCACGCTCCCCAACCACGACTCCGGTTTCGGCGAACGCGCGCCCCCTCCAAATCGGCATCTGGTAGCCGTGCCGAAAACCCGCCTCCGGCGAACCCATGCGCCATGAGGAGTACCTGAGGACCGCGCCTTTCCTGCGATCGACACCGCCGACATGCCAGTGCCTTCTACAAGCCCCCAAGAGACCTCTGCATGGTTCACGACAAATCGCTGGGCGACCAATTGGGGTTGCTGCAATGTCCGCTCATGGGTGCGCGCATGACTGCCGCCGTGATCACCGGGGCTTTATTTTGCTTCTCCCTCTATTTCCTGACCCCTTTGTTGAAGGCGAACACCAAAGGCTGGCCGGTGGTTGAAGGCCAAATCATCGATCGGCAGGCCCAGCGGCACCGCGAACGTCATCATCAGTATGACATCCTCGTGACCTACGAGTACGTGGTGGACGGACAGCGCTACACGAGCCGGCGTCACACACTTGCCATCGCTCCAGTCGAGAGGGTGACTGCCAACTCACAGGCGCTGGCCCTCGAACGGGCGGGATTTCCAATCGGGAAGAAGGTTCGCGTCTTCCACAATCCGAAGGATCCAACCGAGGCTGTTCTGAACCCGAAGATCAGTACGGGATCCAGGCTCATCTATCTGGCGGTGATAGGTTTCAGCGGCCTGGTATTTCTGGGATCACTCTTCGGGAAAGTGCAGCGCATCGGTTAGAATGCTTCTCATGCGCCTTTTCCGTATCTGCCGTGCGAACGCGCCGATTCCCAAACCATGAACACACCAGGCAAGGTTCGGCATCCGTTCCTCCCTTGCCCAGTCCGGTCGCACGCGTGAGTCGTCTCAAAGCCAGTTCCGCTGCTTCTCGAGCCTCAGGGTCCCGTCCGGCGCGATGCGGATCAGGTACAAACCCTCACGGGAATCATCGGGCTTGACGGTGGCGGCCATGGCGGCGGCTTCCTTGAGCAACCCAGCAAACGCCCCGATGGTCTCGGGTCCCTTGGAGTCGCTCTTCGCCCCAAACGAATCCAGCCGCCAGCCGTCGATGAGTTTCACAGAACCATCCACCGTTCCCCATCCGGGTTTCACCTGAATCGCATATCGGCGCGATGGGTTGGGCAGGTAGATGATCTGGTTCGTGTATTCTTCGGTAGAAGGCTGACCGTCGACACTGGGTTTGACGATTTTGCTGACCAGCAGGTAAGGCTGAGGCTCGAGAAAGGGGATGCCGTCCACGACGGCGTCCGGCGCAACGCGCTTCACTTTCACGTGCGCGCAGCCCGCGGCCAGAAGAAGGGTTGGAATAAGAGTCAGGAACAAGGATTTCATCGATGGATAGGGGGTGGATGGTTGGAGGTGGGTGGCCATGCCCGTTGAAATGAAGGCCGAGGGATGGAATCGTCCGTGGTTTCGCTTCTCGTGCTGCCTGGCCTGTTCCATCCCACACCTCAGACAGGCGCGGATTGTTTCGTGGCAGGGACATCCAAGATCCGCCAAAGGATCGTCCATGGGGAAACCGACCTGCGGGAGGGTACAGAACACCCCGATCGCCATAAAACGAGCTTCGGCGGCACGGCGGCACTGGCCGCCGTGTGGGCGCCACCTACCTGCTTGAGGACATCCGTCAGGAGACGTCGGTCCAGCCTGACTCAGTCGCCGGTTTCTTGCGCACCGGCCGAATGAGGTCAGCGCTTCCGGGGGTTGAACCGGAAGCGCTGGCCTCGCGGACTTCAGGCTGATCGATCAAGTTGAGCAGGAACGCGGCCTCGGCCTCGATGCGAAGGGCGCCGAGATGACGGAGGACGGTTCGCCGCCGGGGCTTCTGACCCGCGCTGGCGATCACGCGAGTGATTACCCGCTCGGCCAAAGCGTCCGTTTCCTCGGCCGTGGGATTGCCGGAACCTTCGGTGGCCTGCAAGTGACAGAGTACGGTCGCCGTGCGACCTGCGGCACGGTCTTCCTCAAGGGCACGACGCAGTTGCCCATGACGTTCCTCCTGACTTCCACCGCGGTTCATGCTCGGAGACTACCCCAGAAGATGCGCCAGCGCACGCGGTCCGTTGGGCATACCGCGATTGGCGCGTTCCTGAGGCATCCCACCGCCACCGCGACACGAGGCGTAGATCGCAGCTTCGACTTCATCAGGCGTCGCCGTAGGCTTCGCCTGAAGCAGCAATGCCGCCAGGCCTGAGATGTGCGGCGTGGCCATGCTGGAGCCATCCATGGATTGATAACCTCCCCCTGGGGCGGCGGAGATGACATCCACCCCGGGTGCAACCAAGTCAGGCACCAGCGGATCGTTGCCACGCGAGAATCGCTGGCTCGACGAAAACTCCGGCACGTTCCCCGCGCGGTCCACCGCGCCAACGGACATCGCCTCCACGTAGTTTCCCGGGGAACGACTGTTGCCCGCGCCCTCGTTCCCCACGGCGAAGACCGGAAGAACTCCCCTATCCCGCAAGGTCCGGGTCACCGACTCGAAATCCGACCAGTAGCCTCGAATACCCAGAGATAGGTTCAGGACCCGCACACCCTTGCCGACGGCCCAGTCCATGCCTCCAAGAACGCGGGCGATCGCGTCGCCACCTTCAATAACCAGGGCGCTGACCAGCTTAGCGCCCGGAGCCACGCCTACATGACGTTGCTTCCCGTCCAACTTGACCGGCCGACCGACAATCGTCGCTGCGGTGTGTGTGCCATGATCCTCGCTGTCAAACGCCATGGGCGACGGTTGGACAAGGTTTCCCATGCCATCAAACTCGGCAAAATCCGCAATCGCCCCACGCAAGGCCGGGTGTTGACCGTCGACTCCCGTGTCCAAATGGCCCACCAGGACATCGGATCCATCGTAACCCCTTTTCCAGACTGCATTTGCCTCCAGCGCTGCCACGCCCCAGGTCACGGCGGTCCTGGGCTTGGCGGTGGCCATCCGAACGCTCGGACGAATCAGGCTCAGGATCGGGGCTCCGGTAACACGCGCCACGTTTGCCTTATCGGCGCGCAGGGCCGCCAGGCCCGCGCGGTCCACCGTCCCCAGCATGATTCCCAGGTTCTGATAAATGCGCATCGCCTTGGGCGCGGCCGCACCAGCCGCCTCGCCCCGCGGCCGGCCGGGGTCGGACAGCGCAGCAGCCATGGCGGTTTGCGGGGCGGTTTCGCCGAGGCGGAAATGACCACGGAGTGAGTTCGCGGCGGCGGCGCTATCGCCGGGGCGTTTCAGAGTGACAATCACCTGGGCGAGGCCCGAGGACTTCAGTTGTTCATTGAGAGTATCAGACATGGGTAGGGCTGGGACGTGGTGACGGCGGGACCGCGCCGTCTCGGCGAGGAGCGTGCATCGAGAAAGCGCCTCATCAGTACAGGCGCTGATCGCGCAGCGACGGGGACACCGGGATCATCGGGAGTAAGATGTGGTATTCCGCGCCCACCGCTTAGGGATGCTTCCGGCGCGAAGGACGTGGAAAATCGAAATATGACTAGCATTTCCACAAACTCTCATGAGCATCCGAACTAATAACTGACCCATGCTCACCCCGGAGGAAACCACAACGGAAAGCATCACCCTGGAGGATTTGAGGGATCTGGTGGGGGAGCTTCGCATGGTGGCGGCGCGACTGTTGAGCTGTGAATCGCGCCATCACACCTACACACCCACCGCTCTAGCCATGTCGGCGCTCCGCCGCGTGAAGCTGAAGGACCAGGATTGGGAGGCGATGCAGTGGGCCAACCGGGCGCATTTCTTCGCGGCGTTGTCGATGGCCATGCGGAATGCGCTCGTGGACCACGCGCGCCGTCGACGCGCACGAGGGCGTGAACACTTGGTGTACCTTCCGCCGGATGAAGGGGTCTTCCTGGACCTCCCGGCGGAAGCGGAGTCGAGGCCGGAACGCATTCTGATTCTGGAAGAGGCCCTTGCTCGCCTGGAGGCGGGCGATGCGCGGCTCTCCGAAGTAGTTCGGCAACACTATTACTTCGGGTATTCGGCACCCGAAATAGCACGCTTCCTGAGTGTGAGTGAGAAGACGGTGGATCGCGATTTGAACAAGGCGCGTGTGCTCCTGCGGAAGCTCATCGAAGAGACCAGCCTGAGCAGTATTCCATGAAGCTGCCGGGCGAGGCGCATTGGTGCCGCGTGGAGTCGATCGCTGCCGAGCTCGATCGTCTGACTCCCGGGCAGGCGGAGGCGCGTCTTGCGGAACTGGAAGCCGGTGGTGAACCCCGTTCGGTTCTGACGCTGTTGGAGGCCTGGCGTGCACTGCCCCGCCATTCCGCGCCGACCCTTAAACCCGGATCGAAGGTAGGCGGCAAGTACACGCTCAAGGAGCACCTGGGAGCCGGCGGCATGGGGGTGGTGTGGCGCGCCCAACAGGACACCGTCGGACGCGACGTGGCGGTCAAGCTGATTCACCCGGCCTTCGTCTCACCGGCCATCAGCCGCCGCTTCCATCACGAGGTGCGCCTCCTGGGACAACTCGACCATCCCGGCGTGGTGCGAATCTTCGACGCGGGCCTGCACGCGGACGAGGCGTCACGGGAGATCCCGTATTACGTGATGGAACTGGTGGAAGGATGGCCCCTGGGGGTTTGGGCCAGGGAACATCGCGGGAACCTTCAAACCCTGCTGACTGCCTTGGTCTCCGTGTGCGAGGCGGTCCAGTCCGCCCACGACCGGCGCATCGTTCATCGCGATCTCAAGCCGGCCAATATTCTGATTCGCCGGGACGGGCGCCCGGTGGTGCTCGACTTCGGCATCGCGCGACTCGTCGGGCGCGAGGAGGCGGAGGAAGTCTCCGGCTTCATCGGCACGCCGCAGTATGCCGCGCCCGAGCAGTTCACCGGGCGCGATCGCGACTTCCGCAGCGGCGAGAGCGTCGATGTTTATGCCTTGGGGGCTGTGCTGTTTGAGATTCTGACCGGCCGGCGGCTGGTGGATATGCCGCCGGAGGCGACGTTTGCCGACCTGCGGCGCGCGATCCTGGAAGAGCCGATCCCACGGCTTGGCTCGGTGCTACCGGGATGTTCGATGGAACTGGATGAGATCGTTGCTCAGGCCACGCGCCGGGATCCCGCGGAACGATTCTATTCCGTGGCCTCCCTCGGGCGCGCCCTGGCCCGCGTCGCCGTGGACCTGCAAAGCGCCCCTGGACAGGCTTCAGGAGCGACGCCGCCACGATGGATGCCAGCGATCGGCGCCCTGGTTCCCGGGACCCGCTGGTGTCTCGCCGAGAAGCTGGGTGAAGGGGGCACGGGTGAGGTTTGGTTGGGCACTCATCTCGACCTGCGGGAGCGACGGGTTTTTAAGTTCTGCGCCACGGAGGAAAAGGCTCGAACACTCAAACGTGAGTTCACCCTGTTCCGGCTCCTCAAGGAACGGATCGGGCGCAACCCGCATTTCGTGCAACTCCACGAGGTGTCCCTCGACGAGCCACCCTGGTACCTGATGATGGATCATCAGGAGGCGTGCGATCTCGTGACCTGGGCCGCGTCGTATCCGGAGGGACTCGACTCGGTGCCCCTGGAAGTGCGGCTGGAAGTGATCGTTCAGGCGGCGGAAGCACTACAAAGCGCGCATGAGGCGGGCATTCTGCACCGCGATGTGAAGCCCGCAAACCTCCTGATCCAAAGTGGCGATCTCATGTCGAAGGGTGCGGCACTCCACGTGATCATCGCGGACTTTGGGCTGGGCCAGCTGCTGATGGACCGCCTGCACATGGGCATGCCTCGATACGGGTTCACGCGGTCGGTCAGCGGGCTGCAACGCTCCGAACTCGCGGGGACTCTCCTGTATCTGGCGCCCGAAGTGCTGGAGGGTCAGCCCGCAACGGCGCGCTCGGATCTTTACAGCCTGGGGGTGGTGCTTTGGCAGCTGACCGTGGGGAACCTGAATGCGGCACTGGATCCCGCCGAATGGGCCAGCCGGGTGAGTGAGCCCCTGTTGCGAGACGATCTCCAGCGCTGCCTGGCGGGAGCGCCCGAACGTCGATGGTCCAGCGCCGGCGAACTTGCCGCCAGTCTGCGAGCCCTTCCCGCCCGGCGTGAAGCGGAACGCCGTCGGCGCGAAGAGCTCTCCGCCCGCGAAAGGGCTGCGTACCGGCGGGGCGTGGTTCGTACCGCCTTGCAGGCGGCACTCATCCTGGCGCTGCTGGTCAGCATCGGAACCTACGCCTGGCTGCAGTCCCGAGAAGTGGCGCGCGCCAACGCCGAAGCCGAGCGTCTCGAACTTTCCGAGGCCATCAGCCGGCTCGAAGGGCTCGCGAGAAACCCCGGCCTGGACTCGCTGCGCATGGCGCGCGACATGCTGTCTCCCCTCACCGCCGCCAAGCCACGACCCGATGGTGATCGACGCGCCCTGGCGGACGCCTACATGCGTTTGCTGGAGTCGCCGGGCTGGGAGGTTGAGGATCAAGCGCCCCGCAACGCCGCTTCCGCCAACGTGGTCCGTGCCGTCGGTGATCCCGCCTCCGGCACCGTCCTCCGATGGGCCGGAAATGAGGTGCAGCTACTCCATCCAGACGGAGGACATGCGCGTCTCGTGCTGCAAACGTCCAACGATCCGCAGCCCATTCTTGCCCTGGCTCCACAAACCCGCCTCGGCGCGGTCGCCACAAACACCGTGGTCCGTATTCTGGGCGAATCCCCCGACGCTTCGGAGCGGGTCCTGAGTTTTCCCACGCGGGTTTCTGCCCTCGCCTGGCATCCGCAGGGCATGCGGCTCGCCGCGGGACGGGCGCTGTCAGGCCCCCTCCTTCCCGAGGGGCTCGGAGCCATTGAACTGCGTGACCTGGGGGACAGCCATACGGGGAGGCTCCTTCAGAGGACCAACGCCTTCCCCTACTCACGGGCGCCGGATGGGTTGGCCTTCACCGCCGACGGGAAGCTGCTGCTCGATTGGAACCTGAATTCACTGCACGTCCATGTCTGGGATGTCGAGTCGGGCGCCCTCGTTGCTACCGCCTACCATTCCGAAGCCGTCCACGCCGCGACCTGGATTTCCTCCTCTGAATTCATCACCGCCCCCTCCGGTGGCCAGCTGCATCGCTGGCGGGTTCCCGACGACCGCGCCGAGCTTCGCGTCCTGGATGAGCCTCTCGCCCGGTATCCCGCAATGGCATCGGCGCAGTTGGGGAAAGCACGATTGTGGAGCCGGTTGGCGCATACGGCGGATCGGAACTTCGTCCTGGCCCTCGATGAGGCGGGGCGTTTGTTCGTCTTCGATCTGCGCATGGGAACGCCGGCGACTCCGATGCCGGGTGAGTCGACGCTGGTGTCGTTGTGGACGAATCCCACGGGGGGTGTGGTGCTGTATTCGGCCGATGGCGGGATTCGCGTGGTGTCGCGCCGCGCGAGCCGTGTCAGTGTTCAAGCCACCGTTCCATTGGTGGGGGTCATTGAAGACTTCGATGTTTCCCCGGATGGCCTCCGGTTCGCATGTGGCGGCATGGGGGCCGTGGCCTTGTTCGAACCAGGATTGCCGCCCCGTTATCAGCTGGGGCCCACCTCGCGCACGAAGGGGGTTCGATTCCTGGATGCGGATCGCGTACTCATTTCCTCCCGGTCCACCAACCAGGTGCTGTCGTGGACTCCCCACGGGTCCGGCGAAACCGGAACTGCCGAGCCCTGGCTGCCGGAACTCTCGACGGAGCTCCGGGAAGCAGGATACCGCATCGCCCTTGGACCGTATGGTGATCGCGCCGCCATGGCACGCGCCGGTTCGGTCCGGGTCTGTATCCTCAGCCATGGTTCCCGGCAGACGGTTGCTCAGGTCAACCATGGCGGCGCACAGGTCAACGGATTGGAGTTCTCGCCAGATGGCCGACACCTCGCCTGGGTGGACCAGGGGCAGGAGGCCCACCTCTGGCAGGGCATCCAAGGCGTCACGCGACGGCTGGCCGAGAGTGCGCAATCCGTGGCCTGGTTCAGTTCGCGCTGGTGCTGCATCGCCGGACCCAACCGCGGAGCCTGGGCCCTGGAGATCCCGGAGGAGCCCTCGGTCCTGCCCGCCAAGCGCCATTTGCTCCTGAGGGATGCACTCGAGCTGACGATTGCGCCGGGAGGACGCCTCGCGGCGGCCGTGATGGACGACGGAATCCACCTGGGAACGATTGATGAGGTGGATGGCCTCCTGGTCTGGCGTCCGGGAATCAGCCTCGGGACCACTCAAAGCGGAACCTACACACGCGTCCGGTTCGCTGGCGGCGCACCCTGGCTCGGCGCGATCGCCGATGGACGCCAACTGCACCTCTGGAACATCGCCGAACTGATCCATCAACTCGACCAGGTCCGTTGCCTTCCCGACGGGCTACGTTCACTGGCTCGCACGTCCCCTGTCCCTGCCCACCAGGAATCCACGCCTTAAACTACGGAGCCACCCATGCCCGACATGCCCGCCACGTTTGAAGAATTCGTCGCCGACCCGCGTAGCGCCCACGCCGGCGTCGTCGAGGCCCTCATGCCGCGGTGCGATGGCGGAGCATGGCCCGTTGCCGGCAGCACCGATCCCATCGACCGCCAGAAGCTGGATTTCCTGGCTGCCTATTATCATCTCAATCGGCTGCACGCAGAACTTGCGTCCTGGAACACTCCATCGGCACAGGCTGAACCGCACGTGCGCGAACTGGCCGCCCTTGTCCGGCAGGCCATTGCGTTCCGTGACCGCCTGGAAGACCAATGCGCTCCCATGGGCTTCGACGCGGAACCCGACATGGTGGGAACCCTCGCCGTCAACCTTCGCTTTCAGCACGTGCGCTCCAGGGTGGCCGAGAACCACCGGCGCCTGCACCCGCAGGAGGCGCGCGTGAAGATTGCCCTCCCGGAACCGGAAGAAACCCGGAGCGTCGCCCAGATCCCGGGCATTCCCATCGAACAGGTTCTCGCCGATCTCGGACTTCAGCGAATCGTCGATCGCCCCACCAACGCCCTGTGACGCCTCACCCCCGCAAACTCATCCTTGAGTGCGCCCTCTCGCCCGGCGACATCACCGTGCTGACCGCGACGGTGCGCGACCTGCACCGCCTGTACCCTGGTCGGTACATCACGGACGTCCGCACCTCGTGTCCTGATCTGTGGCGGCACAATCCCTGGATCCAACCCCTTTCAACCCAGGATCCGGAGGTGATGCGGATCCGGTGCAGTTATCCATTGATTCACCGCGCCAACGTGGAGCCCTGGCATTTTCTGCACGGGTTCATGCAGGACCTGGGATCGAAGCTTGGGATTGAACTTTCACCTACGGAGTTCCGGGGCGACCTCCACCTGAGTCCCGAGGAACGGCGTCATTGCCCTTTGCTGCCCAACCCGTCGGCTTCAGGGCGTCGTCGATGGATCATCGCGGCCGGGGGCAAATACGACTTCACCATCAAGTGGTGGCACCGTCGTCGCTGGCAGGCGGTGGTCGATGCCCTGTCGGACGAGATCGAGTTCATTCAGGTCGGGGAAGCCGGCCACTATCATCCGCTCCTGCGCCACGCGGTGGACCTGCGGGGCAGGACCTCCCTGCGCGACTTGGTGGTGCTCATCCATCACGCCGATGGCGTGTTGTGCCCGGTGACCAGCCTGATGCATCTCGCCGCGGCAGTGCCGCGACGCGTCGGTAGTCAGGGCGCCCTGCCCTGTGTGGTCGTGGCGGGAGGGCGTGAGCCGGCGCACTGGGAAGCCTACCCGTCGCATCGCTTCCTGCACACGATCGGCATGCTCCCCTGCTGTGCCTCCGGCGGCTGCTGGAAGGTCAGGTCCGTGGCACTCGGCGACGGCCATGCCAACGATGATCCATCCCAACGCTGCGTTGATTTTGATGCCGATGCAGGCCTGCCCCGCTGCATGGCCTTCATCACCCCGGAGACCGTCATCGCCGCCATCCGATCCTACTCTTCCACGCCACCCCCAATCCCGATTCCACATCCTCATGAGCACCGACTACTGCCGAGTTCCCGATCCGAAGAAGCCCAACTTGTGGCTGCCCCCATGCCAGCCTCCTGAAGACTACCCCCTCGAAAACCCGGCGCATCCTCCGCCGTCCCGCATCGGGGGCCCCGTGGCCTACCCTGTCGAGGACGGCGATGACGCGCCCGCAACGGACTTTCAGGATTTTGTGTGGGATGTGGTTTGCGCCATCGCCCGCATCAACTCGGCCCTGTTCGCCTACCGGAAGGGCATCGCGCTTGGGGTTCCCCCCGATCAGGCGCGCATGGCCTACACCAAGGCCCTGCAGAATTACGCCAACGTCTTCCTCAAATGGCAGTCCGAGGCGAATGACGCCAGCACCTGGATCCAGGCCAGCGTCTCGCATGACGGCTACGTCACCGATGTCTTTGTGCGAAGCCGCGCCTTTTCCATCTACACACCGGGACAATCCGAATCCCATAACTCCACCAATCCGCCCAAGCGCACACCCTGATGCCGACCGAGGACTCCAGATCCAACGCACGCCCGGGTGACGCGCACCGCTCCGGGTGGGGGCGTCGCGCCTTTCTCCGCGCCCTCACCCTGACTCCTCTCGCTGGCGTCGCCACGCGTGCAGCGCGCGATCCCGTCGGGCCGGAAGCGGAATCTCTCTGCTTCGACCGCATGGGCCGCATCTACGAGGCGATCCGCCGCTGGCAGCGCGCACACGGCGGTGCGATGCAGTGGCCCGATGAGCTTTCGGTCCTGCAATCGGAAGGATTCCTGGAGGATACCGAGGCCTGGAGTTGTCCGGTGGCGGATCAGACCGGGAATTTCCGCTTCGCACCGGACGAACCCCACGTCAGCTCGTTTCCCGATGCCAACCGGCATTCGAACTACCATTACGAATTCGGCACCGGCCGGATCCCCTCCAACCAACTGGGGGAACTTCCCGATCTGACGGTGCGCGACGCCAAGTTGGCGCTCATGCGCACCAACCTTGGCGGATGGGTGCCCATCCTTCGCTGCCGTGCGCATGGCGCCACCAGCCTGAACATCGGGGCGGACGGACGTCGCTACCGAAGCGCCCTCTATTGGGAGGAGCAGTTCCGCGACATCCGCCCCGAGCCCTACACCATGCCGTGGATGGTCGCACATCATCCCGGTTCCGCCGGGGATACCCGCCGACCACGCCCTGCCAACCTCGGTCCCCACCACCTCGACCTCGCTCCGGCAGCCAACGCCAATCCGGATTTACCCTGGATCGACGGAGTGCCCCAAGGCTCCTCGCTGGCTCGCTTCGTCGATGCCACGGACGCCGGTGCCCGACTGGCCCCAATCGCCTTCGATGCACGCAGGTTGATCCAGGTCACCGGCCGCCCCGTGGAATGGGCCTCCTACCTCGCCGGCGAGGGATTCACCACCGCCGCCTTCCCAGGCCATTCGCGCCTGCTCCCTCTCCAGGGGGTCCGAGCCTCCGCCATGCATGTTCTTCATGCGACCGCCTTCCGCGGTCAACCTGGCGAACATGTCGGCGATCTCGTCATCACCCTGCGCGGCGGCTCGGAATTCGCCGTGCCTCTGCGATCGGGGCAGAATACCGGCTGGTGGCGGTCCGAGGCTCCGGAACCCAGCCTTCGCCTTGGCTGGTCGGGCACCGCGTTTCATTCCCCCTCCTTGTTTCGCTCCGAAATCACGAATCCCCAAGCCCTGGCGCAGGCGCTGAAAGATGCCGCGTCCCACGACCTGCGCCTGCTGCGGGATCATCTCAGCGCGTCGACCCGATCGGACCTGTTGCGCTGGGTCCCCACCACCGCCCTGCCCTCGAGCCTGCGTGACCAACTGCTCCACGACCTGAACACCGCCTTGGCGGGACCGCTCCAGGTCTCCGCTTCCACCGACCGCCGCGAAACGTTCCGCGCGACGCTTCAACGCACCATGCCCCAGGTGGTGCACGTGGATCCCAGGTCCTCCGGCGCCGCGCATTTGTACGTCCTGTCCCTCGATCTCCCCGCGCAGGCGCGCACTCAGGGTCTCGAATCCCTCCAGCTCCGCGCCAACCCGGGTTCCGGCGCCTCGCCCTTTCTCCTCGGTATCACCCTCAACCCTTCATCCTAACCGCTCCACCACCACCCCTCCCACCCCATGCTCAAGACCATCTTTTTCCAGGGCGAACCCTCGCAACTGCCCGCGCTTTGCGCGGTCGGGGAGTGCCTGGATCCCGACACGTCCCACTGCAACAAGGCCCAAAGCTCCACACCCCGCCCGGAGTCCCGTTGGTGGGCCACAGGCATGCTCATCCATCCCCGCGTGGTCCTGACGGCAGCCCATTCGCGACGGTCAGACACCGTGCTCGGCGACCGGGTCCTGCTGCCCCAACTCGACATTTCACCCGTGAGTGACCAGGAGACCGAGCCTGAGAACGGCATGGCGACAAAACCGTTCCCTGAGCGGCACCTGTGCGTTCAGCGCATCCACGACCACCCCAAATCGAAGACCCTGGGCATCGATGCTCGCCTGCTGATCCTGATGGAACCGACTCAGCTCGATGAAACGCAGAAAAAGGAGCTTGAAGAAGAACTCAGTCGGAGAGTCTGCGTACTTAAGAAAGTCCAGGTCACTGAAGAAACTCAACTGCACATCGACGGCTTCAAGTACCTGCACTCGATCACGCCGGGTCAACCGCTTCCCACCACACGATCACGCCTCGCGATGCTGGCCGAGGATGCCCATCGGACCGATATCCACGGCCACGCGCCGGGTCAGGAATTCGTGATCACTCCGCAGTTGATGCGGAGCGAAGAAGGCGAATCCTCGGAGTCGACAGCGGCTTTTGGGGACAGCGGGGCGCCGGTCTGGATGGGTGAGGCTCCCCACCTCGCCCGGGTGGTGGGCATGTACATCCGTCGTTCCCTCAATCGACCGGCGGCCACCAATCCCGACCTCGTGGTGCTGGCTTGGAACGAAAACCTGGAAGGCTGGGTGAAGGACGTGATGAATCGCTACGGCCTGAGCCTCCTCTGACCGGGCCATATCCGATTCTGTGGCCCCCCACCTCCTGCCCTCCGTCACGGTCTGCGTGCTCTTCTTCGGAGATCACGCACCCCTCGCTCGTCAATTCCTGGAAGCGTGGAGGCGTTACGGGGGCGGCCTCCCCCTGCGGATCGGTCTCAACGCCTGCTCGACCACGACCCGGACCCTGGTGGAGGAGCACCTCGCGCAATCGCCGGGGTCGACCGTGATTTGTTCCGAGGTCAACCTTGGGAAGTCGGGCATGATGCGAAGGTTGCTGCGCGAGCCGCACGCACCCAACGAGTGGGTGATATGGTTTGACGACGATTCCTTCCCGTTTCGGGCCGATTGGCTGATCTCCCTTGGCGTGGCCATGGTTGCCGATCCCTGTGTCGTGATGTTCGGGGTTCCGGCGGCCATCCCCGCAGACGAACGGCTGGTCCGACTGGTCACGTCGGCACGCTGGTATCGCGGACGCCCGCTGCTCCCTCCCATGACCCCCGACTCGGTTGCGCGGCTGGAATTCATCCTGGGTGGCTTTTGGGCATTGAAGGCGGAGTGCCTCACGGCATTGGACTGGCCGGATGAACGCCTGGTGCAGTTCGAGGAGGACTACCTGCTCGGTGAAGCCATCCGCCAGCGGGGAGGGATGATCAGCAGCTGCCACTCCGGAGTTCGGATCGACACGGCGCCACGACGCGCGCCGACCGAGCTTCCGCGCCACTGCGGGTGAGGACCGTGTGAGTCGGGACCACGCCACGTGTCCCTGGGGTCTGCCGGATTGCGCCTGAATGCATCGAAAGCCCGCCTTTCGAACCGCACCCAGACCCCAATCTGAAACCATCCCCGACCACACCATGAACAACCTGACGAATCCTCTTCCCTCGGAGACCAGCCGCCGCGTGCTGCTTCTCGTGCTGGCCTGCGCCATCACCGGCTGCAACTCACCGCGCATCACCAGCCCTGGGTCGGCCACGGGAACCGTGGGACAACCGTTCGAATACCAGATCACCGCCGACGGAAGCCCCACCTCCTTCTCCGCAACCGTCCCGCCCCCTGCCGGACTCGACGTGGACACCACGACCGGACTGGTCTCGGGGGTGCCCCAAACCGTCGGCACGTTCCCGGTTCGCCTGGGCGCCTTCAACCGATTCGGCGAGGCCAGCGCGTCGCTGGCCCTGACCATCAGGCCTGGAGGCTCGGCCGATTCGCACGACGTTCTGCCGGGCAGGGAGCTGCTGCTCACGGCTCCGGAGATCCTCGATTCCGTCCACGCACGGGTCGGAGGCGCCTGGCATATCCGTCAAAGCCTGGCCCGCATCGCCGGGCCCGGGGTGGACGTCGAGGCGTTCGCCGAGAACTGGTTTTCCTCCTGGGCCGTGAACGTGCAGGTCGGCGGCGCGGACGAGCGATTTGCAACGCGGCCCTGGGTGGCCGAGGCGTTGCGCAATGCCTGGCGCGACAACCGGATCCATCTCATCGCCATCGTCAATCGCCTCGACCTCGCCCAGTTCCCCGATGGCGATCCTTCGCGCGAACCCACGACGCTCGGCGAGGGCAGGTTCGTGTACGAAGTGCGTGATGCCACGGGAACCCGGCTACCGTTCACGCTGATTTTCGAGTACGCGCTCCCTCGTCAGGGCGGCATGCGGGAATCCCTCGTGGATTGGGCGCAACGCTGGCACGCACTGGGTCGCCCCGCGCTGGGCAGCGGCACGACCTTTCCCGAGTCGTTCTTCGACGAACTGCTCGACGTCACCGCCCGCTTTTCGGCGCATGGCCAGCTGAACCAGATTCGTTCCAACGAGTTTCTCAGCAGGCCCGACGGTGGTCCCCAGCCGGATTGGGAACTCCGTGAATTCCATGCGACCGAAGGACCCGCGCGTCTGGTTCAGGTTCCCGTGGCTGTCACCCCGGCATTCGCCCTCCAGAATTCACTCACCCTGGCGCAACTGCTCCGGACCCAGGAACGCGACATCCTTTCCGGGAAGAGCCTCGCGTTGGACGCTTCCCAGCAGGGTGCTGTCTCGCGTGTTCCGTTCGGTTTCCAGTGGGAGGCACCCGGCGCACCGACGCGTGCGACGTTCATCGCGTCGTTCAACTCCTGCAGCGGTTGCCACGCCGGCAACACCGGAACCACCTTCCAGCACCTCGGAGCACTCGCACCCGGAGGTTCGCCCTTCATGACCGGCAGCATCCCCCTCGCGCAACCCCTGCCCCCGCTTGCCAACACGCTGCTGACTCACAACGAAATGGACGTTCGCGCCCGCCTCCTTGCGATTCACGCCGGCGATGAACGCCCCAGCGCGGCCTTGCGCTCCGCAACATCCTCCCAATCCGTGGAGGATCTGATCCGGTCACGCATGGGGCGCCCCCACTGAACTCGGCACCCTCACATCACCCCACATCCCCAACTTCCCCACCCCCAGCCAAGCTGTTTCCCCGTCCGTCAACCCACCCCACACCCCCATGAAACAACCCTCAAAATCTTCGTCGTCACGCCCGACAAAATCCGCGCTCCTCAGCTTCAACCACGCCGTCCAAGGCGGGCGTACCGCCGCACGCAGCGCCCTCGCCTTTCGTGCGCAGCATCGACCGTCGGCCGCCCGGCCCGCGTCCGCGCCCACGTCCGCGCCAACTCGCGCGGCGCGGACGGATCCCGCCGCCATGGCGGCAAGCATCCCCGCACGGACGCGCACCCTGCTCGCGGCCCGCGCCAGTGCCGGGGTGCTCATCGCCGAAGGCGATTCCTGGTTCGATTACCCCCTGCACGATGTCCTACGCCTGCTGGAAGACGACCACGGCTTCGACGTCGAATCGGTGGCGAACAAGGGCGATAACCTGGAGGACATGGCCCACGCGCCCGGTCAATACGAAGAGTTCGCCCGGCGCCTGGAGAAATTGCTCCGGAACGGCAAAGTCCCACGCGCCATACTCATCTCCGGAGGCGGCAATGACATCGCCGGCGACGAGTTCGGCATCCTCCTCAATCACGCCGCTTCGTCGCTGCCCGCCCTCAACGAGGACATCGTGCGCGGCGTGATCGATGTGCGCCTGCGCGCTGCGTACGCCGCCTTGATCAGCGGCACCACCGAGATTGCACGGTCCTATCTGGGCCGCCCGATCCCCATCATCATCCACGGCTACGATTACCCGGTGCCGGATGGTCGTGGCTTTCTCGGAGGCTGGTGGCTGCTGCCCGGTCCGTGGCTCGAACCCGGTTTCCTCCGCAAGGGCCACCTGGATGAAGCTGAGAACACGACCCTCGTCGGCGGTCTGATCGACCGCTTCAATGGGATGCTCGGCTCACTCAGCCAGCACCCGCAATTCTCGCATGTCCATTACCTCGATCTGCGCGGAACCCTGCGCCACGACGCCCAGTACCGCAGGGATTGGAGCAACGAGTTGCACCCCACCGCCCTTGGATTCGAACTCGTGACACAAAAATTCGCCGACCGCATTCACGCTCTCTGAGCCGGAAGCATGCAGTCGGGAGGGAAGTGATGGCGCAGCAGATTCTTGGGCAAGACGAGGAGTGAGTGAGGCGCGCATCGGAACGGAGATGCGTCACGAGCAAACGACGAAGCTCTTGCCCAAGAAGATCCAGCCAGCACGACCGATCTGACTGCATGGTTCCGGCTGTGGTGCCGCCCGCCGACCGTGATCAGTTACCTAAGCGTTCATCATTAAGCGGTTTTCTTTATCAATCCGCAAGGTGTTGCTAAAGAACAACTTCAAGAGACACACACCACCGGAGCACGCCTTGACGAGACCGCTTCCATCGCGGCACGATCACCCGTCGCTGAGGATCCATGGTCGGATCCAGCATGGAACCAAGCCTCTGATAGGTAACCTCTCATTCTATTGGTCATGAAGTGTCTTTATATTTCCGCCGCTGTTCTCGGGCTGGGCGCGCAAGGCGTGCTCGCCGCCACTCCGTTTCAGGTTCTCATGACGGGACTGGATAATCCCCGTGGTCTGGCCTGGGGGCCGGACGGAGGGTTGTACGTCGCCGAAGCCGGCCGCGGCGGGGACGGCACCTCGGTGCTCAGCGGCGATGGTCAGACGGTGCAGTATGGCGCGTCCGGCGCGGTCACCCGCTATCTCAACGGGATTCAGGAACGAGTGCTGACGGGTTTGCCGTCGTTGGCCCCGCAGTCGGGCCCCACTCCGGGTGGAGGAGCCACGGGTTTGCACGACCTCGGCTTTCGAGGCGCGGATCTCTTTGGAGTGATCGGGCTGGGAGGGAATCCCGCCAATGCCGCCCTGCTCGCCGGTGACAGTTCCAGCTTTGCGCATCTGGTGCAGTTGCCCCTGGGCGGAAGCCCTCAGAACATCGCGGACATCGGGGCCTTCGAGGCCTTGAACAATCCCGATGGAGGGGTGCCCGACACGAATCCCTACGGCTTGCTGGTCACCGGGACCGGTTTCGTGGTGGCTGACGCGGGTGCCAATGCGCTGTTCGGCGTCACTCTGGCGGGGGATACGTCAACCTTGTCGGTGTTCCCGCCGCAGCCCAATCCCCTGCCGTTCGGACCGCCGGTGTTCCAGACCGTCCCCACCACCGTCACCCTGGGTCCTGACGGCTCGTACTACGCCGGCAACCTCACGGGTTTCCCGTTTCCGCAGGGATTGGCCACGGTTTGGGAAGTCGACCCCAGCACGGGAACGGCGACGGTTGCCGAGGATGATTTCACCAACATCATCGATCTGGACTTCACTTCGGACGGAGACCTTTTGGTGCTCCAACTCACCAGCAACGGCCTGGCCTCGTCCTCAGGTCCCGGACCGGGCCGGTTGATCCGCATCGACTCGGTCACGGGCGCCCGCCAAACCCTGATGGAAGATCCGCTGTTCTTCCCGGGCGGCCTGCTCGTCGGACCCGGCGACACCATCTACGTTTCAAACCTCGGGGTGGCGGCCGGTCAGGGGCAGGTCCTGGTGATTGTTCCTGAAGCCAGTGCCGGGGCCTGGCTGGCCGGCGCTGTGGCCTTCATGGCCTGGCGCAGCGCGGCGCGCCGCCGGAAATAACCCGAAGATCCCAGGCTCCGACCGCGCGCCCGCGTCCCGATCCCCTTTTCCGCAGGCGTCAGCGGTCGGAGTCCTTGGTCAGTTCGAAGGTGTCGAACAGGCGACCGTCCAGGTCGTACGCTTTGAACTGAATGGTTCGGTCGTGGACGGTCGCGAAGCAGTAGTGGTGCCCCCGCTGGACGTGGATGCTGAACCAGGCGCGCTGGGGCGCTGCCTGCTCAAGCCCGCCGCCACCACCACCGGTGACGACATAGCGAACGCCCTTCTTCTGATTGATGGTCATGTTGAGAATCGGCCAGGTCCGTTCGTAGCTGTGGATGTGGCCGGCGAAGGCGATGTCGACGCCGTGCTTTTCGTACAGCGGAACCAGATGGCGGGCGTTGCCATCGCCGAAGACGAATTTCTTCCGTTCCCGGCCCTTCCAGTGATCGCCGTAGTCGTCCTCATCCGAGCTGAAGCAGGGGTGGTGATGGGCGGTGAATTTCCAGGTGGCCTTGGAGGCGGCCAGAGCCTTCTCGAGGCGCTGGTATTGTTCGCTCCCCGGACGGCAGTCCTTGTTGGAATCGATCATGAAGAACTCCGCATTCCCGCAGGTGAAGGTGTAGAAGTATTCGGGTTCCGGCAGGCTGAAGTAGTCGTAATACCAGTGGGAGTTCTTCTCGTGGTTGCCGATGACCGGAAAGGTCGGCACGTACGAAAAGAGCCGGGCGCAGGGTTCGAACAGGTCGAAAACCCATTGCTGTTTGGCGAAGCCGTCGTCGACGACGTCGCCGACGTGCAGCAGGAAGTTGGGGCGCAAGGCGAAGATGCCCTCGGCGGCGCGGCCGGTGACGGTGGGGTTGCGCTGGGTATCACCCAGAATGCCGAAGGCCCAGGCATCGGTGGCACCGGGCAGGGTCTGAAAGCTGAAGACCTCGCTGCGCGCCTGGTTGCCGGCGGCGTCCGTGCATAGGACCCGATAGAAGTACCGGGTGAAGGGCTTGAGGTTCTCCAGACGCACTTCCTGAATGGCGGTTGCTTCCGCTGCGGCTGAACCGGCCGTTTCCGTGAAGGGCTGAACCTCGCTGTATTGCACGGTCATCCGGGCTGGCTGCGTGGTCTCGGCCATGATCGACACGGCGGTCTGCGTCGCGTGTTGCAGGTAGGGCTTCACCACGAATTGAAGGGCCTCGTTGAACGGCGGCTTCCAGTCCAGCAGCCCCCGATTCCTTTCAACGGCGTCGGTGATTTCCGCCTGGGCGAGCACCCGCCCATAGACCTTCACCTCGTAAAGGGCGCCGTCCATTGGGTTCAGTTCATCGTCGTCGGCATAGGCGGCGAGCGCATACCGGCCGGTGTCCGGGTAAAGGATATCGCCGGACTGGGCGGTCGATTCCCCATCCAGCTGGCCATTCACATACAGTCGCATGGCGGTGCCGTCGTAGGTTGCGACCACGTAGGCCCACCGTTCCGGGGTCACCGCAGTGCGACCACGAAGGCGGGTCGACCGGCCATTGCCATCGTCGGTGCCGGTGGTGGAAAGGGTGAAGGAAAAGGATTTCCGATTGTACCCGAGCAACCAGCCCTTCTCGAAATCGGCGTTGTCCTGGAGGAGGCCCAGGATGCCTCCATCCTCCTGGGTGTCGTTCAACAGCACCCACGTCGCGACGCTGAATTCCCGTTTGGGCAGAACCGGGCGGGCGGCCTCAACCGTGGGAGCCACGAGGAGCCAGTCGGATGTGCCCTTGAAGACCAACGCCTGCGCGGGGCCGAGATGGGTCAGGGCCGGCGCGCCGATCACCTTGGCTTCGAGCCGGTGCGCCACATCCGGCCAGACCCCGTTCTCGATCGGGTGGGTGCCGGTCGCGAAGTGGGACAGCAGACGGTCCTCGATCTTGTCGGGATGTGCTGTGACCGGGAACGAGCCGAGCAGTGCAGCCAACGATACCAGCGCCACGCTGGAGGCGAGGGTTCGGTTGCTGTCGAAGACACCGCCCCTGGGGCGGGAACGGAGGGAAACATCGGAGGATAAGGTCATGGACGTGGTGACCCGAGGAGGCATCCGTCACGACTTGATGCGACGGGGAGCGATCCCGATCAGCGCAGAGACTGACGGGCGGTGAAGCCGGCGGACAAGGGATTACCGCAGTGTCACCCAAATTTTGACTTCCTGAACTCCGAAAGAACATTGCGGCAGACATGATTCCTGGGACATCCGCTCGAATCGTCCGAAGTTCAGCTCAACACGAAAGGCCCATCCGATGAAAACCACCCAGCCCAATCGAATCGTCCTCGCCGCCGTGTCGTTCGCGATGCTAGCCGTCAGCGTCCCATCGTCCCACGCCGCCGATCGTTCCTCCCAACGCGACACGTCCCGGGTGATCCACCTCCACGCACCCAACCACACGACCCGGACTCTGGTCGTCTGGACAAGCAAGACACCGGCAAAATCCTCGAGCGAGGCCTCGGCTCGTCCAACCGTCCAGCCCAAGTCCATCCACCTTCCGGGGGGCAACGGCCTGGTACAGTCTCTCACGGTGTGGACGAAACCCACCCAGGACACCTTCGAGATCGCGCCGCTGAAATAGATTGGAGAACCGCGGTCCGCCTCGCAGCGCTTCAGACCACGCGATGCGGTGCTGAGTCGGTGGGGTCGAGGGGATCGGGGGCAAACTCCAGGGCGTGACCGGAGCGCACGGGTTTCAAGGCATGGGCAATGCCCGGCGGGATGTAGATGCGATCGCCCGCCTGCATGAGGCATTCCGCCCGGGCGCCGTTCGCCAGGTCCTCCAGGTAGACCTGCAATTCGCCGGCGATCACGTAGATGGATTCCTTCTTCCGCTGATGCACGTGGTTGCCGCGGATTCCGCCTTCCGGCAGGTCGATCCAGGCCAGGTATTGAATGCCCGGCTCGCCGTTCTGGATCTGAGCCAGCTCGCCCTGGGGCAGGAGCAACCGTTTCAAGGGCGGAAGGACCTGGCCTGGAGCCGGCCGCCCCTGAATGACCGGCAAGCGGTCGCGGATCACCTTGCCCTCAAGAAATGTCTCTCTCCCCGCGTCGTTGGATTCGTGCATAGCGTCCTCTCCCGGATGCGCGGAGCGTGACCTCTCCCGCCGGCATTGACCAGACCCCACTCACGGTCGGCTTGGACCCGATGCCGGCCGTCACGCCACCCTTCACTCCGACTCGGCAGGCGCCCACCCTGGCGCCTCGAAAAGGTGGGTGGGTGGGGTTCCGATAAGTCGGTTGCCCCGACACTACCCGCGCCGTAGGTTTGCTACCGAACACCGGTCATGTTTCCTTTCTCTCGAAAGACATGTTGGGTCGTCTACAACTGCCTCACGGGAGAGTTTCATGAGATTGAGCGACTCCCGTTCGAGTTCGGGAACAACCCCGCGGCGGACCTACCCCTGACCGGCGACGGAGTGGCGGAACGCCATGGCTCGATCACCCGGGGAGAGGCGGGCGTTCCCCGCCTGGTGCGCCTCAACCCTGACGCCTCCCTGATCCTGGATGGTGTCCCGCTCGATGCCGAACAACTCGTTCCAGGTCGCGACTATTCGTTGCAGGTTGGGCCGAATCTTCTGCTGATTCGCGGCGATCCCCAACCGCGGTCGTGGCGCGCACGATTCCCGGGGAACGCCTGGCTGGTGATTCTCCCCGGGACCCAAGAAATGCTGGGGCCCTGGGCCCTGGAGGATCTGGGAACCCTCGCACGCCGTTATCAATGGGACCCCAAGTCCATCGCCTTGCCCCAAGGCGCGGAGGCGGGGTTCTACCTTCGCCAACTTCCCGGTCTTGAGACCTTCGCCCCCTCTGAGTCAGCGGACGGCAGCCGTCCGGCGGAACCGGCCTCCGAACCGGAAACCTGGCTGCCGGATGCGTCCGGGAACGGCGCCTTGACCTGCCCGGTCTGCTGGCTGCGATTTGACCTGGGCGACATCATGAACGTGGCGGTGCATGACTCGCTCCGGGGCGATCCACTGCTCGGCCAGGACGCGCCCCTGCGCTTCCATGCGACACGGTTCAACGACCGCGGACAGGCCTTGGACGCCTTCGGACTGCCTTCCACCGACATCGCCTGCCCGCATTGTCGGCGGATCCTGCCCCCTGGATTCGTCGAGATGGAGCATCACATCCTGTCGATCGTCGGCGACCAGAGCGCCGGAAAATCCTACTACCTCAGCGTTCTCGCCCACCTGCTGCCCTTGGCGCTCTTCCGACATTTCGGCCTCAACTTCAGCGACGCGGACCCGGCCGGAAACGCGATGTTGAACGACATGAAGCGGACGCTGTTCGGCGCGCGGAAACCGGAGGAGGCACGCCTGGTCAAAACCCAGCTCGAAGGCGCCATGTACGAGCGCATGCCACGCTATGGACGCATCGTGGCCCTGCCCAAACCATTCATTTTCTATGTCCAGTCCCTGGCCCAGGCCGGGCAGCGGGCTTCCCTGATTTTCTACGACAACGCCGGCGAACATTTTCAGCCAGGCCGCGACTCCACGGATTCTCCCGGTGCCCAGCACGTCGCCAGTTCTTCCGGCATCCTCTTCTTGTTCGACCCCTTCAACCACCCGGGGTTCCGCCGCCGAATGGGCGACCACCAGGACCCACAACTGGAACGCCCCGTCGTCGATCAACAGGATGTCCTGCTTTCCGAACTGAAGGTGCGGGTGCATCGCCTGCTCAACCTCGGCGTGGGGCAGCGGCTGGACCGCCCCCTCGCGGTCCTGGTCGGCAAGTGCGACGCCTGGATGCATTGGCTCGGCAGGGAACCGTTCGCCGATCCCGTCCAGTCCGGATCCCTCGACCGCGCCAAGGTGGAACAAAACTCCCGGGCCGTCCGCGAACTGCTGCTGGAATTGGCTCCCACCATCGTCGGCAACGCCGAAACCACCAGCAGCCAGGTCACCTACTTTCCGGTCAGCTCCTTCGGACACGCACCGCTCAAGGTCGACTCCGGGAGTTACGTGCCTGATCCCGGTCAGCTTCAGCCCATCCTGGCCGAGATCCCCGTGCTCTGGATCTTGTCCATCATCCGACCCGACCTGGTTCCATCGAGTTAACCGCCCACTCGGCATTCCATGGCCTGGCAACTCATCTACACCAGTGCCCAGCGCACCCTGACACCAGGCCAGTGCGGTTACGGTACCGTCGCCCGAAACGCAGACCTTCGGGAAGCCCTGGTCCAGCGGCTGGAGCAACTCAGCTACTACGACGTGCTGCCCAACGCAGCCCGGACCGCGGCGTGCCCGGTGGTTCATGCCTGCCGCGTGCTCGATCTCCGAGGTTCCAAATACCATCTCCTTTCCCGGATCGTGGACGCCCGGCTGGACTTCACCCACCGAACCAATCATCTCGCCCATCACCTGGTCTTTGCCCCGAGTGACCTCGCCGATTTGCCCTGCCCCGCCACCCTGCTTCGGCATTGGAACGGATGGAAAGACCAGTGGTCGGAGGAACCGCGTTTTCTCGATGCCTCGGACTGGGGCAACCTCCATCAACTTCCCATCCATGTCCCCCTCCCCGCCGCGTCCTGGGCGCGGCTGACCGGCGACGCAGGCCGGGCCGCAGCACTGGTGGACCTGCCCGCGCCCGGTGGCATGGCACTGCTGGTCACTCCCCCACAGGAACCCGAACTGCTCGACCTCTTCGCCGAGTCACTTCAGTTGCTCGATCCCGAGCACCGTTCCCCCAGCCGACGCTGGGATCTCAGTTTCACCACCCACCTCCAGAATCGGGATAACCCCCAGGATTTTCATTGGAGGGCTCTCCCCTCCGAATCCGCGGTCCGCCCGTCACCACGGTCGCAGCCCAACACCACCTGGCTCTCCCTCGCCGATCTGCCGATTCCGGAAACGCCTCGGGCGGCTCTGGCACGCCTGGGTTCACGCGATCCGCGAAACGAAGCGCCAGCGCCGACCCCGCCGCTCCATCGCCCTGCTCACGGCGAAGCCGCCACGTCGCCGCTCAAGCTCCAACGGTCCCGCACCGACGAACACCCCACGCCCCTCGCGGATCCGTCCCAGGACATTCCGCATACCCCCGTCACGCGCCCCACCCCGGCCACCTCGCGAACATCCCTGCGACGGATCCTCGTTCCGTTCGCGGGAGTGCTTGCCTTGGCCATGGTGCTCGTCGGCGGCTTTTACCAACCCGGCTGGTTCCTGGAGCGGCGAACCCCACCCCGCCCCACAGCTCTTGCCACGCCTCCATCGCCAACCCCGGACCTCCACAACCTGCCCGACAGCCCGCCCGTCGTGGCCAATCTCGCCCCCTCGGGAGCAGCGCTTCCGGTCGCGTCCGTCATGCCGGCGATCACCGGCTCCGAGCTCGCGGCGGCGAACCAGGCCGCGCTGGAGTCGGCCTTCGACCGGGTCCCCACCTACCTGGTCCATTGTCGAAACGACCAGGATTCGGTGGAACTGGGTTCGGTTCCTGAACTGGAGGCACTGCTTCGCCGAGTGTTCGGCTCCGAGCAGAATCTCGAAAGGGAACAGATCCGGATTCGGGCACAAACCGGCGACCTCCGCCCGGCGGTCGCCCCGTCCACACCCGAACGGCATCCTGAGATCAATCGCTTTGGAAACAGGACACTGGTGATCACACCGCCGGGCGCCTCCGGACCGCTCGCTTCGGTGGACTGCACGGAATGGCTTCAGGATTCCTCGCGACCCATTCTGTTGAGTGGATTTCGCACGAGCGATCGCGGCCTTACCCTTGTCTTCGAGCCGGTCGCGGGAAGCCCGCCATTCGAACCGTTCCGCCTGCTGATGGTCACCGGCCCATCCGCGAAGCCGATCGGGCTTCCAAAGTCACTGCTTCACCCCGAACCGCCCGGCCAGGAAGTGGCCTTGGACCCTGAACTTCAGGCGCGACTTCCGCGCTTACCGGCTTCCGCGGGACCTTCCATCCGATTCCAGCTCCGACCGTGGGTGGGATCGCCTCCCGCCGATCTTTTCGAGCCCTTCCAGGCGGACTACCGTCCGGCGGAAGGAAGAGAGCTGTCCCTGGACCTTCACCGACAGAAGGTCCAAACCCTCATCGAGGAGTGGATCCGGAAGCAGGAGGAAAACCAGGCGGGCGCGGCCAGGTTCAAAGAAGACATTGAGGCAACCATGGCCAAGGACCTGCCGCTCGGAACCTTGCTGGGCATTCCCAAATCGAATCCCTTGAACCCGCTCGCCAGCCTGAACGCCTTCACCAATCAACGGGGGGCGCGTGACATGCCGGATGCCAGGGTTTTTGTGGAGTACCTTCGCGCCTTGTTCGCCCAACTTGGAATCCCCGCGCGGGACCTGCTGGGTCCGCCCCTCGTCCCCACTGAAAAGGAGATCGCCCAAATCCATGGACGCCTCGTCAACGTCTTCAAGGCCAAGCCGGGGATTCCGGCGTCCATTCCCACGTCCTACTTCACCAACCGGTTCCACCAGTTCGGCACCGTCGACCTGTTGCGCGAATTCCTCAAAGACGGCCGAGCCCTTTCGAACCGGGTGGCCCGACTCCAAAGCCTGCGCGAACGGATTCCGCCGACGCTCGAAGCCACACCGCGGATCAGCCTCCAGGTCGTCGATGCCAAGGGCGGCCGCCTTTTCGAACTGATCCGATTCACCGACCCGACCACGGAAAGCACTCCATGAACCTGACCGACGTCGAACGCCTCGTGCGGCGCATCGGGGAGCTGATGGACGGACGTGTTCCCGAGGAACAGGCCCGGCTGATTGCCCAGGACTATTCCAACCTCTCCGAACGCGCTGCCCATCGCCTGCGACAGTGCGCCACCATGCTGGACCAAGGGGACGAGGCCCAGGCGCTTCAACTCGCCGATTCCCCGCCCTCCCTGCTCGATCTCGTCACCCGCCTGGGATTTCGTCGTCTCGGCGAATGGCGAGACTATTGCCAGAAACACACCCTGCCCTGCGCGGAGAACCTCGACGCCAAGTTCATTCGCCAACTGAGCGACGCCTACGGCAAGGGCATCGCCCCCGAACACCAGCTCTACCGCCGACTCCGTGAAGCCGTCCAAAGCCGGGACGACCTCGGCATGATCGATGCCCTGCGCGCCATCCGACGCCGCAATCCCGCCGACGCCGGTGTCCATCAGCAACTGGAACGTCTCGAGCGAAGGATCCTCGGCGCAGATCTCGATAGGATTCAACGGGCGATCACCCACTCGGACAACGCCCTGGTCGTGAGTCTCGTCGAGGAGATCGACGCCCGAGACTTCGATGCGCGTCCGGAGGGCGAAACCTGGAAGTCCGCCCTCCTGATCCGCTGTCGCGTTCTTCTTCAGCAGGCCGCACGTCTTCAGTCCCGACAGGACTGGGTGTCGGCAGCCTCGATCGTCGCGGGCGTTCACCACCAGATGACGGACGAAGGAATCAGCCTTGGATCGGACGACGCCAGGACTCTGGCGGAGCTCGATGCCTGGTTGGAGGAATGCCGCCGAAAAGCCGCGGAAGATCGGGACTTCGTTCGCACCCAGACAGAGCTGCGCACGGTGGTCGGGTCTTGTGAGCAGAGCAATGAAGCCGCAGACCGCTTGAGCCGGGCGACGCTCCGGGAACGCCTCCAGTCCCTGGAAGGCGGTTGGCGCAAGCTGGAAGGCTTCCGGCGCAGCGTGGACGAGGACCTCGTGCGACGCCGCAGGAAAGCGGTTGAAATCCTGCAAGCCCAATTGGACGCCCGCAACCGGTTCGTCCGGCGCTGGGTCATGGTCGGCCTGGCCGTTCTTGTCACCCTCACCACCGTGCTGGGGCGGACGTTCTGGAACCAGCGGCGCGCCTCGGAATGGACGCTTGAACTCCAATCCCTCCGGGAATCCCGCCGCGTCAACGTCGCCGAACTCGCCGTGGAGGAGGCCACACAGCACCTGACCCGCCTGGCAGGATCGTCGCCCGAGCTTCGATCCCAAGTGAACGCCACCGAGCAGTTCCTCGCCGCGGAACACGCCCGTGCCAGGGAATGCGAAGCCCTTCTCGAACCCTTGGCCGCAGCCGCTGATGCCGGCTTTAACCTCCCCCATCCCCCCGAGGAAACCCAGGCACGCTTCGACGCCGCCGAGAAGCTTCTGTCGGAGGTCGCCGAGGATCTCCGGCCACCTCTCCTCAGCCGTCTCGCGGTGTCGCGCCAGCGCTGGGAAGCCTGGCTGCTGAGCCAACGCCAGCTGCGGGAAGGCGCGTTCGATCTCCTCGTGGCCGATACCGAAAAAGAGGCAGCGACGCTCACCTACGACCGCGGGCCGACCAGGGTCGCCGAGAGCCTGAGCGGGCTGGCACCCGGCCTCCAAAAGCTGAAGGCGCTCGCCATGCCGCCCGTGGCCGGACTGCGGTTGTCATCCGCCGCGATCACGCGCCTGAGCGCGTTGACCCAACACGTCGAGGCGTTCGCCGTTCAGGCCACCCGATGGCAGGTGATCACGAACGCATGGCGGCATCCGCGCACTCTGGAGACCTATCTCGCGGCACTCCAGGAGCTGCAACGGTCCGAGTTCGCCTCCTCGACCGATCGGACCCGGGCTCTGGGAGTCCTGTCCATGAACCTGACCGGGTCGTCGCTTCCCGCCGGACTCCTCTTGCCCGGGGACGCCGAGGGCTGGCGCCGCTTCGAAATCCGGCCCGCGCTTGAACGCATGCCGGCCCAGGTTCTGCCCGGCGAACGCACCCGCTTCAACGCCTTGCGCGATGACCAGAACCTCTTCGGCATCATGGTCCACCAATTCAGCCGGCCTCCCTCCAGTCCCGGCGAACCCAGGCAGACCTGGACCGCCTTCTCCCGCGGACCTCTGACTCGGAACAAATTCGGACGCAAGATCGGACAGGTCTACGACCCGGTGTTTTCACCCGGTCTGGTCGAATTTCACGCCCGGGAATTCAACAGCGCGGAGTACACCATCGTGGAATCCGGGCCCGCCCCGGAAACCGCCCTCGCCGATCGCATCGGCCTGAGAACCTTGATCGAGAGCGGCACCAGCACCAATTTCTCCGCCCCCCTGCTGTCCATGCTCGATGCCATCAACCGCACCGATCTGGGGAGCCCGCTTTGCCGGGCCTTTCTGGCGCTCAAACTTCACGAGTTGATGGATCTGCGCCCCCATGATTGGGACGCGCACTGGGCTCCCCAAGCCGCCACGGACCGCCAACGCCTGCAGGAACTGGGCGCCGCCTCCATCGCCTCCGGAGATTGGATGGACTCCCGACGCACCACCGCTCTCGCCCAACAACTCGAGAAACATTTCACCGCCGCCCGGCGCGTCAGTTACCCCCAGCAAGCCGCCTTCCTGGTCGGGCTCGCCCGTGAAGCCGCCCACGCCGGCTTCCTCCTCGTCGGCAACGCCGATGCCGCCGGGAATCCTCATCTCCCCCTGCCACTCCCCGATCGAACCGAGATCTGGGGATGGACCGCGGACACCCGTGTGCCCGCTCTCCTGTATCGAACCCAGGGCGTCGCGGACGAGGCCTCGTGGATCACGCTCCGCCGTTCCATGCCGTTCAGCCCCCTGTTCCTGTTCCGCGGCGACCGCAACCAATTGCTCGAGGACGCGCGCCGCAACGCCGCCACCCCAGTCGAGAACCTCGGCCCCTACCTTCCTCCGCTCTTCGCCACCGACCATGAATGATGCCGCGTCATTCCGCCTGCGCTGGCGTGGACAGATCACCGGGCCGTTCCCCCTGGAAACCATCCTCCGCCGATTGGATGACAACGAACTCGGACTCTGGCACGAGATCGAGCATCAAGGCGCCTGGCTCACCCTGGAGGAGTTCCTTGCCCAGGCGGAACAAGAACGCCGCCGCGCCACCCTCGCCGACGCCACCGTCACGCGCCCCGCCCCGACGATTCACCTCCCGGAACCCGCTGCCCCTACACCCACCTCCATTGCCTCTGTCGTCGCACCGTCGGCGACCGATCCGCTCGACAACCACCCCCCGGGGCGCCCCAAACGGCTGAAGGTATTCATCGCGGCCGGGTTTCTGCTTGGGTTCCTGGGAGCCCACAATTTCTATGCCGGTTATCGAGGCACCGCCATCGCCCAACTGCTGCTGACCGGCGTCCTGTTCACCCTGGGGTTCGGCCTGATCGCCACCTGGCTCTGGGCCCTCCTTGAGCTTCTGGTGGTTCATTCGGATCACCGGGGAGTGCCCATGGTCTGAAACGAAACTCCGTCTCCACTCCCCAGCCCTTTCCTCCTTCCTGTATGCCAGCCCTGCCCAAGACCACCCCACCCCAAGCCGGCCCGAATGCCCCGGTCACCCCCGGTTCCGACGCCGTCGCTCTCACCTTGAATTGGTCCCGCCAGGACATCGAAAACCGCCTCGGTTTCTTCCAGGCCGGCCGCTACACCAGCGCCAACAAAGTCCTGGGCTTCGTGCTGGCGATCGCACTCACTGCCGTTTTCTTCACCCTGCTCGCCTTCGTGTTCTCATCGACACCGTTCCTCCGGCCATTCGCCGTGGTCTTCCTTCGTCCCGGCAACCTCTACACCACCGGTCCCGCCACGTTCCTGTTCCTCTGGGCCATGAGCCTGCTCGTGCTCAAGCGACTCAAACTGAATTACCAGGAACGGGCGCTCACGCTCGCCGCTGTCCCCCAGAATCCCGATTTCATTCTCAACGAAGTCTCCGCCCGCGCCGTGATCGATCGCATCCACGGCCTGGTGGATCACCCGCGACACTTCATTCTGCTCAATCGCATCGACCGCGCACTCGCCAACCTGCGGAACATTGGCGGGCTCAGCGACGTTTCCACCCTGCTGAAAGGCCAGGCCGAGAACGACGAGAACCAGGTCTCCTCCAGCTACACCCTCATCGGAGGCATGGTCTGGGCCATCCCGGTCCTCGGCTTCATCGGCACGGTCCAGGGCTTGAGCGCCGCCATCAGCACCTTTGCCCAGACCCTGGCGTCCTCGGAGGATCTCAGCGCCATCAAGGCCAACCTCCAGGGTGTCACCGGCGGACTCGCCACCGCCTTCGAAACCACCCTCGTGGCCCTGGTCATGGCCCTCGTGCTTCAGCTCTACCTCACCTCGCTCCAGAAGCGCGAAACCGACTTCCTCGACGAGTGCAACGACTACTGCCATCAACACGTCATCTCGAAGTTGCGCCTCGTCGCCCAACCGCACGAATCCACCACGCTCGTTCACGACCCGGACCGTTCCGTCGCCTGACCCACCGCCATGGCCTCGCGACTTCGATCCCGCGCCTCCCCGACGATTTCCTTCTTTTCCTTTCAGGACATCATCACCTCCGTCACTGGCATCCTCGTCCTCGTCACCCTCATCCTCACCCTGTACCTGGAAAATTCCGCACCGTCCTCCGGACCCGTCGAGACAGAGACGCTCCGCCGACGCTGGGACCACCTGCTGGAGCAAACGCAGAACGTCACCACCCGCAACGAGGCCATCCGGGCACGACAACTCGCCCTCACCACCTCCCCCGATCCGACCCAACTCCAAGCCGAGATCCGCGATGGGCTGGAACAGATTCAATCGCTCTCCAACCGCCTCGCGGCGGCCCGCCAACAGGCCGCCCAACAGGCTCAGGATTCCGAAACCCGGGCCGCGGAGCTCGGCCTCGGTGAGGTCCGTCAGCGAGCCGGATCGGTCGAACGCGAACTGGAACAGTGGAAGCAAAACAACAGTGTTCTCGCCGCCGAATCAGCGTCGCTCGAAAGCCTCGAACTCGAATTGCGGAAGAAGATCCACGCCGCCACCAACCAACACCGCCTTTGGCTCCTCCCCGACTTGACGTCCACCACCCGCCAACCCGTGCTCATCACCGTCTCGCGAACCAACGTGATCTGCGATCGCTTCCATCAGCCCGATCAGCACCGCGAATTCCCCGCAGACCAGTCGTCCTCCTTGTTTGCCGAAGCGCTCCGCCATTGGCACCCGTCCCGCGATTATCTCGTCTTCTACGTTCGCCCCTCCGGCATCGAAGTGTTCACCCGCTGCCTCGAAATCGCCAAATCCGCAGGCTTCCAGGTGGGCTACGATGCCTTGGAGGAAAACCGTGAGATCATCTTCTCCGCCCCCACCAGCCCACCCCCATGAAGCGCGCCCGGATGGCCCCTCCCGACAGCCTGGAGATGTTGCTCGACACCATGTGCAACACCTTCGGCGGCATCATCCTCATCGCGCTGCTCATCGCCCTCTTCGCCCGTGAATCAAAAAGCCCAACGACTCCGTCCACGTCCCAGCGTGAGAGTTCGGAAATGTTCCGCGAACGGATCGAACAGGCCGAAGCCGATCTCGCCAAGGCCCTCGCCCTCGAACAGGAGCTTGAAGTTCGCATCACCAACCCCGCCCAAGCCGACCTGCTCCGGTTGCTCGAACAACGGGATCAGGTTCGAAACACCACCGAGGCCCTGATGTCGGACCTCAAGGCAGCTTCGACGTCATCCCCCGCCATCCCGACACTCGCGCAGACGGTGGATCGGATTGAGACGATCGCTTCCCGGAACGCCCAGGCCGAGGCCTTGCTCATCGAGCAAAAGCTCCAGGGCACGCGCCTGAAGGGCAGGATCGCCGAGCAAGGTCGCGGCTTGCAGGCCCTGAGCAATCGCCTCGCGCAAGTGACGGCCCGACAAACCCAGCGCGTCCGGCTCCCCCAGGAACGCGCCACCACCAAAGGCCACCTCTACCTCATTGTCCGCCACGGTCGCGTTTATCCCCTCTATTGGTTCGTCGACGGAGCCCCGTCCCCCAACACCACCACGCTCCGCTGGATCCAGGAGTCGGAATTCTCACGTCGGATTGAGACCATCCCCGAGGCCGGCATCCGGCCCCAAGCCGATGCGGCGGCACTGGCCGCGACCCTTCGGTCCATTCCGGCCAACCAGATTTACCTGGTGTTCCAGGTGTTCCCGGATTCCTTCGAAGCCTTCAATCTCGCCAAAGCCGCCGCCGTCGCCGCCGGCTTCGATTACACCTGGGAACCCCGGCTCGAAAACACCCCGCTGCGACTCGGCGCCGGGGCGCCACCGCCACCGCCGCTTTGACCTCCCAAGGCATGAGCCGATTCTGCCCCAACTGCGGTCAGCCCCGGCCTCCCGCCCCGGCCGATTCCTCTGAGGACGTACGTTGCCCTTCGTGCGGATCCCCTGCCCCCACCCGTCCTGCGACTCCCGATTCCGGCTCCACCTGGGATCCTGACCACCGCCAGGCGCTGCATCGGCAAACCCACCGCCGACGAACCCTCACGCTCGCCGTCGTGGTGGCACTCTTCCTCGCCGTCCTGTTATGGCTCCTGCTCCAACCGTCCTCCCCCAACTCCCCGGCTCGACACCTCAAAAACGGAATCTTCGGTCACCGAGTCACCGACGCCGTCGAACGCCGCATTCCATCGACCTCGGAATCCGACGAAGCGGATGCCCTCCAGTCCGGTTCTCCCGGGAACAATCCCGGAGCCAACCCGGGTCACGCTGAGAACGGGAGTTCTTCCCAGGACCCCGATGCGGATGAGTCCGGACGCAGTTCCCATACGGGTTCCAACCTTCCCGCCAATGTCCGCAATCCGGATGCACCGGGTCCGGTTCACGACGCCCCTCCGGAACGTTCCATCGGTTGGCTCGATCGCTTCTTCGGACGCTCGCCCGACGCGGGCCCCATGCGCGCCGGCGAAGGGGGAACAGGCACCAGCACCGGGGCCGGCAATGAACAACCGGCCTCGGTCCCTCCGACAAACCCGCCCATCGCCGCTGATTCGACCCAGCCCGAACCCAGTCCCCTGCTCCCGCGCGAACTCGATTCCATTCCTCCCGAAACGCGGCGCACCACGAATCGGCAGGTCCCGCCAAACCAGGCCACCCTCAATGACAATCTCGAGCGCCTGCTCCGCCAGCACAACGCAGGCACCGGCGACCTTCGGATCTCCCTCATGTGGTCCAACCACAACGACCTCGACCTGCATGTCGTCGATCCCTCCGAAACCGAGATCTACTACCAGCGACGCCGTTCGGGAACCGGCGGCCTGCTCGACATCGACATGAACGCCAGTCCTCCACTTCAAAGCCCTGCCGTGGAGAATGTCTACTGGCCCACGCGAGGAGCCCCGGCCGGCAGGTTCCGGGTGTATGTGAATCACTTCCGACAGTACGACCGCGTCGACGAGACTCCCTTCACCGTCCGCATCCTGATCCGGGGCAGAACCACCGACTTCCGCGGCTCCATCCGGTTCGGCGAGGACAAACGCCTCGTCCACGAGTTCTCCCTCACCCCGTCCAGCACTCCATGAACCGCGCCTCGTCCTGTTCCCAAGTCCGAGGATTGGCATGGTTCGCCGCTCGCCCCAATGGGGCGACATGAGCCAGCCCAGGGTGAAACCCTGGGTTGGGATCCAGCCACGGCTTCCGAGCCCTGACAGGGCGACAGAGAGACATCGCTTACCGACCGTTCGTCCACCGAGTCCGGTTGAGACCATCCCCATGAGGTGTCGCCCTTTCAGGGCGAGGGAATACGTAGGGATTCGATTCCCAGGGCCTTGCCCTGGGCTATCCCATCCCGCCCCTTCGGAGCGGTTGCCGACTTTACCCATGAACCGTCCCATGAACTTCCCCTCGTCCTCGTACTCGTACTCCTCATCGTAATCGTAATCGTAGTCGTAATCCCCCCGCCTCCCTCGCTTCACGGCCTGTGCGCAGTTCGGTTTCGACCCGTGGGCTCCCCCCACCATCACGTGCCGCAAAACGTCTGATACACCCGGTCGCCGGGCGCCGCCGGGGAGGTGTATTCGGCGACATCACCCACGGGATCGTACGGGTGCGCCAACACCGACAGTAACCGATCCATCACACTGAGGTCGGCACGCGCCGTGGCCGCCGCGAGCGCTTCTTCGACCTTGTGGTTTCGCGGTATGACCGCCGGATTGTGGCGTCGCATCGTTGCCTGCACCTCCACCGCCGTCTGCGGTTGCCGTGCCAATCGCGCCACCCATGGGGCATGCCAGGCCTGAAACTCCGCGTCCCGTCCCCCGCCCATCGCATCAAGTTTCCCCGTCGCCAGAGCCCGGAAGGTGTTCGTGAAGTCGCGATGTTCACCGTGCATCCAGCCCAACAGGGCGGCCACGAGGTCGAGGTCCCCTTCCTCTTCCGTCATCAACCCCAGTTTCAGGCGCATGCCAGCCAGCCATTGCCGCTGGAACTCCTCCCCGAAGAACTGCAACACGCCCTTCGCCCGCTCAATGGCTTGGGCCTCGTCCGTGTGCAAGAGCGGCAGCATGGCCTCCGCCAAGCGCGTCAGGTTCCATTGCGCAATGCCTGGCTGCTGGCCGTACGCGTAACGGCCATGGCGATCAATCGAGCTGAACACCGTCGCCGGATCATAGGCGTCCATGAACGCGCACGGACCGTAGTCGATGGTCTCCCCCGATAGCGCCATGTTGTCGGTATTCATCACGCCATGGACGAATCCAACGTGCTGCCATTGCGCCACCAACGCCGCCTGGCGCGCCGCGACCGCCTTGAACAGCGCCAGGTAAGGCTCCTCGACCCCAACGCATTCCGGAAAGTGCCGCGACAAGGTGTGGTCTGCGAGAGCTCGAAGCGCCTCGTGATCACCCAAGCCCGCGGCCCATTCGAAGGTGCCCACCCGGATGTGGCTGGCCGCAATGCGGGTGAGGACTGCCCCTTGCAACGGTTGTTCGCGCATGACCGCCTCGCCCGTTGTCGCCACTGCCAGACTGCGGGTGGTCGGTATGCCCAGCGCCTGCATGGCCTCGCTGATCACATACTCACGGAGCATAGGCCCCAGGGCGGCCCGACCGTCGCCGCGCCGCGAAAACGGTGTTGGGCCCGAGCCCTTGAGTTGGACATCGAAACGCCTTCCGTCCGGGGTCAGTTGTTCACCCAACAGGATGGCGCGCCCGTCCCCCAGCGGTGTGAAATGTCCGTATTGATGCCCCGCATACGCCTGAGCCAGGGGATCGGCTCCCTCAGGCAATGCGTTCCCCGCGAACACGGCCGCATGTTCCGGTTGTTGCAGCACGTCCGGGTCGAGTCCAAGGGCCCGTGCCAGCGGCCGATTCAGGACGACGAGCCTGGGCTCCCGGACCCGGGTGGGAGCCACCCGCCGATGCAGCACCTCCGGAAGCCGGGAATAGGAAGGATCCAAACGCCAGCCGGGAGCGTTGGAGGACGTCGTGGTGGGGACAGTGAGTGCAGACATCGCGTCCGGACAGCGTAGCGGAACTTGGAAGGACGCAAAGCGAGACGAGGCAGGCGCTATGGACGAATCACGGCTGGGCTCGCCCCTCAAAGCGCCCCACAGGATAGCCCGAGTCGTAGTCCACCACCCAGACACCCTGGCTTGTGGGGTAACGGATTTCCTCGCGTCGTTCGAAGTCGGTCAGGCCCGAGCGGCGCAACGCCTGCGGGGAACGCGGGTCCAACAACCGCCCTGCCACCTGCTCGACAATCAACGTGCGATCGCCCAAGGCGTGCCCGGTGCTGGTGAAGATCCGTCCATCAATCCGCTCACGAGTGACCGGCACGTGGGTGAAATCGAGCCCGCTCGCCTTCAGGTTGGTCGCGTACTCGTCGACGTCCGGGCAGGTCCGATCCTCGACGCCATGCACGGTGATCATCGAAGCCGAGCACCCCAACTGCCTCATGATCGACAGATGTTTCGGATGCCCCAGAAACCGGAGTTCCTGCGCGTCGGGCGAAAGGTGGAACGCATGCCCCGGATCCCGCACGTAGCGGGCATTCAGTTCGCTTCCCCCGGGAAGGTTGAAGGCGATGTCATCCGAGAGCTTCTTCATGCCGCATAAGTCGATCACGGCGGCAAAGGTGCGGGGCGCGAGTTTGTTCGCCATCAGGCTGACATTCCCGCCGCCGCTGCCACCGGTCGTGAACAGGCGGGAGCGATCGAACGGAATGCCCCGCTGAATCAATCCGTTGAAAACAAAGTGCAGCGCGCGAAGCGCATCCAACGCCTGGAGCCAGCCAAAATCGTAGGGCTCCGGATCATCGATGGACGCCTGACGGCCGCTCTGGAGGTAGTCCACTCCAATGGCGACGACATCGAACTTGTCGGCGAGAAAGGCCGGGTCCGCCGTTCCCACAAACCCTGTCCCGCCCCAATTGTGCAGGGAGAGCATGAGTCCCGTTGTGGGCCGGACATTGCGCCGGTGCGGCAGCGGCCCCGGATACCGGACATGCACGGTGATTTCCCGGGGGCCCGGTTTCAGAGGCCATTCCTGGGCGGGAATGCAAAAGGAGCCATTGGTTTCAATGAGCGAAGGGGCTGGCTGAGCCGCGGGGTTGGCGCCTCCCCCCTGGACCACCGACCCCAGCAGCAGGGCCACGAGCCAGGTCGAGGCGCCGATTGTCGTTCCGTAGGACGGGCGTGCCATGGTGCTTGAATTCCAACCCGCTGATTCGGCAGGCAAACCGTCACTTCCGACAAGCCTCCAAAGCGCCATTCCCAGGTTCATCGGAAGCCACCTGTTCGAAATCGGCCTGCTCACGGACCATGAACCGTCGAGGACTCGGGGGGGCGGGACGCCCGCCGCTAAAGAGGCCCGGAGGGCCGAAAGAACGGAAGCCCATGGCGTGAGCCATGGGTGTGGCGTTGCATTGGATTTCGAGCCCCGGAGGGGCGATCAGAATCTGCGGCGTTGGGGTTGGTTTTTGGGGCAACGCGTGATGTTTTGCCCTCCCCTGCCTTTCTGATCGCCCCTCTGGGGCTGTGTTTTTTCGTAGGGCCGCGTCCCCACGGCTCACGCCGTGGGCTAGGTTCTTGCCGCCCCTTCCGGGGCTGGAGATCGACGATTCATAGAGAGGAACG
>CAUJJW010000190.1 GCA_963205105.1 Verrucomicrobiota bacterium | reverse complement strand
TCCGACCCTCGAGATGTTCCGGCACTGCAGCCACGTCATGGACTTCAGCCTAGTCGACGATCTCGATCAGCGCCGCGTACGGTGAAACCGGTTGGCAGAGGGCCAGGTTCACCGCGGCGATCCATCCGGAGTTGGGTGCCTTGAGGATCACGTTGGGGGGTGGATCGCCGGCTTGGCGGCTTTCGACCACCACCAGCTCGGTACCCGCCTCGACCCGGGTGTCGATGTGGGCATCGACGCGGAGGGCGCGTCCGGCAACGCGACTGCTGACGAAGGCCTGGTGACCCGGGGCCACCCGAATCCGGCCCAAGGCGAAGACGGTCTCCTCGAAGACGCGTTTGCCCACGGTCACGGTTTGGAGGCGCAGGTTCTGAACGGTGCTGTCGTCGAGAACGACCGGCGGTTCGGCGGAGGGCGTCGGAACCGCGGCAACCGTGCTGACAGGCAGACCCAGCAGCAGGAGCAGCACCCACAGCCACCCGGTGCCACGGCTGGCCTGGGATCCTGAACGACCCGACCGGCCCCGTCTGAGACCTTTCCTCCGGGGCTGGCGCGATGGCGTCGGCGGACGCGCTTCGGTCGGTGGACTTGCGGGCAGAGTCCGATTCCCGGCTGCGGCGTCGTAGCGGACTTTGGCCACGTGGTAATCCCGCCGCAAGGTGAGGGCGGTGGCTTCAAGACCCAGCCGCCGTTCGCGGGCGCGCAGGACATCGGTCAACGTCCCCTGTCCTTGCTGGTGCGAGTCCCGAAGGCGCTTCTCCAGCTCGGCGGCGCGCGGCAGAAGTTCGCGTTCGATTTCCACGGCCTGACGGGCGGCGGCGTCCATTTGAACACGGGCCACCGCAGTCTCCGCCCGGATGCGCACCGCGAGCGCCTCCGCCTCCTTTTCCGCCCGGTTCGCCGAAGCGGAAGCTTCGTCGATGCGTCCGCGAAACCTCCCCCAAATGGGGAGAGGCACGGACACCCGGAGTCCGACCATGCCCTCATCCTCCAAGCCGATGGGCGCGTCTTCGCGACGGTCGATTTCGCCGAAGACGCCGACGCTGATCTCCTCCCAGCGGCTGGCGCGGGCGAGCGTCACCGTGTGGCGGGCCGCCTCGCTGCGGGCGATGGCGGCCCGATAGTCGGGTCGCTGTTCCGGGTCGAGTCCCTCGAAGGAAGCGTCGCGGGGTGCCGGCAACTCACCGGTCAGTTGAAGCCCCATGCCGTCGGGCCAGCCCAGCCACGATCGCAGTTCGGCGAGGTTTTCGGCGAGTTGGGCGTCGAGGCGAAGTCGTTCGAGCTCCAACTGCCGGGTCTCCAGTTCGAACTGGGCGGTGTCGATGGTGGAACCCTCGCCCCGTTCGGCGGATCGGCGTGCCGATTCGGCCAGTTCCCGACTGTTGGCGATCTGGCGAACCTTGAGTTCCTGCTGGGCGAGGAGGGCGAGACCGTTGACGGCGAGTGATCCGACCTCCCGGGCCACCCGGCGTTCGGCATCCCGCACCTCGGCTTCGGCGGCCGCGAAGCCGGAGCGCGACACGGCCCGCTCCGCGCGCAGTTGTGCCGCGGCGGGGAATCGCTGGGTGAAGCCGAAGGAGAGGGAGCCTTCGCGACCCGCGATGTTCGGCGAGAATTCGGAGCCGAGTTCCGGCGGTCCCAGCCGGCCGGCCTGCTTCATCCGACCCCGGGCCTCCTCGATGCTCCATCGTGCCGCGGCAAGATCCGGGTTGTGGCGCAATGCGTGCGCCACGGCATCATCGAACGTCAAGCGGGTGGGATCTTCCACGGAACCGGCACCCAGCCCATGAGGGGCGATCGTCAAACAGGGAATCCAAAGCAAACAAATCCAGCGTTTCATAGCGTTGTCTCTGACAGGCCAAACCAAAAGAAAGCTCTCAGCCGTGGGAACGGATGAGAGCCGGCGGGAGGTCAGGGACGAACGGAAGGCGCGCGCGGATGGCCCGCGGCTCGAAGCACAAACTGCCAGGCAGAAAAGAGTGGCGGGGGTCGTGGCTCGGCGGACCGGTCGGACCCCGGAACCGGCACGCTCCGAAGGAGGTCACCGCTGGTCAGGGGAGCGGGATCGAGGCGCAGCTCCGGCGGACCCGCGAGATCAAAGGCTTCCTCGGACCGGTACGAGGCGGATTCGACCGAGGAACAGCCATCACCGTCGTCCACCGGCTCGGCATGCGTTGCCGACTCGTCATGAGCGCAGGCGAGAAAGCTGAAGGAAGGAAGAGCTGCGATACGGCAATGACTGGTCGCCGGAAGCCAGACGACCAGAGCCAGGAGCCGAATCCACAGCGACCAACGCACGCTGGCTACGGTCGGCCTCCGGAGCGGTGAAGGCAAGCGCGCGATTGGTGGAGGACGCCGGTTCGAAACCGAACTGCCCACAGACCATGAACCGGGGATTCCGGGGGGCGGGACGCCCGCCGCTACGGAGGCCCGGAGGGCCGAAAGAACGGAAGCCCATGGCGTGAGCCATGGGTCTGGTGTGGCATGGGATTTTGAGCCCCGGAGGGGCGATCAGAATACGCCACGTTGGGGTTGGTGTTGGGGGAACGCAGGATGTTCTGTCCGCCCTTGCTTTTCTGATCGCCCCTCCGGGGCTTTGGTTTTTCTTGGGTCCGCGTCCCCACGGCTCACGCCGTGGGCTAAGGTCTTGCCGCCCCGTCCGGGGCTGGCAATGGACGGTTCATGGAGAGCCGCCTGTTCGAAACCGACCTGCTCACGGGCCATCAACCGGGGACGGGCTCACCACAGAGGCACCGAGGCACTGAGAAACGAGACGGACCGCTTTCAACTCTGTGCCTCCGTGCCTCTGTGGTGGAAACCCGGTCCATGGAGAGGTGGTCGGAGCAAGCATTGCAGACGCAATACAACTGACGGCGACCGGCGGACCCGCCACGCGATACGTCAGCAGGCCCGGCGGACGGGCTCAGGTTCCAACCCGTTCCGCTGGAGAACCCTGTCTGCGCGGGATTCCAACTGGCACGGCTTATGCGATTGAGCGGATGAACCGATTCCTAGGCAGGTGCGGGTTGCACGGCGAAATGTCGGTTCCGCGAACCCAGGACGCGCGTTCCTCAAGCCTCAACATGTCGTACCATGGCCACCTCCACCTCGGTCCCACTCCTGTCGCATGATCCCGCGGCGCGCATCGCCGCGCGGTTCGAAGCGTCCTTCGAGCAACGGGTGCAACGGCAGGGCATGGAGATCTACCCGGCGCTGCATGAGGCATGGCAGGAGGCGCTGGAGTACCATCGGACGATCGAACTTCGTCCGTTCGAAGTGCCGCAGACCCAGCGGGTGCGGGACACGATCTGTCGGCTGTTTTCCCTGCTGCCGGATCCTGCACAAGCGTGTCGCCATGCGGCCCGAATGGCCGCCGCCTTGTTCTATCCGGCTTCCAGTCGGACACCGGCCGTGACAAGGGCGTTCTCGCATCTCGCCATGCTCTGCCATGCGGCCGTCCGGGAGCCTGGTTGGTGCGATCTTCGATTTGGCGAAGTGAATCCGCAGACCCGGGCGACGGAGCGTCATCGGGGACGCGAATCGTTCCATCACGCGGAGGTTTCCCGGTTGTTGAATTTTCTGGCGACCTGGCCGCCGGAGTTGGAGGCGGGAGAGGACGCACCCTGAACCGTCGGCATCATCGTATGTAGTCGAGCAGGGATCGGTTGAGGATGGAGCCGCCGCTTTGGAGGGCCGCTTGGTAGGCGGTTTGGATTTCGCTGAGGCGAACAAGTGTCTGCGCGAGATCGGCGTCGGCCTCCTTGGAAACGAGCACCTCGATGGAGGAGGAACGGTCCTTGAGCAGGGACTGGGTGGTTTCGAGACGGGCCTGGGCTGCGCCGTTGGCGCCCATGTGAACCAGAAGATGTTCCTCGTCCGCCTTGAGTTCATCCAGGCTGTTGGCGGCGACGGCGGTGGCGTCACCGGCGTCGAGCCGGTCCCGGAGCGAGAGCAGATGTTGGAAGAGATCGGCGCCGGAGCGTGAATCCGACATGAGTCCGCGGGTTCCGACACCGGTGCTGTTGGCGCCCGGGACCTGGGCGCTCATCTGCAGATTGTCGGAGACCTCGCTTTCGGCGATCGACGTGTTTCCCTGATAGGCGATGGAAGTGACCTTGCCATCGGCATCGCGGGTGGCCACGAATGCGGGCTGATCGGCCTGGGTGCCTGCGAACAGGTAATCGCCCCGATTCTGGCTGTTGGCGACCTGCAAGGCCTGTTCGAGGAGGCCGTTGACCTCGGTGGCGTACAATTTGAGATCGCGACCGGGCTGGATCCCGCCGGCGAGGGTGGCGATTTCACCGGCGCGATCCACGAGTGAGCGGAGAGCCTTGAGTCCGGAGTAGGTGGCGGTGGCGAGCTCCTGATGGCGGGCCACATTGCTCTGGTACTGGCTCACCGAACCCGCCTCGTTCTGCATGTCGAGAACGCGCCGCATGGCGGCGGGATTGTCCTCGGGCAAGGCGAGCAACTGACCCGTGGCAGCCTGGCTTTGCAGGCGGCTCTGTCGCTGGTTCAGCCGAAGCAGCTGTTCCCGCAACGTGTTCGGGAAGGTGTTCGAGGTGACGCGCATAGGAGGTGGGTTCGAAAGGGTGGGGTCCGCCAAGGGATACCCTCAGCCGGCCGCGAGCGCTGACGACGTCATCGTTTCAAGGACATCACGATCTCCAACATTTCATCGACGGTCGACACGAGTCGGGCGGAGGCCTGAAACGCGCGCTGAAAGCGGATCAGATCGGTCATTTCCTCATCGAGCGAGACGCCGCTGACGGAGTCCCGCTGACGGTTGAGCATGTCGCTCACGATGGTTTCGTTGTCGATCTGTCCGTTGAGGGAAGACAACGCGGAACCCAGGCGCGAGACGGCCTGGTTGTAGCTGTCACCAAATTTCTGTCCACCGAGGCTGGCCTGGGATTCCTCCGAGAGGCGGGCGAGGGCGAGCACGACCTGGTTGTCGCCGACGGCGCCGGCGACGCCGGAAGCCTGGACGCGGCTGGGTTGGTCGAGAAGGAGGCTGTTGACGGAGATCGTGGCGGCGTCGGTTCCTCCGAAGATGTTTTCGCCGGTGGATCCGTCGAGGGCATAGCCGGCGGAGTGGACGGCGTTGACGCGGGTGATCAGGGCGGAGGCGAGGTTGTCGAGGGTGGTTTGCAGCAGGGCGACATCGCCGTCGCGGGCCTCGATGGTGCCCTGGAGCGAGCCACCGGAGAGATTGATGGCGGTGCCGGAGGTCTGGCCCCGGAGCAGCAGCTGACCATTGCCGGGGTCGTAGGCCTCCAGCTGTTCGATGACTTCGCGGCCGGCGGTCATGGCGACCCCGTCGAGAGTGATGTCCACGGCGCCGCTGGCGCTTTCGGTCACGGTGATGCTGGCGTATTTGCCGAGCTCCTCGAGGCGCTGCTGGCGGGCGTCCCTGAGATCGTTGGCCATGCCACCGGCGCCTTCGACGCCCATGATTTGGGCGTTGAGGGAGGCGATGTCCTTGATGGCGGCGTTGACCTGATCGACCTCGGACTCGACGGACCGGTTGAGCAGGGTGTTCACCTCACCGAGCCGGTGCGAGACCTGGTTGAACTGGGTGGCGACATCCTGGGCCTTCATCATGACGGCCTGGCGGTCGGTGAGGGAGGTCGGGTTGGTGGAGAGACTTTGGAAGGCGGAGAAGAGGCCGGTGAGGGTTTCGGCGAGACCCTGGGCGCCGCCGACACCGGACGCGGCGGCGGCGCCTTCGGTGCCGGTGGCCTGGCGGTCGATGCGCTGTCCGAGATTCGCCTGGGCGTACTGGAGGGCCTGCTGTTGGGCGGTCAACGAACCGAGGACGCTGGCTTCCTCGACGATCTGACCGTCGAGCAGGGTGTTGCGAAGGCGCTCGATGGACACGCCATCGGCGCCGGTACCCTGGGGTCCCAGCTCGGAGAGCATGGTGACGGACGTCTCGATGCGCATCCGCTGCCGGGCGTAGGCAGGGTTGCTGACATTGGCGAGGTTGTGGCCCGCCACCTCCGTTCCCCCTCGCTGGGTGGCGAGCGAGCGGGTGGCGAGGTTCAGGGTGCCAAAAAGTCCGAGCATGAGATCCTTGGTTTCCTAACCGACGGCTTCGTACAGGGGTCGGAGGGTGGGAGCCCAGATCGGCCGGGTCCCGTGGTCGTTGTACACCTGGTTGTCCCGGGTCGGGAACAACGTCGACAGGAACCGTTGCATCAATTCGAGGGAACGGCTGAGCAGCAAATGGTTCTGCCGGGCGCGCTGCTGGACGCGGAAGAGCAGTTGATTGTTCTCCCGGACGAGCGCTTCCAGCAACGGCCGGTACTCGGGGGGAACCAGGGGCACGATCTCCTCGAAGGAGGCGTCCATGGAACGGCCGAGGCGTTCGGCGAGATCGGCGCGGACCTGTTCCCGGCGCGAGCGTGCGTTCTGGATGAAACCGGCCTGGCTCTGGATGGCCGACACGGTGTCGAACAGTTCCTGGCTGGAACGTTGGACGATGAGATCCTGCTCCCGATCCATCAGGGCAAGCATTTCGCCGTACTGCTGGAGTTCGTGACGAAGCGTCTCGATCAGTTGTTGAAGTGTATCAATCATGGCGGGCTCGGTAGCCATCGTGGGTGAATCCTGTCACCGACCGCAGATCCCCCTCGGGTACGGTCTCCTGTTCGTCCAGCGGTTGGGATGGACGGTTGACCTGAAGTTGCAGACTGCGCGCCAACCCCAGCCCGCCGGCACCCGTGATGGCGTCGGCGAGATGCGCGTTGATCATGTCCTGATACATATCCGAGGCGGCGGATTCCTGCTCCAGCCCGGAGCGGATCACCGTCTTGCGTGCCGCGGAAAGGATTTGCCGCAGGAGAACCGCCTCGAACTGGCGGGATGCCTCCGCGATCTTGTCGGACTCGCTGACCTGCGGGTTGCGGGCGAAGCGTGCGAGTCCTTCACCCGAAAAATCGCCGGTGATCGGCCGGATGTTGGGCGTTTGGATGGCGGTGAAACTCATGGCACGACAGAGGTCAACGCAGGATCAGCTCCGCCTGGAGTGCTCCCGCCTGTTTCATGGCCTGGAAGATGGACATCATGTCGCGCGGGGTGACCCCCAGCGAGTTCAGGGCATTCGCCACCTTCTCGATGGTCGGCATCTCGGGCAGCGGAATTAAGCCGGCTTTCTCCTCGTCCGCACTGGTCTCGGTGCGCGGCGTCACCACGGTCTCTCCCTGCTGCGCCAGGGGCGCCGGTTGCGACACATCCAGCGTGGAGGCCACGGTGATGGTGAGGTTGCCGTGGGAAACCGCGCACGCGGCAATGCGGATACGCGATGTCGCCACGATCGTTCCCGTACGCTCGTTGATGATGATCCGCGCGGGATTGTCGGCACTCACCTCCAGCGCCTCCAGGCGGGCGATGAAATCCACCGTCGACCCCTCCATGTTCTCCGGAAGCCGCACGCGGACGGTGGTCGAATCCAGAGCCGTCGCGCTGTTGGTGAAGACGCCATTGATCACCAGGGCCAGACGGGCCGCCGAGGTGAAGTCAGGTTCCCGCAGCATCAGCTCCAACGCGTTGTCGCGGAGCACTTCCATCGGAATCTCACGCTCCACCAGGGCTCCACCGACGATCTGGCCGACGGTCGGATGGTTCTTCTGAACACTCGCACCGCCGCCGCCGTCGGTCCCCGCCGCGAAACCACCGATGGACAGAGGTCCCTGGGCCACGGCGTAGATCTCGCCGTCGACGCCCAGCAGCGGGGTTTGGAGCAGCACACCGCCCTGCAGGGTCTTCGCGTCGCCCAGGGACGACACGGTGATGTCGATCCGGCTGCCCGGCTTTTTGAACGCCGGGAAATCGGCAGTGACCATGACCGCCGCGACGTTCTTGGAGGAGAGGGTGGCGGCCGGAACGTTGATGCCCTGGCGTTGGAGGAGGTTGGCGATGGCCTGAAGGGTGTAGATCGGGTTCTTGTCACCATCGCCGTTGATCCCCGCGACGAGGCCGTAACCCACCAATTGATTGTCCCGCACGCCGCTGATCATGGCGATGTCCTTGATCCTGGCGCTGATCCCGAGCGCGGCCATGCCGTTCCCGAGGCAGAGCAGGAGTCCAAGGGTCCATCGAAGAGCGCGTGCGTTCATGGGAATCATGGTGGTGGCTCGCATCGGGTGCTCAGAAGGGCGACACCTTGTCCCAGATCTTCGAGAACCAGCCCTTGCGCTGACTGTCGGTCACCACGCCCTTCGACAGGTACTGGATGGCGGCGTCGGCGACGTTGTAACTCAGGACCGTGTTCTGCGAGGAGACGTCCTCGGCACGGACCACGCCGCGCAGGACGGCGTCGGTGGTTTCACCGCTGAACTTGGTCTGGCGCCGGCCTTCGATCACCAGGCTGCCGTTGGGCAGCACCTCGACGACCCGGACGGCGATCCGGGCGTTCATGCGCTCGCTGTTGTTGATGGAACCGCCGCCGTCGAAGGTGTTCTTCGACGCCATGTTGATGGCGGGCATCTGGCCGTTCTTGGTGAGAAAACTGCTTCCGGCCGGGCTGTAGAGGAAGGAATTGATCGCGGCGTCGAGGCTGGTGTTCTTGGCGGTCTTGGTGGTGTTCGCCTTGGTGGCGGTCGTGGTTTCCTGGACGACGATGGTGAGGATGTCCCCCACGGCGCGGGCCCGGCGGTCGGCGAACATCGAACGGGCGGCGTCGCTCTGCCAGAGGGACTGCGCGGCGGCCAGCGGCGCGGCCGCGAGCAGCACGATCACAGTGAGCACCAGAGCCCGGTCACATCGGAATGAGAATCGTCTGTTCATTCTTCACCTTTCCCAACATCTCCCGTCGCGTTCGCGGATTCCGGACACGGACCACGTGGCCGGGAAGACCGTCTTCCAAAACTTCCACCTTCAGGGTGATGGTCATTCCGCCTTCGAACATCATGCCGTCCACGATGCTCCCCCGGAACACCACCGGGCGCACCCGCAGGGACCGGGCGTAGATCGGCTGGCCGGCGCCTACGTTCTCACGAAGCTCCAGCTCCCCGGCCTGTTCGCCGACACCGACGACGGCCACATCGCGGAGGGCGAGCACATCGCGACGTTCGCGGAGGATGGGGGCGGTGCGCAGCAACTGGCCGCGCTTGAGGGGGGATTCGGCGACAAAGATCTCGCGCCAGACCTTGGCCGTGGCGGCGACCTGCCAGTTGCCGAGCCGTTCCTGACCGGCCCACAGCTCAAAGCGCACGATGAAATTGGCACCCACGCCGCTGGCGGGGAGATCCACCACCTTGAGGGTGAGGGGTTCGTCGGCGACCGCGATGCTGGTCCAGGGGCGGGTGAGGCGGATCTCGAGTTCACCCCGGTCCTTCACATGATTCTGCTGGAGGGTGGTCTGGAGCAGTTCCTTCAACTCGGTTTCGTCGAGCGAGCGGGTTCGGCGGGTGACCTTGCCCTGCTCGGGACCGGTCCAGCGTGTGGTGTTGACGGCCGGGGCCTGGGTTTGGATCCAGGCAACCACCTGGGTGCGGGTGAGCAGAGTCACCTGGCCGACGGCGGGGGCGGGGGCGAGTCGGAGGTGGGGCAACGGGGACGGGGGAGTCGCGGTGACGATCTGGTCGAGGAAGATGCCCTCTCCATCCACCTCGGCGGACTCAACGAGCACGAGCGCTGCATTGGCCGTGGCAGCGGGGGCGATGGTGGGTGCGGAAGCGACGGCTGGGGTTGGGACGGATGCCGGGGATAGAACCGAAGGGCGCGGCTGCGTTTTGGGCGGTTCGGCGGCGCCGACGGGGTGTGCGATGCCGAGCCAGAGGGAGAGCAGACCGAGTCCGGCGGCGTGAGCCACGCGGAGAACCGCTCCGCGACGGCCCTCGGTTCCGGGGCGTCGAACCACGGGGCGATCCGAGGATGCCTGGCGTGAGGCGAGCAGCCGCTGGGTCCCTTCGGACTCGGAACTGCCGGGGCGTTCCTCGGTGAGGATGGGGGAGAAGCGGCGTTTCATGGACGACTTGGGCCGGCGAACGAACTAGCGGCGGAGATTGTTGCTGAGTCCCATCATTTCGTCGGAGGCCTGAACGGCCTTGGAGTTCACCTCGTAGGCGCGTTGGGCGACGATCATGTTCACCATCTCCTCGACGACCTTGACGTTGGACATTTCGAGGTAGCCCTGTTCGAGGGAGCCGTAGCCGTTCTCGCCGGGGTTGCCGATTTCGGGCGGTCCCGACACGGGGGTTTCGCGGTAGAGATTGCGGCCGAGATTTTCGAGACCGGCGGGGTTGGCGAAGCGGACGAGCTGGACGCGGAAGCTTTGGGTGTCTTCGCCGCTCTTGGTGGTGACCTCGCCGGTGGGTGCGATGGAGATGTCGGTGGTGCCGGCGGGGATGGGTTGGAAACCGCCCTGGAGCACGAGACCTTCACTGGTGGTGATGCGGCCGTCGGCGGCGAGCTTGAGGGCGCCGTCGCGGGTGTAGGCGCGGGTGCCGTCGGGGAGCTGGACTTCGAAGAAGCCATCGCCCTGGACGGCGACGTCGAGGCGTTCACCGGTTTGGGTGAGTTCGCCGGAAGTGAAGACCTTGGCGGTGGCGACGGGTTGGGAGCCGTGGCCGATCTGAACGCCGGTGGGGGTTTGATTGCCGGCGCCCTGTTCGGAGCCGGCGGCCTTGGTGGTCTGGTAGAGGAGATCCTGGAACTCGATCTTGCTCTTCTTGAAGCCGGTCGTGTTGACGTTGGCCAGGTTGTTGGCGATGACGTCGAGGTTGAGCTGCTGGGCTCGCATGCCCGCGGCGGACGAATAAAGGGCGCGCAACATAGGTCAGTGGGAGGCTAGGAACCGGACAGTTCGGTGATGGCCTTGCCCATCCGCTCGTCGTGCAGCTGGATGACGCGTTGGTTTGCCTCGTAGGTCCGCATTGCGGTCAGCAGGTTGGCCATCTCGCCCACCACCGAGGCGTTCGATCCTTCCAGCCATCCCTGGCGCACCGTCGATCCCGCCGCGCCGATCGTCTGCAACGCGGGATCATCGGCGAGGAACAGTCCCCCGCCGTTGTGTTTCAACAGCTGTTCGTCACTGAACGCCGTGAGTTTGAGCCGGCCTTTGACTTCGGCTCCCTGGCTGATCTCGCCCGAGGCGGAGATCGAAAGGGGTTCGCGACGGTCCAGCGCCACCACGATGGGGCCGCCTTCGCTCAGCACCGGATAGCCCTGCTTGGTCACCAACTGGCCGGCCGAGTTGAGTTGGAACTCGCCGTCGCGGGTGTAGGCCGTGTCGCCACTGGGAAGTTCCACCTCGAAGAACGCCTTGCCGTCGATCGCGACATGGGTGGTCTCGCCCGTGAACTTCATTTCGCCCGAGAGAAAACTGGTCGAGGTCCGCGCCTGCGGGATCGCCAGCTGCTGGGCCCCGCCGAGCTCCGAAGGAACCACCCCGGGACGCATGCCCGCCGACGTGGCGTTGAAGGAGACTTCCTGTTTCCGGTACCCGGGAACCGGGCTGGAGGCGAGGTTCTCGGAGATCACCTCTTGCCAGCGGGAGGTTGCGTCGAGGGCCGACGCCGCTTGATAGAGGCTCACGTTCATACGTCGAGGGACGAGTCAGCACGACACGTGCCAATTGAGAAACCCCCACTTCCCGTGCCAAAACCCCTGGTTCCCTGGTGCCCGTGGTAAAACCTGCCCTAAAGCCACGGTCGAATTTGCCGCCAAGCGGAAGGAGCCGGAACGATTCGTAAGAAGACGAGGGAGTTCAGCGCTGCGACCCTACCACCCGCGCAGCGGGGGAAGCCCGAGGTGGATGCCATCCGAACCAACCCGGTCAGTAGCTGCACGCCAGCTCGATGACCTGGCCGCAGCCGCACTCGATCCGGATGCCGATGACGCGGTCGCCGTCCTTCTGAAGGGTCACCACCGGCTCCCGCGCGGGCGAGGAGGAAGTCTCAGCGCAGGCGGCTGGCACGTGGCCACGCAGCGGAGTGAACGCGGGTGAGGCAGCTCCCGGCGCGCCGGCACCGGCCGGGGAACCGGATTTGCGAGCAACCAGCGGGACAAAGGAGGAAGCCATGGGGGAGCAGCGACGGGGGTTCAGCCTTTGGCGGGTCCCTGGGGACGGAGCAGCACCGACACGCGCCGGTTCACCTCGTCCTCAGGCTTGCGCCTGGGCATCGGAACAGTGTCGGCGTAGCCGGTCACCTGCCGGATCTGCCGTTCGAGCACGCCATGCTCGAGCATCTTGCGGCGTGCGGCATTGGCGCGATCGGAGGACAACTCCCACTCACCGTAGGTGTCGGTGACCGGGGGATGACCGCGCTCCGTGTGTCCCTCGACGTTGATGTCGAAGCTCGGATAGCGGGCGATGGACCACGAGAGCGTGGACATGACCCAGTCGCCGTAGGGCGTGAAGCGGATGGACTGAGTATCGAAGACGGGGCGATGGGAACGGTCGAAGATGGTGATGCGAAGCCCTTCGGGGGTGAGGTCGAGCTCGACGGTTTTCTGATCGGGATCCTGGCTTTCCTGCATCAGGGATTTGAGCAGCTCCTCATTGAGTTTGCGCAGGATGAGCAGCTCGACCGCGGAAGCGGAGTCGTTGTGGCCGGTGCGGTCCTTGGCGAACTGATCGTTTTCGTTGGGGATGATGCCGACGCTTTGTTTGGTGAGGGAGGCGAAGGGATTCCGGAAGGCGCGTTCGACGGCTTCCTTGAGTTTGGAATCCTGTGCGGCCAGCCAGAGGACGAGGAACAGGGCCATCATGGCGGTCACGAAGTCCGCGTAGGCCACCTTCCAAGCGCCACCGTGATGACCTTTGCCTGCCATGGTTTCGAGGGACGGTTAGGAGGATGCGGCGGCGGCCGGACGGCTTAACCCTTGGAGGAGCCCACGGACTTGAGCATGGCTTCCAGGGCGTCGGCGGCGGGTTTGACGTCGGCGGAAAGCCCGCGGCGGGCCACCTCGATTGCCATGATCGGAGCCATACCATTGGCGAAGCCGGTGACGGCGGTGGCGATGCAACGGAGATACGCCATGTGGGCGTGGTTCAGGAACTCGATGTTGACCGCCAGGGGGTTCATGAACCCGTAGGAAATGAAGATGCCGAGGAAGGTGCCGACGAGGGCGGCGGCGACCTTGTGACCAACCTCCTCGATGGGGCCGGCGATGGCGCCCATGGTGATGACGATGCCCAAGACGGCGGCGACGATGCCGAAGCCGGGCATGGCGTCGGCGGTCTTGGTCAGGACGTGGACGGGGTGTTCCTCCTCGGCGGCGAGCGTATCGAGTTCGATATCGAGGAGCATCTTGAGCTGATCGGGTTTGATTTTGCCGTCGATGATGGGGCGGAGGCCGCTGCAGAGGAATTCGACGGCGGCGGTGTGATGGGAGAAGCGGCCGTACTTGGTGAAGATGCTGGAAGTGGCGGGGCCGGTGACGTGTTCCTCAAGGGCGATCATGCCGTTGCGTCGACCGAGCATGAACAATTCGTAGAGGGCCTTGAAGAGCTCCTCGTAATCGAGGGCGTTGTAGGGGGAGCCCTTGAGGGCGCCGATGCAGAGCTTGACGAGATCGATCAGCACCTTCTTCGGGGACATGATCACCATGGCGCCGAAGGCGGCGCCGCCGATGACCACGAACTCGGACGGATGGATCAGGGAACCGACGTTGCCGCCGGCCATCATGAAGCCACCCAGCACGGACCCGATGACGATGACGCAACCGATCAGGATAATCATTGCGAACTCCAGTTAACCATCGACGGATGCCTCGGGGTCATGTCGTCGAAGAAAGGCTTTCAGCGCGAGGATCGCTTGGGCGTGGATCTGACAGATCCGCGACTCGGTGACGCCGAAGACGGCGGCGATCTCGCGAAGCCGCAGATCCTCGAAGTAGTAAAGGGCGAGCACCTTCTTTTGCATCTCGGGCAGCTGGGTGATGCGTTCGGCGACCAGCTCGGCCAGTTCATGCACCGCGGCCTGTTCATCCGGTGGCCGATCGGCTTCGTTGGAGATGCTTTCGGCCTGTCGGACACCGTCATCGCCATCGCCGGCGCGGACGGAATCGAGACAGACGAAGGTGGCGGGACGGATCTCGGTGAGAAGCTCGCGATACGCGCCGCAGGAGAGGCCGAGAGCGGCGGCCATGGCTTCCTCGGTGGGGACGCCACCCTGGTCCTGTTCGAGGCGCATCATGACCTCCTGGACCTTGCGGGCTTTCTTGTGCAGGGAGCGGGGAACCCAGTCGAGGCGGCGAAGCTCATCCAATACAGCGCCTCGAATCCGCAGCCGTGCGTAGGTCTCAAACGCGACGCCGCTTGCCGCGTCATAGCGGCGGATGGCGTTCAGGAGGCCGACCATGCCCGCGCTGTAGAGGTCCTCCGCGTCGACGTGAGGAGGCAGGGACATGGCCACCCGCCCGACGACGGTTTTGACGAGGGGGAGATGCTGCTCCACCAGTTGGCCTTCCGCCGAACTTCCGTGACCTGCTCCGGCGTAGCACTTCCACAGAAGCGCCGTCTCAGGCGGGCAACGGTGTGGCCGTAGCTCGGCACTCGATGCCATGGTTGGAGTTGCTGTGTTCATCGCTTACTCGGACTGCTTGCCGGTGCGGCGCTCGAAACCGACCCGCGTGCCGCCGGCGTTGGCGCTCCAGGCACCGGTTGCGCGAGCGCTTCCCTCACGGCCGCTGCCTGCTTCTCAACCAGGGCCAATCGGAGATTTTTCGTCCAGTGCCGTCCCCACCAGCGGAACATCATTCCCGCCACGTACGCTGCAACACACGCGTGCCAAACCACCGTCGGCCAGGAACTTTCGCGCAGAAGGCTGAAGGTGATTCCCACCCCGAACCCCAGCGCCGCACCGGTCAACATCATCATCTTCATAGCCCGGTCTTCCTCCTATCAGCAGGTACCCTGCCAGTTCACCCCTAAGCCTCCCACGGCGCCCCAATCGCGTATTAGGTCGGAAATTGCCGCATCAACAGCTGGTCCGCGGTCGCCGGCCGGAAATCCCCGGGAACATTTTGCCCCGCTCCCAGGAATCGGACGGAGTAATTTGTGCCTCCTACCAAATTCCACAGCTTCCCCCAACGAGGCTCCTCATCCAGATGCGTCACAATGAGATCCTCGATCGGCAATGCCGAAAACGCGCGTACCTGACGCATCATCAGCATCATGTCGTACGCACCATTCAGCACGAGGTGCACCCGTACCGAACCCATCCCCTGCACCTGCTCCCCCAGCTTCGAAAGCGCACCCGCGTCCCTCCAATCCGTCCCCGGCAAATCGACAAACCCCGTTTCACCGGGGTCCGCGCCATCGCCATCGCACCAACGCCTCGCGAGCGGCACGCCCAGCACATCGCAATACACCGCCAGCGCCTCCGCCGTGTTGGCCGTCTGTCCGTCCAGCCGCCACACGCGCACCGCCCGCCCCTCCCCCAGCGCAACCTGCGTGAGCCATTTGCTCAGGCTCGTCGTCTTGCCAACTCCCGGCGCACCCACCAGCACGTGCGTCTCGCCGCCCGCCGCCTGCATCGGCCGCGCACCCCGCCAACCTTCCTTGAGCACGCGCTTCACCAGCGCCAGTTCATCGGCCATCGCCGGAGGCGGCTGGTCCCCGTGCTCCTTCCGCAGCCGATCCACGACCCGCTGCGCTTCGTGTGGAAGGATTCCCGCTGATTCCAACAGGCTGCCCGCCCGCCAACCCCCGCCACCCGAGCGCGCCGACGGGGTGTCATCGACCGACTCCAAGGGCGCCTTCGCACGTCCATAGCCATAGGGTGCGGTGGCCTTCGATGGGGAGCGTGCGTTCTGGCCCGCGGAATCAGGTGTTCCCGGGGTCGCCGGTTCGTCGCCCGCCACCAGGTCCAGTCGCTCCCCAGGTGCGGAAAATGGGACGGCCGCCGGATCGGACTTCGCGTCCGGACGGTAGGCGAGCACCTCAAACCGGGTTCGGGCTTTCTTTCCGAACCAGCTGCGGGTCGTGCCGTTCACCGGGCGGACCTGCACCACCACCGCCTCGGGGCCGAGACGCTCCCGCACCTGACGGGCCGCGTCCGCCGCCGATTCCGCGATGAAAGGGACAATGTCCATGGGTCACAGCTGGCGGCTTCGGACGTGGTGGGGGATCCTCATTCCGGGAACGGGATCATTGCGGCGCTCTGCACTTCCACGCGGGCCGGCACCTCGGCGTAGGAGAGCACGGCGAGTTCAGCGAAGGTCGATTCGAAGAACCGGCGGAAGGCGAGGCGGATCTGCGGGCCGCAAAGGAGCACCGGCGGCTGGCCCACCGCGAGCAGCTGCTGGATGCGTTGCGAGAGATTGTCGACCACATGCCGCGCCAGCCTGGGTTCCATGACCAGGGACACCTCGGTCGCGGACAGCCGGACACCCTGCGCGATCTGCTGTTCGAGCTTCGGATCGAGCGTGATGGCGCGGATGGCGCCGTTCTCGAGCTGGTACGCACGGGCGATCTGACCGCCGAGCGCGCGGCGGGCGTGTTCCGACAGTTCGTCCGGGTTTTTGGTGACGGCGACGTAGTCGCCGACCCGTTCCAGGATGCCCGACAAGTTGCGGATGGAGATGCCCTCGGAGAGCAGGTTTTGCAGAACCCGCTGGACCTGGCCCAGGGAAAGCGAACCGGGAATGAGTTCGTTCACCACGGCGGGATGGGTCTGCTTCAGGTTGTCGAGCAGGTTCTGGACATCCTGGCGGGTGAGGATTTCGTGGGCGTTGCGTTTGACCGTTTCGGAGAGGTGGGTGACGAGGACCGACGCGGCGTCGACGACGGTGTAGCCACCGATTTCGGCGTTTCGGCGTTCGGCGTCGGTGATCCAGGTGGCGGGCAGTTTGAAGACGGGTTCGGTGGTGGGAATACCCTTGAGCACGGTCTTGCTGTGGGTGGCGTTCATGGCCAGCCAGTGACCCGGCATCAGTTCACCCTGGGACACCGGATTGCCCTTGAGCAGGAACCGGTACTCGTTTGCGCCCATCTGCATGTTGTCGCGCAGTCGGATGGGCGGAACGACCATGCCCATCTCCTGGGCGAACGTCCGGCGCACGCCGGTCACGCGTTCGAGCAGATCGCCGCCGCGACGGGCATCGGCGAGGCTGACCAGCCCATAACCGAGTTCGATCTGGAGCGTGTCGAGGGAAAGCAGGGATTCCAGCTTGTCGGAGGAACCTCCAGCCGCCTTGGCGGCGCCGTCGCCGCCAGCCCCACCCGCTCCGGCTGCGCCACCGGCGCCACCGCCGGCACCGGCCTCGACCACCGCCGGCAGGATGCTTTGCGGGTCTTTGAGAGCCCGGGCGAGGAACAGGGACACCCCCGCGAGGAGCAGGAACGTGAGGCTGGGCAGACCCGGCACCATGGCGAACACGAGCAGCATGGCCGACAGCGTGTACATCGCCCGCGGGAAGAAGAGCAGCTGCCGGCTGAGTTCGCGCCCGAGATCCTCCTTCGCGGCGGCCCGGGTCACGAGAATACCGGCGGCAGTCGAAGTGATCAGGGCGGGGATCTGCGAGACGAGACCATCGCCGATGGACAGCAGGGTGTAGCGCTGGAGGGCGTCCGGAACGGAGTACCCCTTCTGCATCACGCCGATGGCGAAGCCACCTACGATGTTGATGATGGTGATGAGGATGGCGGCGATGGCATCACCGCGGACGAACTTGCTGGCGCCGTCCATGGCGCCGTAGAAGTCGGCCTCCTGTTCGACCTTTTTGCGCCGGCTGCGGGCATCGGCCTCATTGATGACCCCGGCGTTCAGTTCGGCGTCGATGGCCATCTGTTTGCCGGGCATGGCATCGAGGGTGAACCGGGCGGCGACCTCCGCGATGCGGCCGGCGCCCTTGGTGATCACGATGAAGTTGATGATCACGAGGATGCCGAACACGACGAACCCGACGACGTAGTTGCCCTGGACCACGAAGTCACCGAACGCCTGGATGATGTGACCGGCGTAGCCGTCGATCAGGATCAGGCGGGTGGTGGCGATGTTGAGAGCGAGCCGGAAGAGGGTGACGAACAGGAGCAGCGTGGGGAACCCGGTGAAATCGGCGGGCTCCTTGACGTACAGGATGACGAGCAGGATGAGCAGGGAGAGCGCGATGCTGGTCGCCAGCAGACCGTCCAGGAGGAACGGTGCGACCGGCACGATCATCAGGAGGATCGTGCCGAAGAGGGCGCCCGTGAGCAGGAGATCGCCGTTCTTGAACAGGCGCGACAGGCTGGAAGGTGGAGGCGCGGCAGCCATGGGCTAGGTGGTCGCGGTCTGCTCGCGATAGTACCGGTACGCGTTGACCCGGTAGACCCAGGCCAGGACCTCCGCGACGGCGGCATAGAGGGCGGCGGGGATTTCCTCGCCGACGCGTGCATGTTTGAACATGAGGCGGGCGAGCGGTTTGTTTTCGATGATGGGAACCTGGTGTTGAGTGGCGATTTGGCGGATCTGGAGGGCGTTGAGGCGCGAGCCTTTGGCGACGACGCGGGGAGCGCGCATGGTTTTGCGATCGTAGCGAAGGGCGACGGCGAGGTGGGTGGGGTTGGTGACCACGACATCGGCGTTGGGCACCTCGAGCAGCATCTTGCGCTTGTTCATTCCCTGACGGCGCCGGCGCATCTGACCTTTCACCTGGGAATTGCCCTCGGAGTTCTTTACTTCGTCCTTCAACTCCTCACGGGTCATCATGAGGTCCTGGCTGGTCTTCCAAAACTGGTAGCCGTAATCGAGGGCGGCCACGACGCCGAGGGCGAAGAGGATGCGGAGGACGATGCGGGAGGATGAGTTGGCCATGAACTCGGAAACCCGCGAGAGATCGACCGGGGAGAGGAAGATCGGGTCCTTGAGCACCTGACAGATGACGTTGTAGGTGAGGCCGAGAATGACGGCGAGTTTGAGCAGGCCGATCACGGTGGTCTGACCGGAATTGAGGGAGAAGATGCGCTTGAAGCCCTCCATGGGGTTCACCTTGGCCCAGTTGAAGCGAAGGGCTTCGGAGGCGGTGCGGAAGCGGCTTTGCATGCCGCCGGCGAGCAGGCCGGCGATCGCGGTGCCGCACAGCACCGGCCAGACGCAGTAACCCACGACGAGCATGCTCTTGAGCAGGTAACCCTGGATCGCGGCCGGCGACATGGGCACCTCATGCAGATGGCCCAGGGTTCCGCCCATGGTCCGCACCAGCACCTGCCAGGTGTCGCGCCCGCTGAACATGAGCGCCATGAAACCGCCGCCGAGCACGACCACGGTCTGCACCTCGGTGCTGCGGGCGAACTGCCCGTTGGACCACGCCTCTTCCAGCCGGCGTTGCGTCGGTTGCTCGGTTTTTTCGCCCAGTTGTTCGCTCATGGCTCAATCCGGCGGGCTGCCCAGCCCTGCCGGCTCAGGATCCCAGAACCTGCGCGATTCTCAGAAGGTCCTCGGGCAGACGCCTCAGATGGTTCATGATGTGCAATCCCATCACCTGGATGGCGGCGGCGAAGACCAGCAGCCCCGCGAGAATCCGGATGGCGAAGCTGCTGGAGAACACGTTCATCTGGGGCACGGCACGACCCAGGACGGAAAACACGAGGGAAAGGAGGAAGGAAAGGGCCAGCACGGGCGCGGCGATCTGCATGGCGGCCAGAAAGAGCCAGCCGATCCAGGCCAGCACACTGCGGATCAAGGTCTCGCTCAAATGAGCGGCGCCCACCGGCACCAGCGCGTAGGTGCGATGCACACCGACCAGCAGCCAGTGGTGCATGTCCAGGCACAGCCAGATCACGGTGGCCAGGTAGTTGAGCAAAACCCCCGGAATGGTGGCCTGGGATGCGGTCAGCGGGTTGAAGGACGGCGGCAGACTCAGCCCAATTTCCGCGGTGATGATGCTTCCGGCGATCTCCAGCGCGAAGAACACCATCCGACAGACGAACCCCAGCAGAAGCCCGACCAGGATCTCCTGCGCCATGATCACCGCCAGGTCCGGAAGCTTCCAATGGGTGATGACCACATCGGGAATCGCGGGCGCCAACAGAAACGCAACGAGCGCCGCCAGGGCCACCCGCAGTCGGGGCGTCACCACCGGGGCCGAGAACACCGGGAACAGTGTCAGCAAACCCCCGGCCCGGAGGAACACCATCCACCAGTTCGACAACAACGCCTCGTTCATGGACGACTCCCTCCATGGCGAGCCTATCGCACCATCTCCGGAATCTTCTGAATCACCATCGAGGCAAACTCGATCGTGTTCCGCAGCATCCAGGGAAGGAGGATCACCAGCAGCCCGACAATGCCCATCGCCTTGGGAACGAAGGTCAGGGTCTGCTCCTGGATCGAGGTCACGGTCTGGAACAGACTCACCCCCAGACCAATCGTCATTCCGGTCAGCAGGATCGGCGACGCCAGCAGCACCGCCTGCATCATCATCGCCTTGATCACTTCCGTCGCGAGTTCAGGTGTCATGTTTTCTCCAGTTCTTCGGGTCTCCCGACGTCAGCCTGCAAAACTCAAAACCACCGACCGAACCACCAGGTTCCAGCCGTCCACCAACACAAACAAAAGGATCTTCAAGGGCATCGAGATGGTCGTCGGCGGCATCATGAACATGCCCATGCTCATGAGCACCGTCGCCACCACCAGATCGATGAGGATGAAAGGCACGAACAACAGGAAACCCATCTGAAAGGCCGTGCGCAGCTCGCTGACGATGAACGCGGGAACCACCACCTTGAGCGGGAGTTCCTCCAACGGCGTCGGCCCGACCTTTGCCATCCCCACAAACAACTCCACGTCCTTGGGGCGCGATTGTTTCAGCATGAAGGCCCGCACCGGAACCGTCGCCCGTTCCAGGGCCTCCGCGCCGTTCAACTGCCCGTCCCGGTACGGTCGAAGCGCCTCCGCATCCACCCGTTGCCAGACCGGGTTCATGATGAAGAACGTCAGAAACAGCGAGAGCCCGATGATGATCTGGTTCGCCGGCGTCCCCTGGAGCGCCAACGCGTGCCGGACAAAACTCAGCACGATCGCGATCCGGGTGAAACTGGTCATCAACAGCACGATCGACGGCGCCAGCGACAGCAGCGTGATCGCAAACAGAACCTGGAGCGCTGAATCCACCTGACCCGACTTGCCCAGCCCATCCAGGCCAATGTTCAGCTGAAGCGGTCGCGCGCCCGTCGCCCCTTCCGTTCCCTGCGCCCATACCGCCATGCCCGCACCCGCCAGCCATAACCCCAGCCCCATCCACAACGCCCATCGGAACCCCGCGCCGGCCCGCGTGACCCCGATCCTCTGTACCGATGGTGGAAGCGAAGGGCTCATGCGGCTCAGGCGCGTCGCGCCAGGATTTCACGAAAGGCCCCAACAAAGTCCGTTCCAGCGACCCGGGTTCCCCCCGTGATCGCGACCGTCGGCACCGCGGCTTCCGCGGGTTCCGACTCCGGCAAGTGGGTCAGCAGCGTGACCCCGGTGGGTGCCGCGGCGAGAAGCATCCGTTGCCCCCGATAGCCGACCACCACGAGGTTCTGGCGGGCGCCAAGGGATTTCACCTCCAGCACCTGGAGATCGGCCGGGCCGGAAGCCCGCGGGACCAGTCGTTGCCAGTTGCGGGCCACCCAGACGCCGCCGAAGAACAGCATCAAAACGAACGCGAACGCTCCCAGGACGCGCGCCAGCGAGGGTCCCACGGAAGGCAGTTCACCCTCCGGGGCTGCGCCGCCCAACGTAGATTCCGCACCCAGCGCAATTCCGGATGCGACAATCAGTAAGCCAATCCACACGCCGCGGGACCGGAGTGCCTTGGCGGTGCGACTGCACGCGAGGGCGGCGGAAGAAGATGCCGATGGAGCGGTCGTCCCGTCGACCGAACCAGTGGGGGTAGGAAAGCTTTGCCGCACGCCTCCTAGCGAGCAACGCATGTGCCAGACGCTGAGGCACTGTCAGGGCACCCGGAAGCCCGTCAACCGACCTGCCCACCCGTGGTCACCGGGCGGAAGTTGCCCCACCCCGCCCCGCACCCGGCAAGGTTGGTTCCCCGAAGCATGTGCGAGCCGGGCTCTGGCATGGGCGCAAGGCGTTGAGCCGGGGCGCATGCATCCCGAAGGGATGGCCGAGCGTAGCCGGAGGTCGAAGACCTCCGGGGCCGGGTGAATCTCAGGCATGACTCCGAAGGGGTCACAGAGGGTGGGCTGGGTTGGCGAGCCAGCCGCTCTGGCACCCGGTCGGGGTGCGGCCCGCGCGGCGGGTAATCCGGAGGTGTCGCGAAGCTCCACCTCCGGCAACGGTCTGGCATCCCTTCGGGATGGAGAAGGATCGGCGTAGGGATGCATGTACGGTTTATGGGAAGCGGCGTTGGCGCAGGCGCCATGCTCACGGACCATGAACCGGGAGAAGGTGGGGGATTACGATTAGGAGTAGGATTATGAGTACGAAGGGAGGCACGGTTCATGGAGGGCCATGTTCGATACCGACCTGCTCACGGCCCTTGCACCGAGGATTCCGGGGGGAGGGACGCCCGCCGCTACGGCGGCATGATCAGGCGGGAGCTGGCACGGCGGGACCGCCGATCAATTCGGTGATCCGGATGCCGAAGCGATCCTCGACCACGACGACCTCGCCGCGGGCGATGCGCTTCTGGTTCACGAAGAGGTCGACGGGGGCATCGGCGGCCCGGTCGAGCTGCACCACCGAGCCTGGGCAGAGCTGCAACACTTCGCGCATGGGCATTTGGCAGGAACCGAGTTCCACCGTGAGGCGCACGGGGACATCCAGGAGCACGCTGAGGTTGGCGGGTGTGTTGGGGTTGGGATCCATGAAGATGGGGGGTTACGGCTTCCAGGGTGCGGTGAGTTCGACAGCCAGTTGGTCGCCGGCGGCGCCCAGACGGCCTTTAAACCGGGACATGTTGGCCAGCCTGACTTTCACCTCTTCCACGCAGGTTGCATCGAGCGGCACGATATCGCCGATCTTGAGGTCCCCGATCTCCCGCGCGGTCAGTTCAAGACCTTCCCATTCGGCGGTGACCGAGACGGGGACGTCGGCGAAACGCTGGTTCCAAGCCAGCTTGTCGGTCTTGACCGCGGGGCGACCGGACTGGGCGCCTTCGTTGGACTGGCCGAGGGCGGGGACCAGGGGTTCGAGCGTGTAATGAGGGAAGGCGATCTGGACGGGCTCCTCGCAGTCACCGAGGCGTGCATCCAGCGAAAGGACCAGCATGACGGTGTCGTGGGGGCAAGTGCGCAGGAAGCGACCGTTGTTTTCGTAGCCCAGAATGACGGCCTTGAGCTCCTGGGCACCGGTCCAGAAGGAGGCCCATTCGCTGATGACGACCTGAACGGCCTGGTTCAACAGGGCGAGTTCGATCTCGCTGGGCGTGTGATCGGTGGTCAATGCCTGCGCCGGTCCACCGAGCAGGCGGTCCACGATGGTCATGGCGAGCCGCGGAGGAACATTGACCAGGCTGATGCCTGGCAGGGGCTCGATCCGGAACAGGGTGATGTGGGTTGGATCCGGCAGTTCGGAGGTGACGTTCCGGTAGGGAACCGTCGTCACTTTTCCAAGCTGGAGGGTGAACTCCATCCGGAGGTAAAGCGACAGGCGTGCCGACAGGGCGCGCACAAACTCCTCGTGCCTTTGGCGCATGCGCCGGAGCACCGCGGGCGAAAAGGAGGTGGGACTGCGGAAATCGAGGTTTTGTACCGAATCCACCGGACGGCGGACGCGGGCGAGGCCGCTGCGATGAAGCCAGAACTGGTTCTCCCCCGCGGGCTCCATATCGACCGGAGAACCCGAGGCCTGGGCCGAGGCAGGGGCAACGGAGGCGGCAGCAATGGGATCCGGGCTGGGTGCCGCGCCGCCGGCGGCGCCCGGGTCGTCCCCTGGGACAGGGTCGGACCCGGGGCCGGCGTCCGGGGCCGGGGTTTCCGGCTCCGGGGTTTCGGGCGGGGTTGCCGTTTGATCGGGTTCCTCATCCATCGGTTGCCAATCCCGGACTCACTGGATCACTGGATCGCGAGTTCGGTGATGTAGATGTCCTTCACGGCACTGGCGCCGAGGACGGTGTTGAAGACGGAGACCAATTCCGCGCGCACCTCGTTACGGGCGCCGGGCTTTTCGAGGTCGGCGATGGTCTTGTTGCTCAACGTGCCGGTGGCGACGTCGAGGAGTTGGTCGCGGTGATCGTCGACCTTGGCTTTGAAGTCGGCGCCGGAGCCGACGAGGGTGACGCTGGCGACGAGGTAGCGGGTACCCATCGTTCCGGCGACGTTGACGATCATCTTGTTGATGGAGGCGGTGGCTTTGCCTTTGCCGCCGCTGCTGCCATGACCGCCGCCATGGCCGCCGCTTTCGGGGGCGGCATGGGCTGCGGGTGCACCGTGGCCGCCTTCAGCGGCGGGAGCCTCGGCCTCCTCCGAATCGCCGTGGGCAGCACCGCCTGCGGGTGCGCCCATGGCGCTTTGGATTTTGGGGAGGATGATAAATTTCGTGGTCGCGAAGGCCAGGGCCGGCATGGCGAGGATCGTGACGATCAACGGGAGCCAGCCTTTGATGCCGCCTGACGAGGCCTGGGCTGCGGCCGCCGCCTCGCCCTCGGGGGCACCCGCTGGAGCCGGTGCCGGTTTTTTTGCTTCGGCCATGGAGTGAGATTAGCGCTTCAGATTGACCAGTTCCTGCAACATCTCGTCGCTCGTCGAGATGACCCGCGCCGTCGCCTGAAACGCGCGCTGCGCCGTGATCATGCTCGAGAATTCGTTCGCGAGATCCACGTTGGAGAGTTCGAGAGTGCCCGACTCGATCTTGCCGAGGCCGCTGGTTCCAGGGGGGGCGGCGGTGGGGGTGGCTCCGCCGAGCGGACCGGCCGATTCCATGCCGGAATAGAGGCTGTTCCCCTGCTTCACGAGAGCGGCGGGGTTGCGCACGTTCTGCAGGAGCACCTGGCCGCGGACGAAGCTCGTGCCGTCGGAGAGGTTGATCCCGATCTTGCCGTCGTTGGACACGGACCACGACACCATGGTGGCGTTCGGGTCGGAGGTGCCGGGCATACCGGTCAGATCGATCTGCAGATCGCCGATCGCGTTGAGGGTCGTGGTGTTGTAACCCTGGAGCCGGTGTCCGGAGTTGGTGACCAGAAACCCGGTTTCATCGATCCGGAACGCGCCGTTCCGGGAGATGAACTCGGAGTCGGTCACGGTGTCTCGGACGACGAAATAGCCTTCGCCGCCGATGGCGAGATCGGTCAGCACGCCCGTTCGGGACATGGCGCCCTGGCTGTAGACATCGCGGATGGCATCGGTGCCGACACCAGAACCGACCTGGAGCGCGGCGCTCTTGCCCTCGCCGGATCCCGGCCGGCGCAGGGTCTGGCTGAAGGAGTCGGAGAAGTCGACCCGTGCCGACTTGAACGCGGTGGTGTTGACGTTCGCGATGTTGTTGCCGATCACATCCATGCGGCCTTGGAAGTTCTGAAGGCCGCTGATGGCTGTGGTGAGTGAGCGTAGCATAGTTTACGACTTATTCTTGGTTGGCGTTGGGGGTGATCGGTGTCGGCGAAATGGTAAGCACCTTGCTGAGGTCGTAGTGCTTGCCATCCACTTCCACCTTGGGCGTCCCTGCCTCCACATGCACCGCAGTCACCAGTCCACGAGTCTGTGTGGAATCGTCGATCTGGATTTCCACGGTGCGTCCTAAGAGTGAATTCGCCTGCAGGACCTGCTGGTCCATGCGCAGTCGCGAGATGTCCAACTGCATGGTCTTCGACTGCTCCAACGAGCTGAACGTGGCCATTTGGGCAAACACGTCGGTATCCGCGCTCGGAGCCATCGGGTCCTGCGTGGTCATTTGGGCCACCAGCAGTTGGAGAAAGTCCTCCTGTCCCAGGGTCTGCTTGGGTTCCCTCAATCCGATGGGGTAACCCCCCATTCCTGCTGTGCTGACTGCATCAATGTTGCTCATCGTGGTCTGTCTCCTTGTGGCCTCAGGCCCAAAATTCCCATCCATCCGGTCTTCCCACCGGTCCGGCACTTCGAACCGGCCGACGCGCCGGCGTCGTTCCGCGGGTCACCGGCCGTTCGCCATCGAAGACCGGCATTTCCGGAGCGCGGCGGCGTTCCGACGACCGCTCATCGGCGGCGCCTCCGAAGCTGTCACGCCATTCCGTGCCAGCACCCTGCTGGTGGCCCGGGGACGGGTTGCCTCCCGGCCCTGAACCGGAACCCGATCCGGTTCCCATATTGAGATTCGCCCCGGCACTCGCCGGATTCAGCGCCTGCGCCGACTCGCGTCCCGACAAGAGCCGGACGTTCTGTTCGGCCAGGGCATCGTGCAGTTGCTGCCAATGTCCGTTGAAGCGCGCGGCTTCACCCCGCGCCATCCCCAGCATCGCTTCCATCTGCCCATCGCGCTGCCGCAGGTGCACCACCACTTCCGTCCCCTCCTCCGGCCGAATCGTCACCGACACCGACTCCTGCCCGGACCATCGGAAGCGAACCACTTCCTTGGTGATGAGTTCCTCGATCCTTTGCAGGCGGGCCTCGGATGCCGGACTCATCTCGGCGGCGACTCCGAAACTTCCGCGAACCTTTTCGTCCCGACCTCGGGCCGCCATGGTCAGAAGCGCTTCCTCCGCCATCACCTGCGGGTTTGCCTCCTTGAGGGGTTGTGCCCGACGAACGCCGGGATCACCGGCCGCGACGGCAGGGCTGGCCGTTCCCGCGTGCTCGTTCGCCGTTCCCGGCAACTTCTGCACGCCGTTTCCGGCACTTTTGTCCTGCTTTCCTCCCCTCCTCATTCCACTGCTCAAGCCAGCAGCGACCGTGCCATCATCCCCCTCTGCCACAACCGCCGGTGTCGCACCCCCCACCCGGGTCCCATTCCCTAGGTGTTTATCCAATTCCTCCAAATTCTTGGTGGAATCCATGGGCTGTGTCGGAACTACGCCACGCGAAGGGAGCGTTCCTTCCGACGTTCCTCCAGCCGGCATCGTCGACGCCGACGGCTCCTCGCGTCGGGACGTCTGACCCGATTCTTCCACCACGGGGGCCGCTCCAGTCGAGCCAGGCCCCTTCACCGTCGCCTCCTTCGGCACTCCACTCGATTCGACCCGTGTGGCGCCGGCGAAAGTCGTTTCGGGCCGTGAGTCACCACCCCGTTCCACTGCCGGAACTGCTTCCTTCGCCTTCACATCCGTTGCCGAGGAAAACGACACCTCGGTCTTCGACGATGTCCCTTCCAACCCCGCGCCACGGGTCGTCCTGTTTACGGAAGGTTCACCCGGGGTCTCCCCTCGAGCCGCACCCTCCACACCCGCCTTCCCTTCCCCCTGAACACTTGCCGTTTCGATCCGGGGTGTGACGGACGCCTGCATCGAGGAGTACCACCAACCCGCGTCCGGACGATTCGCTGTGTTCCGTCCCGCCAGCACGCGCGCAGGTGTCCCTGCCCCGACCGGACGTGCTGGAGCGGACGCATCATTCGCGGGGCGTCTGCTCTCCCCACGGCGCCGAACCGGCTCCGCGGTCTTGGCCGCCAGAGGTTCCACCGGCACCGAATCCTGCGGACGATCCGGGTTCGTCACCGCAATGGTGGCCGGTTTCGCGGGCTGAAGGACCGGTGCTTTCGGCTGCTGCGAAACACCACCCACCTCGCCGGACCACCCACGAACCGATACCGGTGTCGGAGCGACATGGGCCGTCTCGGATGGCGGCCCGGATGAAACGGGCGCCGATCGAGACACCGAGACCGGTTCGGACACACTCTTCCGCACCTCCCTGCTTCCCTCAGCCGACGCATGTCCAGGTCCCACGCGTTTCAACGATTCCGTGTCCGCAGCCGCGAACTCCGCGTTGCTTCGTATCGTGCTCGCCGCCGATGCCGCCACGGGCGCGACAGTCGCCGGGCCCTGGGCCAGTGCAGGTGCGGGCGCAGGCGCAGGCGCCGATACCGAGGTCGCTGTCGTCGTCGGCGCTGGTTCGGGTGTCCGTGCCGGGGCCGGGGTGGGTGTCGGTGCCGACGAGGCCTGTGGCGTCGTGCGTCCCGCGACGTCGCCAGCCGTTGGCATCCCCTGCACCTTCGAGAGCTCCTGGCGATGCCGACCACCGTCGGTTGTCGATGTCGATGTCGATGGTCCGAACATCGGGGGTTCTGAAGTCGGCCGCGCTGAAGATGAGGGTGACGGAGTCGCGCGGACCGAAGTTGGCGCTGTCGGGGTCGGCGAGTCGGGCGTGTGCTCGGAAGCCCGCGTTGAAGCGGTCATTCCCGGTACTCCAAACACGGGCGCCGACGCACGTTCAGTCCTTCGGGTGGCAGTCCCTGGGATCCCCGATGCCACGGATGCCGCCGGTTCGGTCGGAGTGGCGGGCGTTTGGTTGGCAGCCGACGACGTATCCGCGTTCGTGGCGGGACGGGATGGGCTGCGGTGAACGTTGTGTTCCGGCGGTGTCTGGCGCGTGGGCAGGATCTTATCGGAAGGCGCCACTTGCTGCGCCGGCGTTGACGAATGTTCCCCGAGGGTCGTCGTAGAAGGTTCCGTCGCGGACGCTGTGGCTGTCGCCGTTGCTGCGTGCGTCGCCGTTGCTGCGTGCGTCGCGGTTGCTATGGGCGTCGCGGTTGCTATGGGCGTCGCCGTTGCTGTGGTCGTCGCGGTTGACGAAGCGGACCGATGCGGCGGTGGCTCGACTGGAGTGGCGGGAGAGGGGGCTGGCTTTCGAATCTCTCCCGAAGTGGGTGCAGGTTCGGCCGGTTCGACCTCCGGAACAGAGGTCTGGCTGGACGAAGGAGCGGGCGTGACTGAAAGAGGCTGCGGGACAGTCGCACCCGCCTCACGGCGGAGGGGTGGTTGGGCGGGCTGAGGAGGTTTGCTGTCGGACACCGAGACTTCGGGTGGCGCGACGTGGGGAGCCCTGGGCAGAGACTTGGTTTCGGCGTCTGGTTTCGAAGGTGCAGGAGCCGACGCCGAAGTCATCGGGGCAGACGAAGCCGGCGCAGGGGAGGGAGCCTGAGGGTGATGGGCGGAGGTCGAAGGCCAATCCGCGGCGGACCCGATCGGGTGTCGTGGGGGTTGCGTTGGGGAAGGAGCCGGGGCCTGCCGGGTCGGCGCTGCATCGTTCGGGACGGGCTCAGGATCGTGAACCTGACCCAAGGCGGGCTTCAGGGTGCGTGCCTGGGGTGCATGACCTGCTGCGGATTCACTCGACGCCTTGCGCTCCTCATCACGCGGAGTCTCCACGCGCGGCGGGGTGGACGTCGGTTCTGCAGACCCTTCCACGGGAACCTCCTGATGACCGGTCGTCGGGCGAGTGGCGAGTGGGGGTGTGGAAGGAGCCGAAGCTTCCGCCGGTCGGGCGGGGACCGTGGTGGTGAGGGCGGGTTCGACCCTCGATGACCTGGGATTTGAAGCCGAGGCAGGGTTCAGTGTTTCGGAGGTGGTGCCGGGGCGTTGGGATGGTCCCACGGTCGGGCCGGCGGACACTGGACTCGATGGGCGCGATTCCGGAGCGACCGTAGTGGCTTGGAACGATTCGGACGGGGTGGATGGCGACGGCCTGGCTGCCGGCGCGAAGGCGGGTGCGGCTTCAGGGTGCGCTTCCGATGCTGTCGGCGTCAGCGATGTCGGTGTTGCAGGTTTTGCGGACTCGGCTGGTGGGGCCGAAGCGATGTGGGGCTGCCGGGTAGTGCTTTCCGGAATCGGGACACGTGATGCGGCAGGCATCGGTTCCTCCCGATGCAGTGTTTCCGACTCCGCATTCGCCCGTTCGGGGGCGGCGGTTGGATCGGGCCGCGTGGTGAAATGGAGGGCGGGCTGAGTCGCCGCTCCGGTCATCGACCTTGGAGCTTCCTCCCCTTGAACCAACTCAGCCCGCCCAAAGTGTTGAACCGTCTCACGCTCGACATCCGCGCCGGGCACTGGCGGGGATGTCGGAGCCGGGGCGCTGGCCACCGGCTTGGAAGTGGTCGACGGGATGAAGTCCCCGCCCGGAGCGGGAACCAGAGCTGCCTCCCGGGCATTGGCCACCATGCCGGGGGAACGGGCGGCGACCGGCGCCGCTTGGGGCCGGGCTTCGGTCGACGCAACGGCATCCATACCCTGCGTGGAAACCGGGTTCGTTGCCTCGTCGCGTGCACGGGCGAGGCGCGATCGCCACGTCGACGGTGGAACCATCGACGCGCGCGAGGTCACGGTGGCTTCGGAGACGTCGACCTCGTGAGTGAGTGGTTCGCGGGAATCGACACTCGTCGCATGGGCAACGGCGGCTGGCTTCGGTGCCGGGACGACGGTTGGCATTTCAGGCGCCACCGGTTGCGCGGGCGAAGCCGGTACGGCCTGGCGTGGATCGACCGTTCCTGCCACCGGGCGACGCGGTTCGGCAGGCACTCCCGGAACAACATGGGAGGCTGGCCTTGGCGGCAACTCCGGGTTGCCCAAGTTCGAACGGATCGGGTGTTGGGCCGTGACGGGGACGGGCTGGGAGGACGATGGCGCGACGGGAACGGTGGTTGACGGGGTCGTGGACGGATCAGGATTCGAACCGCGCACCGGCCTGGGCGCGCCAGTCGTCGGGAACGACGTCGTTGGGGCGCTGGCGAATGCCGCGTCATCGGGCACGGACGTGGGTGGGGGGACGGGAAGCGCGGGCACAACCGCGGCAGCCGTCTCGGGAGGGAGCGTCGGAAGAGCGGTGGGTTTGGAATCCGTGGGCGGGACCGTTGTCGCCGGCTGGGACGGGGTCGGCTCCGGGGGAACCTCCTGATGAAGCGTGGTGGATGGATGGGAGACCGGGGCGTCCGGCGATTCGACGGAGGCAGGGGAGGTACGGGGAGAAATGCGGGAAGGCGTTTCCTGCCTGCGGGTCTCCTGGTCGGGGACGGTTCGGGCGGGGGCGCGAGTGATGGGCCGCGAATCCCGGACCGCGTTTTCCTTGGGAGCGTGGGCTAAGGGGGTCTCGTGCGTGCCATCCTGAGGGACGGTTTCCGTGTCGAAATCCGGTTCGTCGAGAACGCCGGTGTGGGAGGTCGGCTCCAGGTCGGCTTGCGGCGCGAGTTCGGTGTCTAATTCCGTTTCGAAAGCGGGATCGAAGTCGGTCTCGAAATCGAGACCGGCATCGGAAGCCGGAGCGTCGTGGGAGACGTTGGAAGGGAATGTGGTGGTCATCGCTCGATCGACGAGCGACTCGAAGGCACCGGTGACCGTGCTGGGGAAGAGGGAAGTGGCGGCGGAGTCGAGCGAGGGAGCGACGGCGACGGCCGCGGAAGATCCGCTGAGCAGGGCTCCGAGGCTGTCAGTTCCCGAAAAGAGAGACGTCGTCATGGTTTGGCTTTCGCGTTGTCGGGCCGCGACTGAAGGAGTCGCAGGCGTTCAGAAATGATGGCGACCTTCTTGGCTTCCGGTTCACCGGCGCGGGCCAGCGAGGTGAGCAAGGCGGCGATTTGATCCTCCTTCATGAAGGACAGGACCTTCACCACGGTCGACTCATCCAGTTGTTTCAGAATCACGGTGGCGCCATCCGGCTCCATGGTGGAGTAGACCTTGGCAAGGCGCTTGAGATTGGTGGACTCATCCTCCTTCACGCGGGTGACGCTGAGGTCGAAATCGCGCTGCAACTGGTGAACGGCCTGGGTGGCGTTCTGGAGCTCGGCCTGTTCGGCCTTGAGCCGGGCGGAGAGGTCGTCGAGCTGTTTGGCGCGGGCGGCGATGGCGGCGCGTTCCTGCCGCAACTCACGGACGAGCTGGTCCACCTCGGGATTGCTGAAGTCCCAGGACGGCCCGTGGTTGACGTAGGGTGCCCGGACAGCCGCCTCTTCCCCTTCCGGTGCGGGATGCATGGTGGGGAGCTGGGGAGCCCGCCAGAAGAAGAACGTGGAACCGGCGTACAGCAACATCGCCATCAGCGACACGATCCACGGCGATTGAAGCATTTTGGCCATGGGATGTTAGTCGGAGTTGGCGAAGGTCCGGACGGGACCGCGTCGCCGGAGCGCGAGTTCATCGAGCAATTTTCTCTCCTGATTCTGCTGGTCACGCTGGTGGCGTTCCCGCTGGCGGGTGATGCATTCCTCGACGGCCTCCCGCTGTTGTCGGGCGGTGAGCATGGCCTTCAGGGCGGGCGGGATGGCGTTCTCGGCGACGGTGAGGGCGTGTTGAGCGGCGTCGCGCCGGGTCTCCAGGACCTTGTAGTGGGACTGCTCCCGCATGGCTTCGGCGGCCTGGATGCCGGTGGAGAGCCGTTGTTTCAGGACTTCACTGGCTTGGACGCGGATCTGGTCGGCGGTGGAAAGGGCGGTGGCGGCCCGTTGCCGGGCCTGGAGCGCCTCGGAATACCGTTCCATGGCGAGCCGCTCCTGGCGTTGCCGGACGGTGAGCAAGGCCTGCAGAGTCGAGCGGAAACGTCTCATGAACGTGCCTCCTGGGTTGCGGCGCGCCCTGTGGTCTTGGGCGTCGCCAGGGTGCGGGCGAGCTGTCCCCAGCTTTCGTCGGTCTTGAACCCCGAATCGACGGGTTGTCGAAGGAACACCTTCAGCGGTTCGTGGAGGTGAATGGCCTGGTCGATCGCCGGGTTGGATCCCATGGGGTAAGCTCCGATGTTGATGAGGTCCTGATTGCGGCGGTGGATCGCCATCAATTCACGGCCGTGTCCGGCCATCTCCTGCTGTTGCGTTGTCGTGAGATCCCTGGCGAGCCGGCTGACGCTCTCGAGAACGTCGATGGCGGGGTAGTGGTTCTGGGTGGCCAGATCCCGGCTCAGGACCAGATGTCCGTCGAGAATCGAACGGACTGCGTCGCCAATCGGATCGTTCATGTCGTCCTGCTCCACCAGCACGGTGAAGAGTCCGGTGATGGAACCCCGTTCCCCGGTTCCCGCGCGTTCCAGCAACTGCGGCAGGAGTGAGAAGACGGAGGGCGTGTAACCGCGGGTGGCGGGCGGCTCGCCGACGGCGAGACCGATCTCGCGCTGGGCCATGGCGAAGCGCGTCACCGAATCCATCATCAGCAGGACGTTCTGGCCTGCATCCCGGAAATGTTCGGCCACGGCCATCGCCACCGAGGCGCCCTTGAGCCGCGCAATGGCCGGCTCGTTGGAAGTGGCGACCACCACCACCGATTTCCGGCGGCCTTCCTCGGTGAGGTCCTTTTCCAGAAACTCGCGCACCTCACGGCCTCGCTCGCCGATCAGGGCGATCACATTCACGTCGGCCTCGGCCTGGCTGGCAATCATGCCGAGCAGGGTGGATTTTCCGACGCCGCTGCCGGCGAAGATGCCCAGACGCTGGCCGCGTCCGCAGGGAACGAAGGTGTCGATGGCCTTAATGCCGGTGCGAAACCCCTCGCGGATGCGCTGGCGCTTCAGCGGATGCGGCGGCATGTGGTTCAACGCCACGGTGGCACTTGCACCGAGAGGTCCCAGATCGTCCAACGGCCGACCCAGCCCGTCGATGACCCGGCCCTTGAGGGAGTCACCCACCGGCACGCGCAGGGTGGTTCCGGTGGCGATCACTTCGCTCCCGGGATGGATTCCATGGGTTTCACCCAGGGGCATCAGGAGCACGTGCTGGTCCCTGAATCCCACGACCTCGGCGAGCGTTTCGCCCTCGTGCCGGGCCGACTCAATGCGGCAAACCTCGCCCACCGACGCGAGCGGCCCTTCGGATTCGATGACCAGACCGATCAACTGGACGACCCGTCCGTGATTGCGGATGACGTGGGTGTCCTTCACCCGCCGTCGCATCGCCTCCATCCAGCGGGGCGCCCCTTCGGCGGTCGGCATGGCGGTCAGGGTTTTCATTCCAGCAACGACTTCTTCAACAACTCGAGACGGGTTTCCCGGCGTCCGTCGATGACTCCAAAGCGCGTCTGCACCACGCAGCCGCCCCGGCTGACCTCGGGCGCCTCATGAAACTGAACCTGCGCACCCTGGGGCGTCGGTGTGAGCAGTGTGGAGTCGCTCTTCCGGAGCAGCTCCAGATCCTCTGGGTTCAGACGGACATGCACCTCGGAGGCGCCCTCGACCTCGACCAGGGCCTCGCCCACCGCCACCTGCACCATTTCGGCGGTCACGGGAATGTCGGTGACGAGCTTGTGGGCGATGTCGAGCGCCAGAGCCACCAGGTGTTGTTCGGTGTCGCGCACCACCTGCGGCACCGCACGCTTCAATGCCTCGATCACGCCGAGCGCCAGGGCGCCCAGCTCGGCCCGTTGCTGCACCAGTTGTTCGCCCAACGCCTTTTCGGCCTCGGCCCGTCCCGCCTCATGGCCGGCCTTGCGCGCCGCCTCGACATCGGCCGGGGTGAGGGACGGAGGGGCCTGGACGACAGGTTTTCCGGGCTTCACGCCGCGGAGCGGCCGGTCCAGGCAGATGGTTTTACGCCACGACTTCATCCGAAGACTTGTCCGAACCTCCGAGGTCCACTTCGCCTTCCGCCTCGAGTCGGCGGACGGCATCGATGATGCGTCCCTGGGCTGCCTCGATGTCGCGCATCTTCAGGGGGCCCAGGAATCCCATTTCTTCGTTCACCGTTTCGGCGGCCCGTTTGGAGATGCTGGCCAGCAACGCGCCCTTGACCTTGTCGCTGGCGGTCTTGAGCGACACCGCCAGATCCCGCATGTCGACCTCGCGGAGGATCTTCTGGAGGGTCGAGGTATCGAGCTGAACGAGGTCCTCGAAGGTGAACATCTTGTTGCGGATGGCGGCTCCGAGTTCGGGATTCCGCTCCTCAAGCGCGGTGAGCAGGGCCTTGCTGATGTCCTTGCCCATCGAGTTGAGAACCTCGGCGGCGTTTTTCACCCCGCCGGTCTGGCTGAGTCCGCGGGAATGGCGGCCGGCGACCTTGTGATTGAGCAGTTCGACCACGCGTTCCACGACCTCGATCGGGGTGGGCGCCATGGTGGCGAGGCGTTCGACGACCTTGTCGCGTTCCTCCTGGCTGAGCGACATCAGCATCTGGGAGGTTTTTTCGGGGGACAGATAACTGGCGACGAGGGCGATGGTTTGGGGCTGTTCGTGCTTGAGCAGGTTGAAGATCTGTTTGGCGTCCATCTCCAGGATCTGCTGCATCGCCCCGGGGGTGGAACGGGCCGGGGCAACCCGGCCGAGGATGTTGGAGGCCCGGAACTGACCGAATGATTTTTCAAGGGTCGAGCGGGCCACATCCATGCCGCCGAGGGTGCAACTGCCGGCCTGCACGGCGACGCTCGAGAACTCCTTCAGGATGTCCTGCCGCATTTCCTGGGTGACCACGGTGATGCGGGTCATCTCGGCGGTCACCGCTTCGACCTCGGGTTCGTCCAGGTGCCGGAGGAGCTGGGCAGCGCTCTCGGCGCCGAGAACAATCATGAGGACCGCCAGTCGCTGGACCTTGGACATCGACGCGACGTCCTGCGGGATCTCTGGCGTATCGGGATCGGCGGGCATGGCCTTATTGGGTGGACTTCCCCTGGTTCATCCACGAACGCACCGCATGCGTCATGCTGGCGGGATTCTCGCGGATCAGCTGGTTCAGCACCTCGACGGTGACGAGTGCGGGCGACTCCTCGCCCTGACCACCGGCACCGCCCCGGCCTCCGGCGGCCCCAAGGGCACCGGGCTGACCGGCTAGTCCGCCGCGAGCGCCGGCGGCCATCGCACCACGGCCCGCCAATGCGCCTTCGGCGTTCTCGTTCTCCATCACGGGAAGCCCGAGCATGGCCTCCTCCGGCTGGCTCTTCTTGTACGAGCGCCAGAACAGAAGCATGACGGCGAGCCCGAGCAATGGAGGCAGCGCCTTCTGAACCAGGTCCGCGTACTTCACCCACGACTGTTGTTCATCCAGACGCCGGGTGATCTCGATCAGCGGTTCCTCGTTGAAGGCGATTTCCTCGAGCGTGATCTGGTCGGCGCGGGTCGGGTCGTTCTCCTGGATGCCGAGGGCGCTCTGGACGATCCGACGCAGTTTCTGGAGCTCCTCCGGTGTTCGCTGGACAACCTTGCGGGCGGTTCCGGCCCCTTCAAAGCGTTGCGCGACGAAGACAGCCGCGGACAACCGATCCACGGCTCCCGCGCTCTGCATGAGATTGCTGACGGTGCGATTGATTTCGTACTGGCTGGTGGTGGTCTTCTTCTTCGTCTTCGAGTTGTTCATGCCGCCGGCGGGGGAGTTCGTGTCGGAACTGGCATTCGCCTGCATGCCGGGCAATCCGCCGGTCGCGGGCGCCCCCGACTCGACGTTTTCGTCGTCGATGGTCGACTGCCGGATGACCTGACCCTCGGGATCGAACTTCTCTTCGAAGCGGGTGACGGTGTCCCAATTGATTTCGGCGGCGACGCGGACCACGGCCTTGCGGGATCCGAGGAACTGTTCGAGCATGCCCTCGGCTTTTCGGGAGAGGTTCTGCTCCAGGTTCTTGCGGGCGGAGAGCTGGTTGTTGGAAAGACCGGCCACGCTGTCGTCCTGGTTGTCCGAGAGCACGTTTCCGAGGTTGTCGACCACCGACACGTTGTTGACCTGGAGACCCTCGACGGCGTTGGCAACGACCAGTCGGATGGAAGCGACGGTGGAGGGAGGCAGCGGACCGCTGCCGCGGACCTTGACCAGCACGGAGGCGGTTGGCTTCTGCTGGGTTCCGGCGAGCAGGCGGTTCTCGGGCATCACCAGACTGACGCGGGCGCCGTCGACCTGGTCCATCTGGCTGATGGTGCGGGCGAGTTCGCCCTGGAGGGCGCGGGTGTAGTTGGCGCGTTGAACGAAATCCGAGAGGCCGAAGTTGGGTGCATCGAGAAGTTCGAAGCCGATGCCTTCGCCGCGGGGGACGCCTTTGCCGGCGAGCTGGGCCCGCACCTCATGAACCTTGTTGCGGGGGACGACGATGCTTCCGTCGCCGCGGACCTCGTAGGGGACTTTGGATTCGGCGAGGGCGGACAGGACCTTGGACGCCTCGGATTCGTCGAGACCGCCGTAGAGCAGGGCGTAGTCGGTGCGACTCGACCAGATGCCGATGGCGAGAATCCCGGCCAGCACCGCCGCCCCCGTGACGACGATGCTGATCCGTTGATTCAGGCCGAGTTGCTTCCAGATGCCGGCCAGTTGGCGGCCAAGTTGTGACAAGCCCGGGTTCATGGATTACGACTTGGGAGAATCAGACCTGCATGCGCATCAGCTCCTGATACGCCTCCAGGAGTTTGTTACGCACCTCGACCATCAGCTGAAAAGAGACGCTCGCCTCCTCGGTGGCGATCATGACGCGGTGGAGGGGGATTTCCTCGCCGCTGAGCATGGCGCGGACCTGGCTTCCGGCCTCGATTTGCTTGGCGTTGACGTCCTTGACCAGCTCGCCGAGCACGTTGTCGAAGGACCGGCCGGAGCCCACCTTGCCGATGCCCGGCAGGCTGATCTCGGGATTGGACGGCGCGATCTCGATCGGTCCCGAGGGCTGAAGATTCCGGGGTTCGGCGAGTGGCGGGAGCATGCCCCCGGCCCTCAGCGAGGCCCCGAGTCCCATGGGAATGGAGGAGAGCGCGTCCATGGATTAACGCCTGCCGATCCCCAAGGTTTGCATGGCGAGGGTGCGGGCGGTTTTCACCACCATCAGGTTCGCCTCGAAGGCACGGGAGGAGGTGATCATGTCGACCATCTCGGAGTGCATGTCGACATTCGGCATGGCGACCATGCCGGACTTCGGATTCGCGTCGGGATGGGCCGGGTTGTAGACCATGCGGGGTGCGCGCTGGTCCTGGTCAATCCGTGCCACGCGCACGCCGAGCGGGACCGACCCGCCGGTGCCGGTTTGTGAGGCATCCTTGAGAAAGGACTCAAACACCACCTGCTGCCGTTTGTAGGGCGTGCCATCCACACCCCGCGTCACGTGGGCGTTGGCGATGTTCTGGCTCACCACGTCCATCCGCATCCGCTCGGCCGCCATCGCCATCGCGGCGCTGTCCACTCCTGACAAGGCATTGATCATAAGTGCGATTCCTCATCCGGCCCGACCCGTGATCGCGAGGCGGAGCTTGAGAAGCGCGCCCGTGACAAGGTGGGACTCGACCGCGTGTTCGACTCCGTTCCGATTCAGGTGAACGAGTTCCTTTTCGAGGTCCACCGTGTTGCCGTCGCGACGCGACGCCGTCGCCGTCTTGTCCTCGGTGATCTGCGGTGTCATGCCCGCCAGGCGGCGGACTTTCCCGGAGCCGATCGATTCCTGAAGTTGCTTTTCGAACTCCCCGGACACATCCAGGCGCTTGTAGTTCGGGGTCTCCAGGTTCGCCAGATTGCCGGCAATCGCCTCATGCCGGAGGACCGTCACGTCCAGCAGCTGCTTGGCGGCCACAAAATTCGTCTGGTTGAACAACGACTCGATCATTGCGCGACACCTTTCCCTGGAAGCTGTCGAGCAACCCATGTGCCACACCGAGAAGCCGCGTATTTCCTGCCGATCCCGTCGCTCCAGCCCCTGGCAGGGGATCAATCGTGCCGGCAACCGCTGCGTCGCTAGGCAAGAAAGTCCGTCGAAGAACCCACCTTCACCCCAATCACACCGCGTTGTACCGCATCTTCACTTCAAAGTAGCGGGCGATGGCGACCATCCAGAGATCTTCCATGCCGTCCTCCGTCAGTCCGAGACGTTCCATCACCTCAGGATCGATGTCGGGATCGTACCGCCGCCCGTCCAGTTCCGATTCGATACGCTTGGCGATATGGTTCGCCACGTACGTGACATCACAGATCACATCCTCCCCGCCTGCCGGGGCATGATGATGGGTGATGCCGACCACCACGCGCGGCGGCAAGTTCCAGTGGCGGGCGATCATGCCGCCAAGCTGGGCGTGGTGGACGCTGAGAACGCGAGCCTCCGCCTCCAACCGACTCAGGCCATCCACCGATTGGGCGTGATCAATCTGGCTCAGGATCTCCGGGGTCAGAAAACGTCCGAGGACCAGCTTGCCGACGTCGTGCAGCAGGGCGGCGGTGAAGGATTCCGCTGGGATCTCGACCTGACAATGGGCAGGGGTGACTTCGGCGCCGACCGCTGCCGCCACGGAATGGCGCCACAAGGCACCCTCGGCGAAGCCGTAGCCGGGAATGCCCGCCTGCAAGGCCGATTTGGTTCCGGAGGCGACGGCGAGGGTAAGCACCTGGGCGGTGCCCATGCGGGCCACGGCCTCGCCCACATTGCCGACGGGTTCGTGGCTGCCGCTGACGGCGGAGTTGGCCGCCCGCAGAAGCTTCATCGTCAGCGCCTGATCATACGCGATGAGTTCGGTGACGTCGTTCAGCCCGCAACGGGAGTCCACGATCATCTGGGTCAGTCGAACCGTGCTGGCTGGCAGGGGTGAAAGGTCTTGGACCGCCCGAATCAGATCCCCCGCATTCACGTGCAACGTCTTCATACATCCTCCTGTCCCGGCCCAGGGCCGGTCCCCTCACGCCGCATCGGCGTCATCACCCTCTTCCGGATCCTCAAACCGCGCCCCGCGTCCGTACTCGTGCAGTTTGTTCCGCAAGGTCCGGATGCTAATGCCCAGCAGTTTCGCCGCATGGGTTCGATTGCCTCCGGTACGTTCCAAAGCCTTCAGAATTTGAACCTTCTCCAGCTCGGCCAGCGACAGCAGCCCGTTGGGCTCCGCCCGCGAACCATTCTCCGCAGCAGGCGCCGGCGTCGGAGCCGAAATCGCACCCACGGCAGCCGCCGACGGGAGAGGCGCGTCGACGACCACGGAGTCCGTCACCATGCGCGGGACGAGCCCCAGGTGCTCCGTCTCGAGACAACCGCCGTCGCCGCACAGAATCACGGCCCGTTCGATGACATTTTGAAGTTCGCGCACGTTGCCCGGCCAATCGTGGGCGCGAAGGGCGCCGAGACAGGCATCGGAGATCCCGTTGACCCGCACGCCGTGTTTGCGGGTGAAACGGTGCATGAACTGCTCGGTGAGCTCGGGAATGTCCGTCCGTCGTTCGCGGAGGGGCGGCACCTGGATGGGAACCACGTTGAGCCGGAAAAAGAGGTCCTGGCGGAACTCCTTGCGCTGAACGCTCTGCTCCAAATTTCGATTGGTGGTGGCGATGACCCGGACATCGACCTTGATGGTGCGGTTGCCGCCGACCCGCTCCAGCTCGCGCTCCTGCAGAACGCGGAGCAACTTGGCCTGCACCTGGGAGGAAACCTCGCTCACCTCGTCCAGCAAGATCGTGCCACCATGAGCGAGTTCAAAACGTCCCTCGCGCTTGGTGACCGCCCCGGTGAAGGCGCCCTTTTCGTGGCCGAAGAATTCGCTCTCGATGAGGTTCTCGGGGATTGCGGCGCAGTTGACCTTGATGAAGGGGGCATTGGCGCGTGGGCTTTGCCGGTACAGGGCGCGGGCGACCAGCTCCTTGCCGGTACCACTCTCCCCCTGGATCATGACCGTGGCCTGGGTGGGCGCCACCTTGCGGATCAACTGGCGCAACGCCTCCATGGCCGGGCTCTTGCCGACCAGCTCGAAGCCCGTGTCCTCGGTATCCTCGTGGCTCAGGTAGCGGTTGACCCGGAGCAGCTGACCAAACTCCTCCGCCTTCCGCAGGGTTACCTCGATCTGATCGGATGAAAACGGCTTGATCAGGTAGTCGAAGGCGCCACCCCGCATGCAGTCGACGGCGGACTCCACGGAGCCGAATCCGGTGGTGATCACCACCATGGGCCGCTGGGGTCGGGTTTGGAGCTCCCGAAGCAGATCCGTGCCCTCGCCATCCGGAAGCCGGACATCGAGGAAGATGAGATCGAAGGTGTCCCTCCCGAGCAGATCCTGCGCCTCGCCGAGCGTCGCGGCCACCGACACTTCGTACCGGCGCTGCCGCAGTTGCGCCTCCAGATTCTTGCGGAGGATCAGATCGTCCTCCAGGACCATGATTTTCTCGATCGGCATGGGGCGTGGATATCCTCGGTCAATGACCCGACTGGCGCCGATACATCTGGGCGACAAAATGAGGGCGCTGCCGGTTGACCGAGGGCAGGTCCCGGACCGGCACCAAACCGTGCCTGAGCAACGCCTGTTCGTTCTCGCGGTCCAGCACGAGGATCTTCATCAAAAGGTCCTGATTCTGCCGCATGAGAACACCGATCTCCGGATGGCTCGACCGTGCGGAGGGCTCCATGGACTGCCATTCCTCCCGGGCGGAGACCAACCGATCTAGCGACTCTCCCAACCGTGGAAGCAAGTCCTTTTTGGCTGCATACGTGGCTGTCAGCGGACCCGCCGGTTCACCATGCAACCGGTCGCGTTCCGTCTGCACGATCGACCAGAGTTCGCCATACAGCGAGAGGTTCTCCCGGAGCACCTCCTCCAGGTCCCGGTCAGCATTCATTCGACCACCTCCTTCGGCGGCACCTGCACCAGGGGGCGGAGCCCGGCGACATTCGTGGAGGCGGATTGCATCCACGCCAGATTGCCCCGCCGCCATCGTGCCATCTCGACCACGACCAGCAGATTCGCGGCGCCTGGATCGCTCTTCACCTCGGCCTCGCGAGCCGTGATTTTGTCGTAGGTCTCGGCGGCCCGCGCCGCCTGCTCCAGGCGTTCATACACAAGCCCGATCTGGTACCACACGGGCAGCTGCCATGTCGCCGAGGCATCCAGTTCGGCGAGCTTCCGGTAGATCTCCAGAGTCCCCACATAGTCGCCCTCGCGGTAGAGCTGGTTGGCGATGTCGTTGCCCGCCCGTTTCTGCCAGTACATCCATTCCTCGGGACGTTCCGCCGACGATGTCTTGCCCGCCTCCAGGAGGCGCATCACCTGTTCGAGCGACTCGCTGTTGCGGCCGAGCTTCTTCAGCGCGGTCGCCAGCACGAAGCGGACCTCCGGCAACTGACCGGCATCCGGATAGGCTTCCAGGAAAAGCTTGGCCTCGGCAGCGGTCTGGTCATGCCGCCCCAGCTCGGACAGCACTTTCACCAGCTTGTAATGGATGAGCGTCTTGGTGATGCGCGGGGTGTCCAGACGCATCACCCGCTGAAGGTACTCCCGCGCCTCGTCCCAGCGACCGCTGAGATAGTAGGTGTCCGCAATCTCCGTCTGGGCCTGCAACACCAGCCGCCGGTAGTAATCGAGTTGGTCGAAACGCTGGCTCAGCGCGCTGGAAAAGACGCCGTGAAACTTGGCCAACGCCAGCTCCGTGGCGCCCATCTCCCGGTACAACAGGCCCTGCCGGAGATACACCTCAACCACGCTCGGATGCTGGGAAAACAACCGCGTGTACTGCGCCAGAATCTGCTGCGCCCGTCCCGCCTGCCCTGAATCCTCGGCGATCCCCGCCATTTCCAACAGCGCCGGTCGCTTCACGTCGTTGGGGGCCGTCGACTTCAGGATTCCGATCAGGTCGCGGATGGCACCTTCCTGATTGCCGCTCCTGCGCTGCCGACGCGCGACCTCCAGCCGGCTCTCGTAGACCGACCGGTCTTCGCCGACCTCATTCGGGGTCTCACCGTCCAGCAGCCGTTCCCGAACCCAATCCGCTTTGGCTGCCGGCTTCGCCGGCTCGGCGTCCGCCTTCGTGTCATGTGCGGCAGAGGCAGCGGCTGCCGGAGCACCATGCGCCGATGCAGCCTCGGTGGCGTGCCCGGCGTCCGCTTCGGCTTCGGTGGGTGCAGCCGGTGGCGTGTCTCCGGCCACCACGGGAATGGCGGTCGGGGTGATCGGTGGATCTGCCAGCGCACCACCGGAGAGTGCCAGTCCCCAAAGCACCGCCCCGACCAGAACCAGGGGCAGCCGCCTCGGATTCCGTGCGGACCGGATGCTGTTTCGGGGTGGGTGAGTGGAAAGACCCATCGACAATCGACCTTCCTACGGCACCTGCCGATACGTTGCCCGGCTGGAAGCAGGCGCTCCAGGCTGGGGCGGAATGAAACTCACCGGCGCCAGCACCACGGGATTCACACCGTTGGTTCCCGGCGCACCAAAGTAGCTCAGCAGAAGCTGGGGAGTCACCGGCATCCCGGGCGCAAACGTCGGGGACGGCATGGCGGCGGGCGGGATGGCGATCGGCTCAGAAGCCGGTCCGATGGGCGTGCTGGGCGGCATCGGACCCATCTCGGGAAGTTCGCCGGTGGAAGAAAGGGGATCGGGATCGGCGGTGGAACCCGTCGTCCCGGCAGCGGTATCGGCCGAGGACAGGGCCAACGGTGGGAGGACGAGCTTTTCGACCCCCGGTTGCAGACGATTCCTGAAACGCAGCGGCGGAGGTCCGTCCGCCACGAGGTAGCCTCCTCCGTCAGCGGATCCGGTCGCCGCGGCACAGAGGCCGGCGGCGAGCCAAATTCGACTGCGTGCTTTCCAGCTCATGTTTCTGGTCCGTCCCTGCAACAACATCATCATTCGACGGATGGGACCGTCATGCCCGACCGCGACGTCGCGACCGTTGGAGACCGCTTCAGCCTCTTCGTCTTTCATCGGCACCCCCTCTGGGCGGCTTGAGCCGACGCAGGCGCATATCCTGAAGGAACCGTTCAAGTTCAAACCCATCCTGCCGATCATCCCTTCTGCATGACCGACGTTCTGACGCCGATTCCGACCGACCTGCCACGGTTGGACATGCCACAGATTGAGAGCCGCGTCGCTAGCTGTCCTCGACTGCCCTCTTTAAGTACGGTGAATGTCGCCCTCCGCGAGATCCTAAGCGCCGACAATAGGTACACCTCGCAGATCGCCGAGATCATCCGTCGCGATCCCAGTCTGACGGCCCGTCTGCTGCGGCTGGTCAATTCGGTGTACTTCGGCTTCTCAACGCCCATCAACAGCATCGAGGAGGCGGTCTTCTACATTGGCATCCGTCAGATTCGCCGGCTCGCCATGATGACTCCCATCATCGACGACTTTCAGATGCTGGCCGGCACCGCGAAGTTCGCCTGGCGCGATTTTTGGCAGCACTGCATTGGGACGGCGATTCTCACCCAGGAGGTCACCGGGTTGTTCCAGGCGGGGACGGATGACTCCGACTACGTGGCCGGGCTGGTGCACGACGTGGGCCGGATTGCGATGGCGGCGGCGTTCCCCGATCATTTTTCGGTCATCCATCAGGTTCATCAGGAAACGCAGGAAGACCTTTGCGAAGTCGAACGCTCGATTCTGGGCGTCGACCACACCGAACTGGGTGCGCTGTACCTTAGGAACCACCGGCTTCCCGAGGTGCTGATTGAGACCGCGCGTCATCATCATCATCCGGAACGCGCGACGCGCCATGTGCGGATCGTTGCCGCGGTCCAGGTGGCCGACTACCTGATCCGGCACTCCTCCATCGGCATGAGCGGGAACCGTTCGGAAGTGAGTCTGGAGGACTGGCAGAACGCCTCGGGCTGGCAAGTGATCGCCCAAAGCCGGCCGAACACCGACATCGCGGCCGCCCAGGCACACATGCTGCGCGGGGTGGACCGGCTCGCCTCGATTCTGGACAGCCTGGTCTGACCGTTCCCGGTCTCAGTGGGCGGTCCCGGCTTCCTGGGCATTCCGTCGGATCACGGCGGCTCCGACAGCCATCACGATCTCCTCCAGCCGGATCGGTTTCGGCAGGAATGTCACCCGACGATTCGCCGACTCCGAGGCGGCGGCTCGCAGGGACGGCAGACCGCTGATGGCAACGATCTCCATTTCGGGCACCAGCTTCCGGAACATGCGGATCGAGGTGGCTCCGTCGATGAGGGGCAGCATCATGTCCACCACCACGACCGAGATGTCCGCGTGATGCTTGCCATAGACGGAGATGCCCTCCGCTCCGTCGGTGGCCGTCAGCACCCGATACCCGGCGCGTTCGAGGCCCGTCTGGATCAGCTCGAGAATCGCCGGTTCGTCCTCGATGACCAGCACACTCTGGTTCTGTCCCGCCATGGCGGGCACGGTTTCGGTGGTCACCGGTATCGACGGCTGATGGCTGGACACCGGGAGGTAGACCGAGAACACCGTCCCGCGTCCGACCTCGGTGTTCACCTGAATGAAACCCCGATGACTTCGGACGATCCCCTGAACGGTCGACAATCCCAGGCCACTGCCCATGCCCGGCGGCTTGGTGGTGAAAAAGGGGTCGAACATTTTCTCGAGGACTTCCTCGGGGATTCCCACGCCGGTGTCCCGGACCGACAACATGACATAACTCCCGGGACGCCCGCCCGGGATGGCCTGCGCTTCGGTCTCATCCAAATCGCGGTTCTGGGCCCGCACCAGGATCACACCGCCGTCGGGCATCGCATCCCGTGCGTTCACACAAAGATTCAGCAACACCTGGTGTACCTGGGTGACATCGCCCATCACCGGGCGAAGTTCCTCGGGAATCACGCCCCGCACCTGGATCGACTTGGGGAGGGTTCCACTCAGGATCTTGACCGTCTCCTTGAGCAGACTCCTGAGGTCCACCGAGGCGTGCCCGCTTTCGTTGCCCCGTCCGAAGCGCAGCAGCTGCCGGGTGATCTCCCCGCCCCGAATCGCGCTGCGCACGAGCAGGTTCAAAAAGCGTTCGCTGTCCGTACCCGCCACCGCGGGGCGCAGAAGTTCCGCCGCCATCTGAACCGGGGTGAGCACGTTGTTCAGATCATGGGCGATGCCGCACGCGAGAGTTCCCACGCTTTCCAGCCGCTGCGCACGCAACAGCTGCTTCTCCAACTGCCGTTTGGCCGTCAGATCTGTCGCCACAATCACGATGGAAGCGGCCTTCGCATCGCCGTCCTGCATCACCCATGCGCGCGCCCGGACGCTGAGCGCCTCCTTCTTGCGGCTGAATGGTTCGAGGTCGCCTTCCCAGTTCCCCTTCTCCAGCAGGATCCCCCTCAGCCCACTCCAGATGTAGCCCGCTCCACCAAAAATCACGTCCGAGACCGAACGGTCCACCGCCTCCGCCGACTCCCACCCGTAGAGACGTTCCGCGCCGGGGCTCCAGAACTGAATGCTGCCGGCGAGGTCGACGATGCAGATCGCGTCCTCGGAGGCCGCCAGAAGCATGGCCTGCTCGCGCAACCGATTCTCGTTCCGCCGGCGTTCCGTCACATCCTCCAGGCTCACCAGCCTCATCGATTGGCCATCCCGCTGCACGGTGGACGACGACACCAGCAGGCGGGCTTCGTAGGAGCCGCCTGAATTGGGGATGACTTGCCGGATCTCGCGGCGATTCACGGTTTCACCGAGCCCGTGGCTCTCCAGCAGGGTGGCGCCGAGACCACACCGATGGCAGCGGGAGGACCCGCCGCACAATCCCTGGCCAAGGTTGCCCTCGGGACACGCCAGCAACTCGGCCAGCGTCCGGCCCGCCACATCCCCCGAATCCATCCTAAACAACTCCCGCGCCGCCTGGTTGGCCCTCCAGATCCTTCCCTCCGACGTCAGCAAAAAAGTCGGCACCGGCGTCTGATCAAACACGGTCTCCCCATCGTGTTCGAGCACAGGTCCGAGCGGGTCCTCGTCGGAGTCGGAACCGCGCGGGGACACCATCGCGGTGTAGCCCGCCACGCTTCCATCCGGCCGAGCCAGCGCTGCCACCCGCCACTCGCACGCCAGGCGCTCGCCGCCCGGCCCGTCATGTTCGAACACCGCCGAGGTCGATAACCCCGCAAGACCCGCCTGCCGGAAAATCGACTCAAAATCGCTCCAGCCAGCCCGGGGAACCAGAGACCCGCCGGGGCTCTGTCCAAGCACCCCTCCCAGGTCCCGTGAAAAGACACCCCGGGCCACGGCGTTCCACGCCACCATCCGGCAATCCACGTCCAGAATCACGCACCCCACCTGCATCCGTTCGATGACCGGCTCCAATCGCTGGACCAAGGCATTCCACTCCTTCGATTCCCGGGTCTCCACAGCAGCCGAGCTGGTGGCCGAACGTCCTTCGCGTCCCCGCACCTCGAGGCCGCCATCGAGGCCGCCATACCGGCCTCCGGCGAGGACCGAAGGCCGGTCTTCGACTCGGGAATCACCATGGGGCACTGCGTTAGGCATACATCTTGGCCAGGTCGACATCCTCTTCACGACTCGCGCAAGTTCGGTCGACGCACCTGACGGTTCTGAACTGAGTTTGGTGCCAGAGATACGGGGTTCTTGAAAGGCGAAACCCCCTCCGGAGGGGCAATTAAGTTGGCTAAACCTTACCCGCTACCAACGTCACCGCTGAGTAAACAACTCACTAGATGAACCCGCGTTTCGGCAGGACCTACCCCAAGCGGGCCATGAGACTCACTACCCTGTGAAGTTGCGTAGCGAAACCCGCGAGTTCAGGGAACACCCGCTACGTTCCATCCATTAGCCTGCCTGAATTCTGCCCCTTCGGGGCGGATGAACACCATCTTCTCCATGACTCTCCATGAACCTGCCTTCCCCTCGTCATCGTACTCCTACTCCTAATCGTAATCCGCCCGCCTCCCAGGTTCATGGGTCTTGGGCAGGTCGATTTCGAACAGGGCACTCTCCATCAACCGTGGGGGCTGAAGCCCACTCTCCTCATGGTCCTTTCCCCTGTTCAGACCGGCATCGGGACCACCGACTCCAACGCCGCCACGCTCTGCTCCAGGCACCGGACCGATTCGAGGTCGAACGACGTTCCAGCCTTTTCCTGGATCCGGGCCAAAGCCACCCGGCGATCGCTGCCTCCCTCGACGTACGCGACGGCCACGGCGAGCAAACGCCCCAGTCGGGGGATGGAATCGCCGCACAATCCAGCAGGACTTCCGGAGCCGTCATGGCGTTCGTGATGGACCTCCACCGCCGTGCGCACGTCGCTGCCGAACCCGACTTCGGCCAGCAATTCCGCGGACCGTCCCGGGTGGGCCTCCCATTCGCGTCGTTGGCCGACATTGAGGTTCTTCAGCGTGTCGCATCCGATGCCGACCAGCCCGCGCTCCATGCCGAGACACCCGAGATCGTGGTACCAACCGGCATCCTCCAGGGCTTCCTGCTCCGACGGCGCGAGTCCTGCCCGTGCACCCAGGGCGCGGCAGAGAGCGGCCACGCGCCGGGTTCGATCGCCCAGCGTCACGTCATAGCGGGATAGCATGGCCTGGGCGAGGGCCCGGGTCCGATCCCGTTCCACCACGGTGCGTCGGCGGGCGGTTTCGAGCTGTTCCTCCACCGCCCCCACGCGGCGCAGGAGTGCATCGCGTTCCTGGACCGCTTCATCCGCCCGGCCGCGCTGGAGGGCATGACCTGACACCAATCGGTAGCGTTCAACGGCACTGGTGATTGCCCCGAGGAATTCCTCCCGCAGCCAGGGTTTCACGATGAACCGGTAGATTTCCCCCTGATTGATCGCTTCGATGACGGTTCCCAGGTTCAGCACCGCGGTGATCAGGATGCGGGTGGCCTCGGGCCTGAGGATCTTGGCTTGCGCCAGGAACTCGAGGCCGGTCATGCGCGGCATCTGCTGGTCGGTGATGATCACGGCGAACCGCGTGGTGCGCAGAGCATCCAGGGCTTCGGCGGCGTCGTTGGTTGCGGTCACTTCATACCCGGCCCGCATCAGCGTTTCCCGCAGGGCGACCAGCACGATCTCCTCGTCGTCCACCACCAGCAGCCGCCGCCATTCCGTTTCGTCCACGCTGTTTGCCGAATTAGCCATGCGCATCTGGGGTCAAGGTTCGACGCAGAGTCGCCAGCATGTCGGCTTGCGACAACTCCGGAGTCAGCACCCGGTCCGCCAATCTCACCATCCCGACGTCCAATTCGTCCCGATCCCGCCCCACCGGACGCAGAATCACCTTCAGGCCCGGACGGGCCCGTCGCCAGGCCGCCAGATGCAGTTCCATGGGCAAGTTGCTCGAATCCACCAGCAGCAGCACCCCCTGGTAGTCGTATTCCTTCGATCCCAGGATCTCCAGCACCCGATTGGCACCATCCGCCGTCGCGACCTGGTACCCGTCGGTGCGCAGAAGCTCCACTTCCGCATCCAGCAGCACGCCTGGAGTCCCGCAGAGAAGCAGGCCCACGCGCTTCACCGGTTCCGCGTCGTCCGGTTCCCGTTCCGTTTCCGAAAAATCGGCCACGGGCAGGCACACATGGAACACCGAGCCACGTCCCGGTTCGGACTCCACCCCGATGCCTCCGTGATGCTTCTCCGCGAACAGGCAGGCGTTGTACAAGCCCAACCCCGATCCCTTGCTACCGGCTTTGGTGGTGAAGAAGGGGTCGAAAATCAGGTCGAGATGCGCCGGTTGAATCCCGCAACCGTTGTCTTCCACCGACAGCACCGCGCTCGGGTAACGACCGACCGTGCCCCGCATGCGCGCCGATTCCATGGGCTTGGCAACCCCGGAGGTGCGGAACACCAGCCGTCCCCGCTCCGGCATCGCATCGGAGGCATTCAGGGCCAGGTTGATGATGACCTGCCGGAACTCGAAGGCATCCACGTAGACGGGCAGGGCTTCCTTGGACAATTCGCTCAGGATCTCGATGCGGCGGGGGATGACCTTCCGCACCAGTTCCAGGAGCTCGCTCACGATCTGATTCAGGTCGTGATAGTTGCGTTCACCCGGTTTGCCGAGGTGCAGGTTGACGATGCGATGCACCAGCTGGCTCGCCTGCAACGCGCTTTTCTTGATCAGGCCCATGCCCTCAAAGAACGGGTGCGCTTCATCCAGTTCCTTGTGGAAGGACTCGCTCAGCGAATGAATGCCCGCCATCACGTTGCTGAAGTCATGGGCCAGGCCCATGGTCACCACCGCCAGCGTCTCCTTCCATGCCGCCGACGTGAGTCGCTTTTCCGCCAGGGTCTGTCGTGTCACGTCCAACCAGACACCCTCATACCCCAGCACCAGCCGCCCCCGACTGACCACCGGCCGCCGATGTTCCAGCACGTAACTCACCCGCCCGGAGACCAGATTCTTTACCCGGTAGGTCGTCGTCAGTGTCTGCCCCGCCCGCGCTGCCTGCGCGAATTGATGCTGCAGATCCACCGCATCCGCCTCATGCACCACATCCCAGAAGCGCCTCGGCTGATGCCTCCATTCCTCCAGCGACAACCCCGTCAGTTCCTCCATCCGCCCGCTCACATAGCCAAACGAGAAATCCGGGCGTTGGCTGAAAATCACCCCCGGCCAATGCTGCGACACCTTCTCCAACTGCGTCTCAGCCCGAAGCAGGCGCACAAACATCTCGCGCCCCGCGGATGCCCCCTCCATGTGGCGTCCCCATCCCGCTTCCGGCAGTTCCGAAGCCGGCGGCAGAATCGAACCCAGCCGCACATGGCTCCCGCCGTCATGCCGGGCGAGTTCCAGTCGGTACCACGAACGGCCTTCATCTCCCGAGTTCCAACCGAGTTCCTGCGTCGAAAACGGATCCGTTCCGTGTTCCAGCCGGTCCAGGATTCCCTGCCACGCCGGACACCGATCCCTCAGGCACTCCCAGAAATTGCCGGCTGGTTCCTCGGCACCCTCTCCTCCCCGGTGCAGCCAGGCGGCCATCGCCGGATTCATGGTCACGACAACCCCCCGCGCATCCAGAATTGCCTGCCCCGCGTCCAGCCACGACGTCGCCACCGTCGAGTCCATCTCCGGCACCGCCCCAAAGCCGGTGTCCCCCTCGTGAAGCTCGTCGTCCCCCATCATCTCAGCCGTGCGGATCGTTGGCATGGTTGTGATCGACTGACAGGTCACGCTACGAAATCGGGCTCCGTGTGTCTCGCGGCAATTGCCCGTTGAGATCGCTACGCAATCCCACGCATTGCCACTTCTTCCTGTGACTTCTTGCTCCGACTTTTTCTTAGTCCCCTCCTCATGGTCTCAATTCGATACCCGCGCTTCAGAATTCGGGCCGTTGCGCCGATAGACCGGATTATTGCTATGAGTGACCCGGATCGTCTTCCAGGACTTCTGGATGCGCTTGGGATGGAAATCGTCACCGCCCAGGCAGACTCCACCCAGGGCCAGTTCCCGATCCTGGATCTTCTCGGCAACCTGCGCGACGCCGTCGCCGGCCGACCTGAGTTCGCCGAACTCGCCACCTGCTGCAGCGAGGCCTGGTCGCGCATGGTCCAGATCGTCGAATCGGGCCAGACCTTTCGGGCCTCCGACGTGGAATGGCTCCACGCGCTGCTCACCCGCATCCAGCTGCTTGCCCACACCTCCCCGAGCAGCGCCACCGCCCCGTCCGGCACACCTCCTCCTCCTCCCGCGGCACCCGCCCCGACCTCGGAACCCGCCGTCGATGCCGACAGCCTGCCCATCGTCCTGAATATTTCGGATGACGGAGATCTGCTCCGGGAGTTCATCACCGAGTCCCGGGAGCACCTCGACAACATCGAGCAGGGCGTGCTGGTGCTCGAGAATCAGCCGGAGGATGCCGAAACCCTGAACACGGTGTTCCGCGCCTTCCACTCGTTCAAGGGCGGCGCGGGATTCCTGAATCTCATCCCGATCAACCGGCTCGCCCACGTCCTCGAATCCCTCCTGGATCTCGCCCGACAGCACCGCCTGACCATCGACGGCCCGGTCATCGAGCTGATTCTCCACGGCCGGGACGTGCTCAAGCAGTTCATCGACGAAATCGACGGCCAGATTGGCGGCAGCCGTCCGCGTTGCCCGATCCTGATTCCCATCACCGATCTCAAGGCCCAGGTGGCTTCCACCATCGAGCGCACCACCTCGGGCCAGGCACCGGTGCCCCCTGCACCCTCCCAGGAGTCCGCGGCGACCGCTGCACCCACCCCCGCACCCGCGGTCGATTTTTTCGCCACCCCACCGGCTCCAGCCAAGGGTTCCCAGCCTCCCGCCAAGTCGGACTCACCCACGGCCGACACTCCCCCCGCACCACGACAGGCTCCCAGTCCGGAAGGCGCCGGGAACAAGAACGCCGACCAGGGCGCGATGATCAAGGTCGACACCGGCAAACTGGACTCGCTGCTCGATCTGGTGGGCGAAATGGTCATCGCCCAATCCCTCGTCGGCCGCGATCTCAGCCAGCTCGCCAGCCTGGATCCCCAGTCCGCCCGCAACGTCGCCCAGCTTGGACGCATCACCCGCGAACTCCAGCGGGTCAGCATGTCGCTCCGCATGGTCCCCATCCGCGGGTTGTTCCAGAAAATGGCCCGCGTGGTCCGCGACCTCTCCGCCAAGTCCGGCAAGAAGGTTCAATTTGTGACCGAAGGTGAGGACACCGAACTCGATCGCAGTCTCGTGGAGGAGCTCGCCGATCCGTTGCTGCACATGGTGCGCAACTCCATGGACCATGGCATCGAATCCCCGGAGGTCCGCCAGGCCGCGGGAAAAACCCCCGGCGGAGTCCTCACCCTTCGGTCGTTCCACCAGGGCGGCAACATCGTCATCGAGATCGAGGACGACGGCGCTGGCCTGAACCAGGAACGCATCCTGCGCAAGGCGATCGAAAAAGGCATCACCACCGCCGCCGCCGCCAACACAGAGCAGCAGATCTTCGCCTTCATTTTTGCCGCCGGCTTTTCGACCGCGGAGAAGGTCACCGACCTCTCCGGACGCGGTGTCGGCCTCGACGTGGTCCGGCGCAACCTGGAGCGTCTGCGCGGCTGCATCGATATTTCGTCCACGGTCGGCCGAGGCACCCGCTTCAAGCTCACCCTCCCACTCACCCTCGCCATCATCGATGGCCTCATCGTCCGCGTCGGCGAGGAACGCTACGTCATCCCCACGCTTTCCATCCGCGGATTGTTCCGACCCCAGCCGGACATGGTTTCCCGCGTTCATGGCAGAGCCGAGGTCGTCAATGTCCGCGGCTGCCTCGTTCCGCTCCTCCGCCTGCGCGAGTTCTTTGGCGTCGGAACTTCAGGCAACCCCGACGGGTCCGACGATGGCATCGTGATCGTGGTTCAAAACGGCACCACCCAGCGCTGCCTGCTCGTCGATGCCACACTCCACATCCAGGAAGTCGTCATCAAGAGCCTCAGCGACATGATGGCGCGCAAGAACCGAGCCCTCGCCGGGGCCGCCATTCTGGGAGACGGACGTGTCGGCCTGATCCTCGACGTCAACGCCCTCGTGCAACTCGAAGGCGACACCCTTTCCGAAGCCGCCTAGCCGGGTTCCCTATGCAGCTAGTTTCAGCACGCAATACCGCGACTCCTTAAGGGATTCGCCTTCGGTGCCGATAAACGAACTGTGCCAGTCGCGGAGGGTTTTCATTCTTCGGCCTTCATTCCGACGCTGAACCCTTCCCCCGGAACTCAACGGCTCACCGACCCGATCACGCTCCTCAAGATCCAACGGACTCCCACCTCACCCACATCGTCACCCACATGAGCACTCCCGCCGCAGCGCCCGCCTCCCGTATCGCCGCCTCACTCGCCGGCAAGTACCTGACCTTCGTCCTGGGGGACGAATCCTACGGCATCGCGGTTCTGAAGATCCGCGAAATCATCCGGCTGCCCGACATCACCGCGGTGCCCCAAATGCCCGCCCACATCCGCGGCGTGATCAATCTCCGGGGCAAAATCATTCCCGTCGTCGATTTGCGGGCGCGCTTCGGGCTCCCCCATGCCGAGGCCACCGACCGCACCTGCGTCATCGTCATGCAGGTCACCACCGCCGCCGGCGCCTCCGTCCCCATGGGACTGGTCGTCGACGACGTCGAGGAAGTCATCAACCTGGCCGCCGACGACATCCAGGAGACCCCGGATTTCGGCAGTCAGGTCGCCACCGACTACCTGCTGGGCATGGCCAAGATCAAGGGCGTGGTGAAAACGCTCCTCGACTTCGACCGGGTCGTCACCGAGATCCCCGTCCTCGACACCTCGCACCTCTCCACAAGCCGTTAACACCTTCTCCCAGTCCCGCTCGCTGTCCGGACCCACCCGCGCTGGCGAGCCCAATCCAGGTCACAATCACATGAAACTCGGAACCAAACTCTACTTGGGATTCTCCGCCCTTGTCGCCATCGCCGTGGTGCTCGGAAGCCTCGCCGTCTGGCAGATGTCTGCCGTGAAAAGCGATGCGGTGCTCATGGCGAAAAACTATGTGCCCGCCGTTCTGGTCGCGAACAACGTCGAGCGCGAGTCGCTCAAGACCATGTACGAGGTCCGCGGCTACGCGTTCACCGAGGAGACCAACTACCTAGCCCGCGGCACCGCCAATCTGGCCCAGGTGAACGGCTTTCTGAAGGACGCCAAAACCCTCGCCGATTCCTCCGGCACGTCGCTCGCCTTCCTTCGTCAGGCCGCCGACAAGGCATCGACGAAGGTCCAGGAATACGAGCAATTGCTCAACCAGACCGTCACGGTGACGGCGGCTCTCGACAAGGATGTCACGGCCATGGACAAGTCGGGGCAGGACTTCATCACCAGTTGCGAAAACTTCCTTGTCAACCAGACCGCCCGCCTCACCAACGCACTCAATGCCAACATCGGCGAAAATGCCAAGGGCACCGCAGACTCCAACGTTGAGGTTAAGGCGGCTGCGTTGTCCGTGGCGGAGATCCTGGATCGCATACGCAAGCTGGCGCTGGGCAACGAGATCATCGATATCGTGAGCTCCATCAGAGTCGGCAACTTCAAAGCCCAGGCAAACCGCGACATCGCGCTCTTCCAAGCAACCCAGAAGCGCTTTACCGAAATCGACAACCGCCTGGATGAACTCAAGTCCATCACCAAACTCGATGTGGACCTCAAAGAAATCGAGGTCTGCCGCGGCGCCGCCCAGGGCTACAACGAGGCGATGACCAGCTACCTCAAGAACTGGCTTGCCCGTGAGGAAATCGGCCGTCAGCGAACCCTCGTCGGCAACGCCGTGCTCAGCGAAGCCGAATCCGTCGCCACCACCAGCGCCGACACCAGCGCCAAAATGTCCTCCAGTTCTGCCGCCGCGCTCGCTTCCGCCTCCACCGTGATGATCACCGGCCTCTCCATCGGCGCGGTCATCGGCGCACTGCTCGCCTTCTTCATCACCCGCTCCATTACCCTTCCCATCAAGGCCGTCGCCGAAACCCTCGCCGCCGGTGCCGAACAAACCGCCTCCGCCGCCGGCCAGGTGTCCTCGGCCAGCCAAAGTCTCGCCGAAGGCGCGAGCGAACAGGCCGCTTCCCTCGAGGAAACCAGTTCCTCCCTCGAAGAAATGGCCAGCATGACCCGCCGCAATGCCGAGAACGCCGGCAAGGTCAAGGACCTCGGCAGCCAGGCACGCCACGCCGGTGACCAGGGCGTCCATGACATGGCCAAAATGACCGACGCCATGCAGGCCATCAAAGCCTCCAGCGACGAAGTCGCGAAGATCATCAAGACGATCGACGAAATCGCCTTCCAAACCAACATCCTCGCCCTCAACGCCGCCGTCGAAGCCGCCCGCGCCGGTGAAGCCGGCATGGGATTCGCCGTCGTCGCCGACGAGGTCCGTAATCTCGCCCAACGCGCCGCCCAGTCCGCCAAGGAAACCGCCGCCAAGATCGAGGACGCTGTCCAGAAGAGCGCGCTCGGCGCCGAGATCAGCGGCAAGGTCGCCACCAGCCTCGAGGAAATCGTCGGCAAGGCCCGCCAGGTCGATGAACTCGCCGGGGAAGTCGCCGCCGCCTCCCGCGAACAAAGCCAGGGCATCGAGCAGGTGAACTCCGCCGTCACCCAGATGGACAAGGTCACCCAATCCAATGCCGCGAGCGCCGAGGAAAGCGCGAGCGCCGCCGAGGAACTGAACGCCCAGGCCGAGAACCTCAACGAAGCGGTCGACCAGCTCCTCCGCATCATCGAGGGCAATGCGCACTCCGGTCGCCAAGGCTCGGACCACCGATCCCATGCACCCGCCCGTGCTTCCGCTTCAAAGGCCGCCTGGAAGGCAGCAAGCCCGACCCCGACTCCCCAGGGTCATCGAAGCCAGGCTCCCACGATCCACCACACCGAATCCGAAGGGGACCATGAAGCCGCTCGCGGCTCATCGAACGGCGCCGCCACTGGCAAGCGCGAAACTAGCGTGACTGTCGCCTCCGGCACTGGACGTGCGCCGGCCGGCGACGGGTTCATGGATTTCTAGACGATCGCGCTTCACCAACCGCCGGGGCCCACGCCCCGGCGGTTCTTTTTTTGGGTGACGCAGGGATCGAGATCCGGCCTCCGGCGTTGCATGCCGCCACGGATTGGCCTGAACCTCCGGCGAGCTCATGCCCTACACCCGAGTGATCGCCGACACGGCAAGTCATCCGCTGGTTCCGAGTGCGGTGCTCGCGTGTCTTCTTTCACGGGGCTCGTCCACGGCACCCGCTCCTGGATCGCCCGCGGAAGCGGAGGCTCTCAACCGTCGCGCGTGGCTCGATGTGGTGCGGCAGTACCAACGGTCGGGAGGCGCCTACGAGGAGACCGTGGCCCGGCTCGTCGAGACGGACTGCGACTACGTCCGCCGCTTCGAGCAGTTGCGCCGGTCCATTCCCGAGATCGCCGAGGTGACCGCCTGCCATGAACTCAGCATCGAACGCCTCGCCCGTTCGCTCTTCGCATTCCGGTTGCTCGCGGATTACCTCGAAATCCTGATACCTCCGCAGATCACCTACGAACGCACCGCCCAGGGCACCGTCGATATTCTCGCCGGCTTTTCCCAGGCCTTCCGCCGCATGATCGGCGCCACCTGGTCGGTCCTGTTCCCCATCGGTGAAATGTCGGTGGCCGCGGATGCCGCCGCCCAGTTCTGGGTGGCCTGCCTGCACAGCGCGCGTCCGGAGGAAATGGTGGGCGGGTTTATTGGCTATTTTCGCCGACAGCACCGCGACCGGTTCAAGTCGCTCAACGAGGGCTACGTTCCCGATCGCACCATCCGCGTGCGTGATGTCATCAGCGAACACGTCGATTCCGCCGCGGACCGGTTGCAGAAGCTGCACGAGGCGGTGACCGAGAGCGTCAAGGAGGGGCCGGAACGGCTGTTCGCCGAGATGCTCCGGCTGGCTTCGAAACTGGAGCTGAACCCGATCGTCATGCACTTCGTCCACCACGTGGTGCGCGAGGCCTGTGATGCCCTGGCGGGCCTCGATGGACGCCTCACCGCCCGCGAGAACCGGTTCCTGCAATACCTGCTGCAGCAGACAGCGCGCGCCATGGACGAATACGCGGTTCACGCCGTCGCACGACCGGACCTGTCCGCCGACAACGTCACCGTCATCCTGCGCGAACTCGATGCGTTGGTGGGCATCGCCGACGTCAAACGAAAGATCCGCGAGGTCGCAAATGTTGCCCGCCTGCAACAGATGCGGGCCACGCAGGGTCTGCCCGCCATCGCCACCAGTTACCATGCCGTGTTCAGCGGCAATCCCGGCACCGGCAAAACCACCGTGGCGCGACTTCTCGGTCGCATCTACAAAGCCCTCGGCGTCCTGCGGAAGGGCCATCTCGTCGAGTGCGACCGTGCCGCGCTGGTTGGCGAATATGTCGGCCAGACCGCCCCCAAGACCAACGCGGTGATTGATTCGGCTCTCGACGGAATTCTGTTCATCGACGAGGCGTACGCGCTGGCCAAGGAACGCGAAGACTTCGGGCGCGAGGCCATCGACACCCTGCTGAAGCGCATGGAGGACAGTCGCGACCGCCTGATCGTGGTGGTGGCCGGATACCCGAAGGAAATGGAGCGCTTCATCAATTCCAACCCCGGCCTGCGCTCCCGATTCAATCGCTTCATCGAGTTCCCTGATTACGCGCCGCACGAACTCTGCCGCATCCTGGCCCTGATGTGCCGTCGCAACGGCCTGGTCCTGGCCCGTGAACTCAAGGATCGCGTGATCGCTTATTTCCACGCCCTGCACGCGCTTCGGGATGATCACTTCGGAAATGCCCGCCTGGTGCGCAACGCCTTCGAAGCCATGGTGACCGCCCAGGCCTCCCGCCTGGTCGACGGCCCGCCCCCGGACAACGCCGCCCTGGTCCGGCTGACTGTCGATGATCTTCCCTGGCCCGCGGGTCTGGAGGATGTCCTTCCCCCGCGGCAGCAACGGCGTTACCAGGTCCGCTGCCCCGCTTGCGGCGAATCCTACTCCTGGACGCCGGAAATGGACCTCGTCGATGCCCAATGCACCCAGTGCAAGGCCATCTACGACGCCACCTTCGGCGAGGTCATCGAAGTGACCACCAAGCCACCTGCATCACCCTGAGGGTCTGTTCCTCATGAACCGCTGGGGATTCCGGGGGGCGAGACGCCCGCCTCTACGGCAGGCGCGGTTCGGGGGGAGGCCCGGAGGGCCGAAAGAACGGAAGCCCATGGCGTCAGCCATGGGTAAGGCGTTGAAAGTGATTCCGAGCCCCGGAGGGGCGGCAGAACCAACCTATTGGGGATGGGTCATGGGGAGACGGATGAAGGTCGGCCCTGATCCTGCATTTCTGATCGCCCCTCCGGGGCTTGGGGTTTCCCTTGGGCCTTGTCCCCACGGCTCACGCCGTGGGCTAGGGATCTCCCGCCCCGTCCGGGGCTGGCGAATCGTCAGGTTCATGGACAGCCCCCTGCTCGAAATCGACCTGCTCGCAGACCATGAACCAGGATGGACTCCGGGGGGCGAGACGCCCCCCTCTACGGCAGGCGAGACGCCCGCCGCTACGGACGACCGGTTCAGGGAAAGCGTCGTCGCTTTCGACAAACCCAAATCTCTCCTCTCCGGCGTGGACCCTGTCATGGCCGGATCCACGCCGGGGGAGGACGCGCGTCAGTACACGGTCGTGGATTCGACTTCGGCGATCGGTAGTTGCCGGGCCCGCGTGGTCACTTGGACCTCGATGCGATGGTCACCCGCCGATTTGCCACGTCCGGTGACCGTGTAGGTCACGGACTGACGCAACGGGATCGACGCCACGGGGGCCCACTTCACGGACTTGCCATCCACCTGGCCCGCGTTCGAAGCCGCGACGGGATCGAGACCCTCCGGGAACACGGCGTGAATCGCCACATCGTGCAGGTCAAGTCCGCCGCCCTGATTGGTCACGCGGATCGTGTAGGTGGTCTGTTCGCCCACCTGAATCGGATCGGGATCGTCGACGAGTTCCACCAACACCGCGTTCACGCCCTGGATCGGGACGGAGCAGCGCGCCTGGACCGGTGCCGCACAACCGCCCGCAGCCGAGGCCTGGAATTCATAGGAACCCGCGCTGGCCGCCACCCAGGTGGCGCAGACTTTGCGGGACGCCCCGGCGGCGAGGGATCCCAGGTTCCAGACGAGCCGACCGCCCGCGACGGCTCCGCCATCGGTGGCAGAACGGACCACCACCCCGGCCGGCACCACAACTTCCACCGTGGAGTTGGCGGAGGGGGCATTGCCGGAATTGCTGATCTCCCAGCAGACATCGAAGGGACGGCCCAGGAACTGGGCGAATCCTTCGGGAATTCCGGCGATGGTGCGCAGCACCGGGGTCTGGCAATTCAGCGCCAGCACGGGCTGAAGAACATTGACCGTGGCTTCCGCCGTGGCCTCGGCGCCTTCCGCGGAGGTGACCATGGCCTTGTTCACAAACGGACCCGGGCGCGCCGCCTTGGCTGCGAAGGTCACTTCGCGACTCTGTCCGGGATTCAGCCTGCCCACCTCGAAGGTCTTCGTGCCCTCCCCGGAATCGCTCCGAAGCCCCTCGGGAAGGTTGTCGGTGATCTTCACGTTGTTGAGCGCGCTCGACCCGGAGTTCTTCACCACCAGCTTCACCGGAATCGGGTCGCAGAGCAGGGCATCGGCTGGAAGCGTCTTCACCAGTTCAATCGCCGGCCGCACCACCCGCGTCGTGGCACAAACACCCGGCCGAAAGGTCGCGTTCGCGCACCCGCTGATGGGCGTTTCATCGGTGGCCACCGCCCGAACCCGGACCTCGCGCGACTGACGTGCCCCGAGGTTTCCCAGCCGCCAGGTCGATTCCTTCCCGTTCACCTGGTCGGCCTTGGGTGTGGCCTCCTCAATCCGGGCGCCGCCCTCGGTGGTGTCGGTGAGCAGCACGTCCTGAAGTTCGCCATCACCGAGATTCGTCACCTTGATGACGAATTCGAAGGTCCGCCCCACCAGCACTTCGGCCGGCATCACCTTCTCCACCGACACCGACGCCGTCGTTGATGCGGCATTGGCTGCCGCCTGGGCGGTCGGCGCAAAAACAGACGCGGCACCGACCATCGCGAATGCGGCGATGAGACGCAGCAGGGCCGACGCGGCTCGACGGGTGCCCAGCGTCCAGAATGAGGTCGAGGCCGAACCTGCGGTGCAACAGGACGACCCTGGTGATCGGGGTAAAACGTGTTCCATGGGGCGCCCGTTCTAAGTGAAACCCCAACGATCGCAAGCCTCGGCTCGGAGGCGCGGCCCTTGCCCGGCTTTGCGATCCGAGGCCTCCCGGCTGGTTCACCCGCAAGCCCTGGGAGCGTCTTAAGCCGTCAGGATTTCGCGGATCACATGGCCGTGCACGTCGGTCAGGCGGCGGTCGGCACCATTGTTGCGGAAGGTGAGCCGTTCATGATCCAGGCCCAGCAGATGAAGGATCGTGGCGTGGACATCGTAGGTGGTGGTCTTGTCGACGGATTTCCACCCCCACGGATCGCTCTCGCCCTGCACCACACCCGGCTTCACACCCGCACCCGCCATCCAGCCGATGGACGTGCCACCGTTGTGGTCGCGTCCCGTGGCCCCCTGGGTGAAGGGCATGCGCCCGAACTCGGTGCTCCACACCACCAGGGTGTCGTCCAGGAGTCCGCGCGCCTTCAGATCCTCGAGCAGGCCGGCAATGGGTTTGTCGGTGGACATCGCGATCTTGGGCAGTTCGGTGATGATGTCCGTGTGGTTATCCCAGTTGTTGCTGGGTCCGCCGGCGCCGCTCCAGACCTGCACGAAACGAACGCCCCGTTCGATCAGCCGCCGGGCGGTGAGACAGCGACGGCCGAAATCCTCGGTGACCTTTTCGTCCAGGCCATAAAGGCGACGCGTGGCCTCGGACTCGGAAGCGAGGTCGAAGGTCTCCGGCGCCGCGAGTTGCATGCGTGCCGCCAGTTCGTAGCTCTGGATGCGGGCTTCCAGGCGGGAATCCTCCGGGCTGAGGGCCTGATGCCGCTGATTCATGCGGCGCAACAAATCGAGCCCGGCCTGCTGGGCGGGTCCGGTGACGTACGACGCCGAGGTCGGGGGGCGCAGGAAAGGGATCGGTTCGGCGGCACCGGCATCGAGAAGCGTGGCGGCGTGGGTGGCGGGAAGGAACCCGGCGGAGAAGTTGCCGCGTTGGTTGTAGGGGAGGCCACGCGAGTCGGGCAGGACAACAAAGGTGGGCAGGTTGTCCGCTTCGTTGCCCAAAGCGTAGGAAACCCAGGCTCCCATGGAGGGAAAGCCCGGCAGCAGCGATCCCGTGTTCATCAGGAAGCTGGCGGGTCCATGGACATTGGTCCGGGACTCGATCGACATCAGAAACGCGAGATCGTCCACGCGCTGGGCGAGATGAGGAAAAACGCTGCTCACCCAACGACCACTCTGGCCATGCTGCCGGAAGGCGAACGGCGATTTCATCACCTTGCCCGGTTCGCTGGTGGCGGCTTCGACGCGGGAACCATCGCCCGGATCGAACTTCTGGCCATGGCGCCGTTCGAGTTCCGGTTTGTAGTCGAAGGTGTCCATCTGGCTGGCCCCGCCATTCATGAACAGCTGGATCACCCGCCGCACGCGCGGTCGGAAGTGCGGTCCCATGCCTGCTGACGGGCCGGTCGCCTGCGCGGAGTTGGCGAGCAGGCCGTGGCCACCCAGCATCTGAGCCAGCGCCACGCCGCCGAGCCCGCCGCCGAGGCGCCAGAGAAAGGCACGGCGGTTCGAAAGGAGGGGGTTCATGGGTAAGGGTGGATGCGAGGCATCATGGACTCGTGTTGGGACCATGATCCGGGGGGCGAGACGCCCCCCTCTACGGCAGGCGGGACGCCCGCCGCTACGGACGCGCGGTTCAGGGCGACACACGATTTCGCGCCGCGCTCAGTCGACGAAGTGGAATTCATTGCTGTTCAGGAGGAGCCTGCAGAGGCTGGCGAGCCCGAATTGCTCCAAGTGGTCCTGATACTCCGCCCGTTCCGATTCGGACGGCGACCGGAGCAACGCCAGTTCGACCGCCCGACGCGCTTGTCCGGCGGCGGTGGGTTCCAAAGCCGCCACCCGCTCGGCGAACAAACCGCTTTGGCGAACCACGAAGGGATGGTTCAGCAGAGCAAAGGCCTGAAGCGCGGTGAACGACTCGGAGCGGATCGGCTGCGACTGATTGCCCGTCGGGGTGTCGAGCACGTCCATCAGCGGATCCGGCAGGGTGCGGAACAGGAAACGGTAGATGGAACGTCGGGCACCGCCCGCTGAGTCGAGATCATAGGCGGCATAATTCACGTTGGGCGTGACATGAATGCCGGGAGACATGGCGAACTGCCGGACCGAAGGTCCTCCCATGGTGTCGTCGAGTCGCCCACTGATGCGCAGCACGCTGTCGCGGAACGATTCGGCGTCGAGGCGGCGTCGGAGAGGTCGGCCGGATTCGGGGGATTGCGGGTCGGCGGCACTCTGACGCCAGGCGTGACTGGTGAGGATGAGGCGGTGCAGGCGCTTGAGCGAACCACCCAGGTCGTCGCGGAACGTCACAGCCAGCCAGTCGAGTAACTCAGGATGGGTGGGCGCGCTGCCCATGCGGCCGAAGTCGTTGGGGGTGTCGACAATGCCCCGGCCGAAATGGTAGTGCCACACCCGGTTGACGATGGAGCGCCACACCAGCGGGTTCCCGGGATCCGTCAACCACCGCGCCAGTGCCGCGCGCCGGGAAGCTTCGTCTGATGCGGCACCAAAGCGGGCTTCCAAACCATCGACACACGCCAAGGCACCCGGTTCCGCCACGCCCTGCGGCTTCAGGATTTCACCGCGGCGCAGCACCTTCACCTCGCGGGGTCGGCCCAACGGCTTCTGCCCGCCGTTCGCCGGAAACACGCTCGCTCCGGCATACACCCGCTTCGGCTCCGGCAAGGCGGCAAGTTCCCGGGCGATGCGTCCCGACAGAAACTGCGACGTCACAGCCAGGCGCTCCTCCGGCGAACGATGGTCCGGTTCGATCGCCAATGCCCGCGTGACGGCCTCGGGAATGGGGGACGTCCGCAGCGGGGGCGTATCGGCGGTGAGTGCGAGGCGAAAGCGCCCGAGGGTGTGGCCACGGCCATGTTCCTGCCGGAGCACGATCCTCAACTTCTGCCCCGCGACCAGCGATCCCGGCTGCGCCAGTTCGAAGATTGCGACGTGCGGCTTGCCCTCCTCCGGATGGATACCCCAACCGGTGTAAGGATTGCCATCGAAGGCCTTCGTGATGTCCCAGCCGTCCTGGTTGAAACTGGCGCTGGGGTGGGTCAACGCCACCGGCTCGAAGGTCTCGGCTCCTTCAGCCCGCGCGTACACTTCAAAACCCGTTAGATGAAAATTCCCGTTCTCCGCCCGACCCGGGCCCTTCGCCGGAAGCGACGGATCGGGGAGCACTTCCAGCCGGAGGCCGGTGATTCCAACCGCTGGGACGGTGAGCGACACCATCTGCACGTTGGTGGCGGGCGGAGTTCCTTGGGCCAGCAACGAGGCGTCCGGCAGGAGCTTCAAGCCCCTCCCGTCGCCCGCACCTTCCACCGCGGGTGACGGTGGTAGCCGAACGCTGCGTCCATCGAACGTGACCGGCACGTCGCTGAACCAGGCCTCCGGTTGGGGCACGGTCCAAGTCGTGGATCGCGTCACCACGGAACGTTCCCACTCCCGCTGCTCCGCCCGCAGCCCGTCACTCATGGCGGCGTCCAACGCCTCGATGTCGCGCCGGTCCAGGGCGACCTGAAGCCGCATCCACCCCTGCCGCCGGGCATGCACCTCCGCGTCCAGATCATACAGACGCTCGGCCTTCTCCGTTCCGGCAAACACCGACTGCAACGCGTAGTAATCGGTGAGCGGGATGGGATCGAACTTGTGGTCGTGGCAGCGGGCGCAATGCGCAGTCACGCTGGTGAAGGTCGACATCACGTTGGCCACGATGTCATCGCGATCGAGGTACCGGCCGATCTCGCGGTCGATCACGTCCTCGCGGATATCGCGCAGGGAGCTTTCATCCCACGGCCCCGCCGCCAGGAACCCCAGCGCCGGCGTCAAGGCCGGTTCGTCCGGAAACAGGGCGTCGGCGGCCACTTGTTCCTGCACGAAACGGTCATAGGGTTTGTCGTTGTTGAACGCCTCGATGACGTAATCCCGGTAAGGCCAGGCGCTGTCCCGCGGCCGATCCTGATCGTGGCCGTGGGTCTCCGCAAAATGGACGACGTCCAGCCAGTGACGGGCCCAGCGTTCCCCATAGCGCGGCGACGCCAGCAATCGGTCGACTTCATCGACCAAGGTTTCGTCTTCTGAGCGTGCGGAACCCGCGAACGCCCGGACTTCTTCTGGTGTGGGCACCAACCCGTGGAGATCGACCATCAGCCGCCGCAGCAAGGTGGCCCGACCGGTCGTCCCCGAAAGCGGTGTGGCGGGCGCAGCGCCCGAGGCCACCAGCCAGGCATCGATGGGATGGCTGGGTCCGCTGGCGGGAACCGGCCGGCGAACCAACGGTTGAAGCGCCCACCCCGGCTTTCCCGCCTCGACCGCGTCCTGGGCGGAAAGCGTCCCGGTCACCAGACCGACGAGCAGACATCCAACCGCCCACCGCGCCGTCCAGGTGCCGGAGGTCCGTTGGGATGGACCCGGCCATGACACTTCCCGGTCGGATGGAGCGGGGCTGGACATTGACGAACTATGGCCCTGACCGGGTGCGTCACGTCGATACGGAAGATTGCGCTTGTTTCGTGTCGCCCACCCAAAACCATGGGGCGGCGGCCGATCCGTTCGCCACCTCTTCATCATGCTCGCCAAACGCGTCATCCCCTGTCTCGACGTCCATGCCGGCCAAGTCACCCGCGGTCAGCAATTCGGCCGCGCGGAGTCCGGTGGGCTCCGCAACGTCGGTGATCCCGTGGCGCTCGCTCTCCGTTACAACGACCAGGGCGCCGACGAACTGGTGTTCTATGACATCACCGCGTCCGCGCACGAGCGGGCGACCATCGTGTCCGTCATCGAGCAGGTCGCCGATCAATGCTTCATGCCGCTCACCGTCGGCGGGGGCATCCGGACCGTGGACGACATGTGGACCATGCTTCGGGCGGGGGCGGACAAGATCAGCATCAACTCCTCGGCGATCCAGAACCCGGACCTGATCCGGGCGGGGGCGGTGAAGTTTGGCAGCCAGTGCATCGTGGTTTCGATCGACACCAAGAAGACAGGTCCCGACCGGTGGGAAGTGTTCCTGAAAGGCGGTCGTCAGCCGGCGAATTTGGAAGCGGTGGAGTGGGCTCGTCGCGCCTGCGAACTGGGCGCGGGAGAGATTGTGCTCAACAGCATCGATGGCGACGGCATGAAGAGCGGGTATGACCTGGAAATCACCCGGCGGGTGGCGGAAGCGGTGCCGGTTCCGGTGGTGGCCAGCGGTGGAGCGGGCAACGTCGAGCACATGGCGGAAGTTCTGTTGGTGGCCAAAGCTGACGCAGCCCTGGCGGCGGGCATCTTTCACAGCGGTGAATTCACGGTGGCCCAGGCCAAGGCGTGCATGGCTGCTCGGGGCATTCCCGTTCGCCCGTTGGTCGCCCTCCCCGCCGCCTGACCGGCCGACTTCCGGTGAGTTCCGGCCCCATGCCGATTCCTCCTTCCATCGCGGTTCCCCGACTCCCGCCGCTCCCGACCGGCGAGGTGCTGAAACGCACCACCAGCCGCTGTCCGGTCTGCCGACGCCCCTGCCCCGCTGAAGTGGTGCGCGAAGGCCAAAACCCCGCCCGCGTGGTCCTGCGTCGCGAATGCCCCGAACATGGCCCCGCCTCGATGGTCCTTGCCTCGGACGCCCGGTTTTACTGGCTGGCAAAGGGCGATCCCTCCAACGCGTCCTGTGGCTGCTCCGGAGGTGCGTGTCGCGCCAGCGACGATGCCCCGACCGGAACTCTGGGGCGCAACGCGGCGGGCCGTGGAACCGCACCCTTCGAATCCCTGGCCACCTGTCTCGCGCTCATCGAGGTCGTCGACTCCTGCAACCTGGCCTGCCCGACCTGCTACGCCGATTCGCCGGTCGGAGCCGGGTCTGCGGTACGTGCTCCGTCGTTGGCGAACCTTCAGGACCGGATCGAAGGCGTTATCCGGCGCAAGGGAGGCATTGAGATCCTGCAACTCTCCGGCGGCGAACCCACCCTGCATCCGGAGTTCCACGCCCTTCTCGCCTGGACCCTGGCCCACCCGCGCATTGATTACGTTCTGCTGAACACCAACGGCGTTCGCATCGCCCGGGAAACGGCGTTCTTCGAAGCGCTCCGCGCCATCCATCGTCCCGGAAAGCTCCAGCTTTACCTTCAATTCGACGGACCTCAGGAAGCCGAACAACGGAAGCTGCGCGGAGCGGACCTTCGGGAGATTCGTGAGCAGGCGATTCAACGGTGCGCGGAGATTCCGATTCCGCTGACGCTGGCGATGACGGTCACCCGCGGCAACCTGGGTCACGTCTGGGACACCATCGAGTATGGCCTGCGGTGGCCGCATGTCCGGGGTGTGAGTTTTCAGCCGGCGTTCGAAAGCGGACGCGGCTCCCCGGTCACTGGAATGACCACCGTTCCGGACCGATTGAACACCGCCGACATCGTTCTCGCGGCGGTGGCGGGGTCGCGGGGCAGCCTCCGGTTGGAAGACTTCACACCGTTGCCGTGCGGCGACCCGAACTGTGCGGTCATCGGCTACCTGCTTCGCTTGGGTGGCGCCGTGAGGTCGATCAGCGATTTCGTGGACTTCCGCGAGGTGCAGGGCTTTTTGCGCGACAAGATCCGTTACCAACCCGAAGACCTGGCGCGCTGCGGCTGCGAATCCGAGCCGTTGGGCGACCTGCTCAAGCGGTTCGAACTCGACGCGTCGAACACCTTCCGTCTGTTCATCAAGCCCTTCATGGACGCCTGGACCTGGGACCAGGACCGCATCGATCGGTGCTGCACCCACGTGATCCGTCCCGATGGACAGCTCGATTCCTTCTGCCGCTATTATTCCGGATTCCCCGATACCCGGGCTTCGTTGTGATGCACGGGACGTCCTACTCCGCGTGGATGCTGGGAGCGATCGTCCTATCGGCCTGGTACTGGTTCCGTGCGGCCAAACAGGATTCCCGGCTTCCCTGGATCTTTCTTGGCGGGCTCATCGGCGCGTTCATGGGGGCCAAGGTGGTTTATCTGCTGGCTGAGGGATGGCGGGACTGGGCGCTGCCGGGAACCTGGTATCGTTGGGCCACGGGAAAAACCATCCTTGGCGGTCTTCTGTTCGGTTATGCCGGGGTCGAATGGGCGAAGAAACTGCTGAACTATCGGACGCCCACCGGCGATCGGTTCGCGGTGGTTGTGCCGTTCGGCATCGTTCTCGGCCGCCTGGGTTGCCTGAGTCATGGGTGTTGCCTCGGAAAAGCATGTGACCCCTCGGCGTGGTACGCGTGGGAAGACTCCCAGGGCCAGGCCCGGTGGCCGATCGTGCCCCTGGAACTGACGTTCCACGCCACTTCGGCGGCGATCGCCCTTGCCCTCAGCCGAACGCCAATAGCCCGCGGACAACGCTTCCATGCCTACCTCATCGCCTACGGTCTGTTCCGATTCGTGACGGAATTCCAACGCGACACCTTCCGGTGGGCCGGTAGGGTGACAGGCTACCATGTCGCGGCGCTGGCCCTCGTCGTTCTGGGAATCTGGCGCGCCTGGGTGCGCCACCGGCAGGACGGTGTCCACCCTCAAGAGGCCTGACGTCGGGTTTCCTGACAGCTCGCTGCCCGTTTGGGCCGGCATTGCCACTCCTTCCCGTCGCTCTATAGTGTTGGCAGTCCGACCGCGGTCGGACTCGCGCCGTTTTATGGAGATCATCAAGGTCATCGTCATCCTCCTGGAGGTTCTACTCTTTTTTAACCTGATGATCGTGGTCCACGAGTTGGGACACTTTCTGGCGGCCCGTTGGCGCGGCCTGGTGGTGGAACGTTTTGGCATCTGGTTCGGTAAACCCATCTGGCAGAAGAAGATCAACGGCGTCTGGTACAGCTGGGGCTCCATCCCGTTCGGCGGTTTCGTCGCCCTCCCCCAACTTGCGCCCATGGAGGCCGTTGAAGGCCGTTCCGAGTGGGATCGTTCCCAACTGCCCCCCATCACCCCCCTCGACAAGATCATCGTCGCCGTCGCTGGCCCCCTGTTCAGTCTCGGCCTCGCGGCGGTGTTCGCCGTGCTCGTCTGGTGGATGGGACGCCCCGTCGCCGAAGCGGAAGCCACGACCACCATCGGTTACGTCCTCCCCGATTCCCCTGCCGAAAAGGCCGGTCTCCGACCCGGTGACCGCATCCTGGCCATCGATGACCAACCCGTCTCCCGCTGGGGCGGCATCAGCTCGGATAGCGTGACTTGGCGCATCGTGCGCAGTGAAGGGGACACCCTCCGGGTCCGCTACGAGCGCAACGGCACGGAGCAAGTGGCCACTGCCAAGCCAATCATTCCCGAACGCAAAGCCTGGCAGCGTCGCGCCACCCGGCAGTTGCAAATGATGGCCGCTGAAACCCCGATGGTGGGAGCCGTCACCAAGGGCAGCGCTGCCGAGGCGGCCGGCCTGCAACCCAACGACTTCATCACCCATGTCAACGGCAACAAGCTCTTCAGCCCGCTGGGCATTACCGAATACGCCCGCAAAAACCCCGGCACCAACCTCGTCCTGACCGTCGAGCGCAAAGGCCAAACCCTCGAGGCAGCCTTTCAACCCCGCGGCGCCGTCGTCGCCAATGTCGTGCCCGGCAGCCCCGCCGAAACGGGCGGCTTCCGTCCCGGCGATCGCGTGGTCGCGGTGGATGGCCAGCGCTTCCGGGTGGCCGAGGAGTTCAGCCAGCACATCCAGCGCAGCGGCACGAAGGAGCTGCTGTTCTCCCTGGATCGCCAGGGGCAAACTGTCGAAGCCAAGGTCACCCCCGCCATTCCCATCGGCGAGTCCGCCCCACGGATCGGAGTCCAATGGGACAGTGACATGGGGATTGTTTACGACGATTTCGGCAAGGTCCAAGTCGTTCATCCCGGCCCCATCGAACAGATCAAACTCTCGATGATGGCCATCGTGAACACCTTCGATGCCCTGCTCTCGAAGAAATCGGACATCAAGCTCCAGCACATGTCCGGGCCTGTCCAAATTGTCCGAGTGTATTACATCCTGTTCGAGAATGCCGAAGGCTGGCGTCAGGCCATCTGGTTCAGCGTCATCCTCAACGTCAACCTGGGCCTGCTGAACCTCCTGCCCGTCCCCGTGCTGGACGGCGGCCATATCGTCCTGGCCTTGATCGAGTGGATTCGCCGGCGCCCCCTGAATGCCCGCATTCTCGCCTACATCCAGTACACCTTCGCCAGCCTCGTCATCGGGTTCATGCTCTACGTGACCTTCTTTGACGCCCAGGATCTGATCACCCGCGAACGCGAACCGGCCATGAAGTTCCAGCCGACCCCCGCCGCGAGCAAGTGATCCACCGTCACCCTATCGACCCGACGACCTGACGCCCCGCCCGCATGCGCTACTGCGATTCTCTCTACCCGTACCGCCGACGCCTCACCCGTGAAGTCGTCGTCGGCGACCCCTCCCGCGGCGGTGTAATCATTGGCGGCAACCACCCCGTGGTCGTCCAGTCCATGATCACCTGCGACACCATGGACACCGCGGCCTGCGTCCGCGAAACCCTGGACCTCGTCCGAGTGGGCTGCCAGATCGTCCGAATCACCGCCCCCACGGTGAAGGATGCCGCCAACCTGGAGCACATCGTCGCCCAGTTGCGCGCCCAAGGCTGCTGGGTGCCCATCGTCGCCGACATTCACTTCAAGCCCGAGGCGGCCCTGGAAGCGGTGAAGTGGGTCGAGAAAATCCGCGTCAACCCCGGCAACTACGCGGACAAGAAGAAGTTTGCGATCAAGGAGTACACCGACGACGCCTATGCCTCGGAAGTGAAGCGGATGGAGGAGGCGTTCCTCCCGCTCGTCGAACAGTGCAAGCGCCTGAAGCGCGCCATGCGCATCGGCACCAACCACGGTTCTCTCAGCGACCGGATCATGAACCGCTGGGGCGATTCCCCTGCCGGCATGGTCGAAAGCGCCCTCGAATTCGCTCGGGTCTGCCGTCGCCTGGATTATCACCAGTTCGTGTTCTCGATGAAGGCCTCCAATCCGAAGGTCATGATCGAGTGCTACCGCCTCCTGGTGGCGCGACTCTCGGAATTGGGACCCGACTGGAATTACCCCATCCACCTCGGCGTCACCGAGGCGGGCGAAGGCGAAGATGGCCGCATCAAGTCCGCCATCGGCATCGGTTCCCTGCTCTGCGATGGATTGGGCGACACCATCCGCGTCAGTCTCACCGAAGACAGCCCCCGCGAAATCCCCGTCTGTCGCGATCTCCTGGCCCAGATTCCAACCCTGACGACCAAAGACGCAATCCCCACTCCGGGCGTTCCGGTGGGTTCGATCCCGTTCGATCCGTTCACCTATTCCCGACGCGATTCCGTGGCGTCCGAGCTGACCCCCGGCATGACCGGCGGTGGGGAAAGCGTGGTTCGCGTGGTGGTCACCCGCGCCACCTGGGACAAGGTCGCCCCGAAGATTCCGGCCAAAGCCGACGTTCGGCCAGAAGCGGTTTACGAAGATCTGAACGTCCAGGAAGTCGATCCCCGCGAGGAGTTCCCGGTCGCTTGCGACACCCAGTGGATCACCGTCCGCGACGATGTCCCGCTCCCCGTCATCACCGCGTTCCGGCTGCTCGCCGACCGCCTGAAACGGCTGGGTCGGCGGAACCCGATTCTGTTGAAGGATTGCCTGCAGTTCAGCGCGGTTCCCCTCACGCCGGATATCGCGTTGCTTCGGGCGTCGGTGAGTCTGGGCGCCTTGCTGGCGGACGGCATCGGCGATGCCATTCTCGTGCGCGGCGAATCCGGGGCGGGTCAGTCCCTTCGGCTGGCCTTCAACATCCTCCAGGCCGCCGGTTGCCGGAGTTTCAAAACGGACTACGTCGCCTGCCCCAGCTGCGGTCGCACCCTGTTCAATCTCCAAACGGTCACCGCCCGAATCAAGGCCCGCACCGATCACCTCAAGGGGGTCAAGATCGCCATCATGGGATGCATCGTGAACGGTCCGGGAGAGATGGCGGACGCCGACTTCGGATACGTCGGTGGCGCCCCCGGGAAAATCAATCTCTACGTCGGCAAAACCGCGGTGAAGTTCAACATCCCGGAAACCGAAGCCGTCGACCGCCTGGTCGACCTGATCCGCGAACACGGCAAATGGGTGGACGCCGAACCGGCGGAAGCCGCGGCCGGGTTTGCTGCTTCGGTGCCGGCCTGAGGTGCCAGCTGTCGGTGTCTGGGCTTGAAGCCTGGAACAGGGGTCCATCCACTGTGGGGACCATGCGCACCCCTTCGTGGTCCGGTTTGTCGGCGTTCCAAACCTGGCTCCTGGGTTGGTGGCTCGCCGCGACCCTGGCGAGCGTGGCCCAGACATCGGCCCCAGTCACCTCCCCGCAGCCTCGGAACATCGTCCTAATGCTGGCCGATGATTTGGGAGCCCGGGACCTTGTCTGTGACGGAGCCGATCTCCACGAGACGCCACGCATCGATCAACTGGCGCGGGAAGGCATGCGGTTCACCCAGGCGTATGCGATGTCGGTGTGCTCCCCCACCCGGGCGGCTTTGTTGACCGGACGGCATGCGGCTCGCTTGCGGCTCACCACGTGGAGGGAAGCCTCCTTGAACCGCGAATCCGATGCCGCCAAAAACCCCCGCCTCCTCCTGCCGCCGGTCACGGGCTTCGACCTTCCCACCGACGTTCCGAACCTCGCCCAAGTCATGCGCTCGACGGGGCGCCTGACGTTTCAGGTCGGCAAATGGCATCTGGGGGATGCGGCGCATGCTCCCGAACGCTACGGTTTCGACGTCCAGATCGGTGGAACCCACTGGGGAGCGCCAGCCACATTCTTTCATCCCTTCCGCGGACCGTTCGGGGCGTCCGGTGAGTTCCGCTATGTTCCCGGCCTGGGTCTCGGCCAACCCGGGGACTACCTGACCGACCGGATCACCGACGAAGCCATCCACCTCATGGACCAGGCGGGGGAGCGACCGTTCTTCCTCAGCCTCTGCTTTCACAACCCCCACACACCGATCGAAGGCAAGCCGGAGCTCGTCGCCCACTATCGCGACCGCCTGAACCCCGGCCTGCGGCATCAGAACCCGGAGTATGCGGCCATGATCCGGACGTTGGACGAGAATGTGGGCCGGGTTCTGGATGCCTTGGACCGCCGCAACCTGAGGTCCCAAACCCTCGTGATCTTCACGTCCGACAATGGGGGCTACACCAACCATTTCCGCGGCCAACGGGTCACCGACAACGGTCCGTTGCGTTCGGGAAAAGGGTCGCTGTACGAGGGCGGGATTCGGGTTCCGCTGATTGTCCGATTTCCAGGCCTGACCGTGCCATCCACTGAGTGCTCGGAACCCGTTCTCTGCACCGATCTTTTCCCCACGCTGGCCGAGCTTGCCGGAGCGCCGACGGAAACTCAGGCGGCGGGTTTGGATGGCATGTCCCTGGTTCCCTTATTGGGCGGTCCTGGCGGAAGACTGCAGCGGGAGGCCCTGTTCTTCCATTTTCCCCACTATTACTCCACCACCACGCCCGTCAGCGCGGTGCGCGCCCGGGACTGGAAACTGCTCGAATACCATGAAGACCATCGGGTCGAGCTGTATCGACTCACGGACGACCCGGGCGAGACCCGGGACATTGCCGGGTCCCATCCGGCCGAGGCGAAGCGCCTGCGCCGCTTGCTTCATGACTGGTACGGTGTCGTCGACGCCCAAATGCCCCTCCCGAATCCTGCGATGCAGCGTTGATGGGCGAAGGGGATCTCGGCCGTGGGGCGTGGGAACGAAAAGAACGGCCGGGTTCGGATCCCGGCCGTTCCATGCTTTCTGCTGACCTTCCAACCGCCATCCATCAGTCGGTGATGGCGATCTGGCGCGGCTTCACTTGCTCGCGCCGGGCCAGGTGGAGCGTCAGCACGCCGTTCTCCACACGGGCCGTGATCTTGTCGGTGTCGATCTCGGGATCGAGTTCGAACACCCGTCGGAAATCTCCGCTCGCAGACTCCCGGTAGTGGGTGGTCTCGGGCTTGCTCGGACCAGGTTGACGTCGACCGAGCAGCGTCAGTTCATTTTGGTCGAGGTAGATTTCCAGCCCGTCACGGGTGACGCCGGGCATATCGGCCTCGAGCGTGTACCCCTCCGGGGTCTGGTAGATGTTCACGGCAGGAAGGAGGTAGCTGACCTGCTCTCCGCGCGTGGGGTTCTTGGTCTCGCAAAGCGTGGTGTTGTTCATGATTCCAGTGGAATGAGGGTTTCAGGGTTTCGGTTGGGAAACTGGCGATCCGTTTTGGACCGATCGATTACTCGGTTCCCACCACGATCTGTTTCGGACGCGCCTGGGCCGCGATAGGCAACGTCACCGTCAGGATTCCGTCCTTGTAGGCCGCACGAACCTTGTCGGCTTCGACGGCTTTGGGGAGCGCGATGGATCGTTGGAACCGGCCCTCGAAGCGTTCGGTGCGGTAGCCGGTGGCCTTTTGGCGCTTCTCCTCGAACTTCCGCTCGCCGGAGATCGAGAGCACTCCGTCGTGCAATCCGATCTCAAAAGCTTCCCGCTTCATGCCAGGGACCTCGAGTTGGACCACGAGATTCTCCTTGTCCTCGAAGAGGTCCAGGGAAGGCGCCCATTCATTGAAGAACTGGGTTCCAAATCCCGAGAAGGGTGATTCCAGGAGTTTCGCCATTTCCTCTTGCAGACGATTCACGGGGTCGAGAGAGGAGCGCTGCCAGAAGAGGTGGGGCCGAGTGAATTTCATGAGTGTCATAGGTGTATCCTTTCGTTCCTGTCGTACCCCCCAATTAGCTTTGGCCGTGCCATCCCAACGCCAAGCCTGCCACTCGTTTCACAAGATATTGATCATCAACGGATTCAATTTGAGCGAACCGCCGACGACTGGCGTGTCTCACAAGTGCCATTGTGACCCACTGCCATTGATTGACTTTCCGATGTGCCCCGGTGGCGCTTTTCGAGGCGCACACGGTGGGCAGCTGTTCAACAGGGGGACAGACAACCTATTCGACGCCCCGCGTTCAACAGGGGGACAGACACCCTGTGCAGCGTTGGTGCTCCAACTGGGGGACGGGCAACTGGAGGGCGGAGGACCGAGGACGGTAGACGGTGCACCGCACCTACAGGGGGACGGACAACCAGATCGACGTCTCGAGTTCACCAGGGGGACGGACGATTGATCTAGGCGGGTCCAACAGAGAGACAGGCAACTTGTTCGGGCGATTTATCCGGCGCTGCGGGGCTTCAGTCGGAGCATCTGCTTGCCGAATAGAAGCTGCGTGGCGCCATCTCGAACTCACTCGCTGGGGAACACATGTCTCCTGAGCCTGATGGCGTGCGTGGCGATCGGGGCTTCGAGCGAAGCGCTGGGGGCGGTGGTGATCCAGAACACACCGGCAACGGCCGACGGCGGGTCAACGGTTTCGGAGACCAACTGGAAGGCGTTGCTGTTCACCAGCGGCGCCAGCGCGGGGGTCGTGGATTCGATCACCCTGGGATTGAACCCACCCACGGGCGGCAGCCTGCCCGCATCCTTGTCGGTGCGAGTCTCGCTTTACTCGGTGGAGTCAGGTGTTCCTGCAGCCATTTTGGCCGCGAGCGACCTGATGCAAATCGAGATGTCGGCCTTGCGGCAAACCTACGCCCTGGCCTATGCCATCGAGTTCTCCCTGCAACCCCATACGCCGTACGCCTTGGTGGTTTCGTCCGATGCGACGGGCATCCGGTGGTCGAACAACAGCGGCGTCCAACCCGTGGCGAGTGATGGATTCCAGTATGATGGATTTCTCATCACCGAGGATTCCGGTTCGAATTGGGTCACACCGGGAGCGATGTCCAATGTCCTGCTGCTCGGGTTTGCTGCGATTCCGGAAGCGGAATGGAGTTCCGTGGTGGTGGGCGCAGGGTTGTGTGCGGGCGCCATTGGTCTGAGGCGCCGTCCGGGACGGGCTGACACGAGCCAATGAGAGACCGGCAGAAACCCAGGCCCGCCGTTCAGGCCGCGGCTTCTTCCTGGCGGTGGCGGACGATGGGCTGACCTTCGCCACGCACCACGGCGGCAGTGACGGTGACCCCTTCGATATCGCGGGAACCGGGGATTTCGAACATTTGCTCCAGCATGAGCTTTTCGAGAATGCCCCGCAGTGCCCGCGCACCGGTTCCCTTCTTCATCGCCTGGGCGGCGATTTCGCGAACGGCATCCGGGGTGAACGTCAGTTCGACGTCATCCATGGCCATCAGCTTGGCGAACTGCTTCGTCAGCGCATTCCTCGGCTCGGTCAGGATGGAGGACAACTCCTCTTCGTTGAGCGGTTCGAGAACGCTGGTGATCGGAAGGCGCCCGATGAATTCCGGGATGAAGCCGTAGCCGAGCAAGTCCTCGGGCTCCACCCAGTCCATCCACTCCTGTTCTTTAACGGGGGCCGGACGTTCGGGAGCTTCGGCGGCGCCAAAGCCAAGCACGCGACGCCCCAAGCGCCGCTGGATGATACGGTCCAGACCGACAAAGGCCCCGCCGCAGATGAAGAGGATGCCGGTGGTATCGATCCGGATGTACTCCTGCTGGGGATGTTTGCGTCCGCCCTGGGGCGGGACGTTGCAAACCGTGCCTTCCAGCATTTTCAAGAGCGCTTGCTGAACGCCTTCCCCGGAGACGTCTCGGGTGATCGAAACGTTCTCGGTTTTACGGGCGATCTTATCGATCTCGTCGATGTAGATAATCCCCATCTGCGCCCGGCGGACGTCGTAGTCCGAGTTCTGCAGCAATCGGAGAACGATGTTCTCGACGTCTTCACCAACGTAACCCGCTTCCGTCAGGGTGGTGGCGTCGGCGATGGCGAAGGGGACATCCAGAAACCGGGCCAAGGTCCTGGCGAGCAGGGTCTTGCCGGAACCCGTTGGTCCGATAAGGAGCACGTTGCTTTTCTCGAGCTCCACCTCGTCGCCTGGGGATGGAACACTGGTGGGGCCCTTGTCCTTCGGGCCGTCCTTACCTGGGACCGGGGGCGGATTGGAGATGATCCGCTTGTAGTGGTTGTGGACGGCGACGGCGAGGGTGCGTTTGGCGCGGTCCTGACCGATGCAGTACTGATCGAGGTGCCGTTTGATGTCGGCCGGCTTGGGAACGGTGAAACGGGGGGCCGGCTTACGGTCCTCGACCTGCAATTCCTTTTCGAGCACCTGCCGGCAAACGCCGACGCAGGCGTCGCAAATATAGACACCGGGTCCCGCGATCAACTTCTTCACTTCCGCGTGGGACTTCCCGCAGAAGCTGCACATCGTGAGTTGGGTCGGTCGGGCCACGCGTTTCAGGTGGTTTTCGAGGCTTCCTCGGTGATCTCCTTGCGGGACTTCACGACGTTGTCCACGAGGCCGTACGCCTTGGCTTCCTCGGCGGACATGAAACGGTCGCGGTCGGTATCGCGTCCGATCTGTTCCAACGAAAGCCCGGTGTGATTGGCGAGAATCTCGTTCAGGCGATCCTTGAGGCGAAGGATTTCCTTGGCCTGGATGCTGATGTCGCTGGCCTGGCCCTGCACCCCGCCCCAGGGCTGATGGATCATGATGCGGGCGTTGGGCAGGCCATAGCGTTTGCCTTTGGTTCCGGCCGCGAGGAGAACGGCGCCCATGCTGGCCGCCTGGCCGATGCAGTAGGTGTTCACGTCGCAGGTGAGGAACTGCATGGTGTCGTAAATGGCCAAGCCGGCGGTGACGCTGCCACCGGGCGAGTTGATGTAGAGATGAATGTCCTTCTTAGGGTCGGTCATCTGCAGGAACAACAGCTGGGCAATGATGACATTGGCCACCATGTCGTCCACCGGCGTGCCCAGGAACACGATACGATCCACCAGCAGCCGCGAGTAAATGTCGTAGCCCCGCTCCCCTCGTCCGGTCTGCTCGACCACGTACGGGATCAGCAAACCTCCCTCGTTCATCGCTTTCATCTCCGACCAACCTAAGGGTCACGCCGGAGAGCGTCAAGGAACCCCCTGGAAAGGCTCAACTTACGAAGGACCAATCATACGGTTTTCGCATAGGGCGACCCACCCACTTCGCGGCGTCGGCGTCCCCAACGATCTCTTCCTTCACCGGGTCCCACTGGATCTTGCGTCCCAAACGAACGCTGATCACGCCGAGGTGCGCGACGCTGATGGAACGGTGTCCGATCTCGACGTCGCAGATCGGGTCTTTCCGGGACCGGATGCAGTCGAAGAAGTCGCCCATGTGATTGTCGGACTTGTAGAGGCGGGTGGCGTTGGCAGCCAGGGGCGTTTCGATGAACTCCGGCTTGCTGGCTCGAATCTCGCCACGGCTTACAAAAATCCAGCCGTCCGAACCCAGGAACTGGACTCCATTGGGCGTCCGTTTTCCTTCTCCCACCACGCCCCGCTCATGAACCGAACTGTCGTCGAGCAGCGTCATGGTGACTCCGTTCGCGTATTTGCATTCGATTCGGTACTTCGACGCGGCGTCGTAGCCTCCGGGAATCATGTCCACCAGCGACTTGCCATCGAACTCGATGGGCCCCGATCGGTCGGTGCCATTCCCCCACTGGGCGATGTCGTTGTGGTGGGCGCCCCAGTCGGTCATCTGCCCGCCGGAGAACTGGTACCACCAGCGGAAGTTCCCGTGGGCTTTCTTGCCGTTGTAGTCCACGAATGGCGTCTGCCCGAGGTAGAAATCCCAGTTCATCTCCGGCGGGACCGGTTGCTTCGGGAACGGGCCTTCGCGCGGTCCGGTCGGCAGCCCGACGATGATATGCTCCAGCTTCCCGATGCGGCCGTTGCGGACGAGTTCGCAGGCGAGCCGGAACTTGCCGTCACTGCGCTGCTGGCTGCCGACCTGGAGCACGCGCTTCGCGCCGCGGATCTCCTTCACCAGTCGTTTGCCCTCCTCGATGGTCAGCGTCAGCGGCTTCTCGCTGTACATGTCCTTGCCGGCGCGGGCGGCGGCCACATTGACCAACGTGTGCCAGTGATCCGGTGTCCCGTTGATGATGACGTGGATGTCGTCGCGCTCGAGCAGTTTGCGGAAGTCGCCGTACTTGTGCTCGGCTTTGAACTGGGTCTTGGCCTGATCCGCCTGTTTCTCATCGACGTCCGCCACCGCGATGACCGTGCCGAAATTCTTCGCCCAATTGCAGTCGCCCCGCCCCTGCCCGCCGCATCCGATCAGGCCGATGCCCGGCCTGTCGTTGGGTCCCAACGGCTTGGGTGAGGCGCCGAAACTCTTCATCTGTTCGAAGTACCAGAGAGGGAGTCCCGCAGCGGCGGCCGTGGCCTTGAGAAAGCGCCGCCGTGGAAGGTGAATCTGAAAGGGGTTCATAACCCCGCGAGTTCATGCCCCTGCCTGGGAGCCGTCAACGCGCGAGTTGCGGCACTGGCGCGCGAGACGACGGCCCACCTCAATTCCGGGGCGCTCCACCAGGTGATGGAGCAGAAAAGCGATGGGATACGTTATCACGACCACCGCCGCCAGGAGCACCAGCACGCGCGTCCGCCCCGGCATGGCTTCGAACCACGTCTGCCCCAGCAGCCACCTGCCGGCCCAGGCGATCACCAGGCTGTGAAGCAGGTACACGGAGTAGGAAACGTCGGCGAGAAACGTCATGACGCGGTTTCCCAATATTCCCGCGACGCGCCCCTGCCAGCGTCGTGAGCCCGGGCTCAGCCCGGTGGACGGCGTGACGAGGAAGAAGGTGAGCACGGCCACCGCGACGACGTGCCACGAACTCAGGGCGGCGACCACCAAGGCGAGGGCGAGGTCCCGCGCGGCGTTCCCTGGTGCCGCGACCCAGCGACGGGAGACTTCGGCCAGGGTCATGCCCACCAGGAACACCGGCATTTTCAGAAGCAGGATGGAGGGCAGCGGGAAGACGATCATTGAGCCAGGAAGGCTGCCCTGCAACCGAAGGGTCGCTTCCTTGAAGGCCACGGCCACCAGCACCAGCGTCCAGGCCATCCGCCCGGTGCCCCAGCGTCGCAACGCGATCACCGCGAACGGAAATGCCGCATAAAACTGCATCTCCAGCGACAGGCTCCAATCCCCGGTGAACGAGGCGGCCGTGTAACGGGGCAACAGTCCAAAAAGGAAGGTCAGCCGCAGCACTCCATTCTTAACGCCGCTGTCCCAGTTCGAGGGGTCGTAGACACCCTGACCCGCCCAGCGCTCGGGGTTGGCGGCCTGGAGTGCCTTGAAACCCGCGGCCAGCGATTCCCAGTTGGCGAACATCAGCCCCAGACAGAGGTAGTACACCGGAACGATGCGAAAGAACCGGCGCACCCAGAACTCCATCGCCGCGGCCGTATCCCAGCCGTGCCCATCACCCACTCTCCGAGTCCACTGGTGCATCATCAGGTAGCCGGAGACGAACATGAAGACATCGACGGCGATCAGTGGCTCCGGGAACTTCGCCCAGGTCCAGCCACCGAAGATCATGCAGTGACCGATGACCACCCACAGCGCGGCAAGTCCTCGGATGCCGTCGAGGAAACCGAGGTGCCCGGGTTCGACGGTTGCGGAGGATTGGCCAGGCACAGTCGCCACGTGTGAAGGCTGCGAGGTCCAGTCACTGGTGCCAAACCGCAAATCGGGCGAAGTCCGGGGGGCGAAGTCCCGTTGACCCGTCGCCGGCGGACTCCTAGCCTGCCGCCCACGGTGACCCGCCAAGGCGCCGAGCGTGATTCCACCGATCGTGTCCGTCCGGCGCGATTCGAGATTCCGCCTGACGCATGAACACTCCGAAACCCTCTGGCGACGTCTCCCAACTGGCGATCTGCGGTGGGGCTCCCGCCTTCGCCCAGCCCCTGCACGTAGGTCGACCGAACATTGCCGATCGCGAGCGTCTTTTCGCGCGGTTCAACGACATGCTGGACCGGCGATGGCTCAGCAACAACGGACCGTTCGTCCAGGAGTTCGAACGCCGACTCTGCGCCCTGATCGGCGTTCGCCACTGCATTCCGGTCTGCAACGCCACGGTCGGCCTCGAGATCGCGATCCGCGCCGCCCAACTGCACGGCGAAGTGATCGTTCCCTCCTACACCTTCGTGGCCACCGCCCACGCGCTTCAGTGGCAGGAAATCACTCCCGTCTTCTGCGACGTCGACGAGCGCACCCACAACATCGATCCGGCCCTGGTCGAACGCCTCATCACCCCCCGCACCACCGGCATTATCGGAACCCATGTCTGGGGACGCCCCTGCCCCATCGACGCCCTCACCGAGATCTCCCAGCGGCGCGGACTGACCCTGATGTTTGATGCCGCCCACGCCTTCGCCTGTTCGTATGGCGGTCGGATGATCGGTGGTTTCGGGCGCGCGGAAGTTTTCAGCTTCCATGCCACGAAGTTCCTGAATTCCTTCGAAGGCGGCGCCATCGCCACCAACGACGACGCGCTGGCGGCCCGCATTCGGCTGATGAAGAACTTCGGCTTCGCGGGCTTCGACAAGGTGGTCTTCATCGGAACGAACGGGAAGATGACCGAGGTTTGCGCTGCCATGGGCCTGACCAGCCTGGAAGGACTCGAATCCCTGGTGGAGGTCAATCGCCGGAATTACCACGCCTATGTTCGAGCGCTGGACTCGGTTCCGTCCGTCACCCTCCTGCGCTACGACGAATCGGAACGCTCCAATTTCCAGTACATCGTCATCGAACTGGACGCCGTCCGCGCGGGTCTGTCGCGGGATGAAGTGGTGGCCGTGCTCCACGCCGAGAACGTCATTGCCCGACGTTACTTCTGGCCGGGCTGTCACCGCATGGAACCGTACCGCTCCTACTTCCCGCACGCGGGTTTGCTGCTGGGCAACACCGAGCGGATGTCGGAACGGGTCATCGTCCTGCCCACGGGAACCGCGGTCACGCCCGAGGACGTGGACAAACTCTGCGGCGTTCTACGAACGGCACTGGCGTCTCCGGAGCCCGTGCGACAGGCCCTCGCGGCGCGGCCAGCCGCCTGAAGCCATGTCGGTGCCCACCGTCAGCGCACACGCTCCGACCCTGCCTTCGCATCCGAAGGTCAGTGTTCTCTTCATCACCTTCAACCACGCCGCCACCGTTCGTCAGGCTCTGGACAGTGCGCTGGCCCAGCAGACCTCGTTCCCCTTTGAACTGTTGGTCGGCGACGACTGTTCCACGGACGGCACGCGGGAAATCGTCGCGGAATACGCACGCGCGCATCCGGACCGGATCCGCGCGCTGCTGCATCCCAAGAACCTGGGGTTCTTCGGGAAGTTCAACTTTCTGTCCGTCTACCGTGAAGCTCGGGCGCCCTACGGGATTCTGTTGGAAGGCGACGACTATTGGACGAGCCCGTTGAAGCTGCAGAAGCAGGTGGACTTTCTGGAAAGCCGGCCGGATTGCTCGGCCTGTTTCCACGACTGCTACATCCAGGATGGTCCGGAACTGGACAGGAAGCGTCTTTATCTGGCGGAGACGGTGAAGCGGGATCTGGGATTGAAGGACGTGATCGCGGACATGTTCCCGCACACGACCAGCATTCTGTTCCGCCGGGGGGTGCTGGGGGAATTGCCTCCCTGGTTCAACGAACTGGAACTGACCGACCTCTCGCTGGTCTCGCTGCTGGCGGCACAAGGGACGTTTGGGTACCTGGCGGACGCGCCGATGAGTGTGTACCGAATTGCGGGGGGATCCTGGACCTCGACCTCGCTGGTGGCTCGAACGCATCGTGAATTGAAGGCCTTCCGGACCATTGGTTCCCACCTGGGACCGGTGGCGTTGGAAGCCTCGAAGATTCAGGAACACCGGCGGACGTTCTACCTGGCGTTGGGCCATGAAGCCTTGGGCGAACTGAGCTCCGCGAAGGAAGCGTTCCGTCAGTATCTCAGAGGCTACCTGCGGTATCGGACCATCCCTCCCGTGCACGTGGCCCGGTTGGCGCTCAAGCTCCACGCCCCGGCACTGTTCCGGCTGGTTCGACGACTTCGCGGGCGGCCGGGCTAAACGAACTCAGCGAACTAAGTGAACGGCACCTTCAGCCACATCTTGTAACGGATGGAGCTGAAGTAATGCCGGAGCACCACGGACGGGTTCACATGCCGGTCACGGGCCATCCATTGATCGTCACTCTGGATCACGTAGCGATCTTTCGGCAGCCCACGACCGCCGCTGCGGCGCATCGCGAGGTGGAACAGCGTCTGCTCCGTGAAATAACCCGGTTCGCCCGGCATCTCCTGCAACCGCGCCATGGCGTCGGTCCAATCCAACGGCTGACCGACCAGAGCAAAACCGCTGTTCACCGGCGAACGCTTTTCGTCGTCACCCCGAATCAGTCGGTCGTCCAGTGACGGGTAGCAGTCCTCCAAGAACTCGGGAGCCTCCAGACCCTGGAGGATGCGTGCACGGATATCTGAGGCCGCAGGAAAATAGAGGATGTCGGAATCGCTGAAGATCCACGGCCCGGCGGAGGGCACCGACATCAGGACAGCGACCTTTTTACCCAGCGGGTGGGCCTGAGCGTAAGCGGTCAACCACGGGGGAAGATCGCTGCGGATGAAGCGATCCCACGGCAGGGTTTCCAGCCGTGGGTGAAGCGCGCTCAGGATGGCGCGATCGGAGTCCGTGTGGGTGCCGTCGCCGACCACGACGATCCGGCGTGGAGCCATGACGAAGCGGAGGAAGGAGCGAAGGCAGGCGACCATTTCCGGCAGATCACGGGTGCCGGAGAACGAAAAAAACGTCGCGTCGCATTCGGGGCTGATCCCGTGGGGGAGCCTGGCGATGCGTGGGAGCTGTCCGGTGTACCTCCGACGTCTCGCCTGCGCCCAGCGGAGGGCGAAATGATAGCCGAGCTTCATGACATCCACCGTTCCGACCTTCCCGGAGCGGGAGCCCGAGGGCGACAGGATTTGTTCCGGACCACCGAGGACCTCGCCACCCGCGGGATTCCCTGATATGACATGGCGCGAGTTCGGTTCCCCCGAGCGTTGTGCCATGAAAAACCTGTTCTCCCACCTCGTGACCGTCCTGGTTCTGTCCGCCACCTTCCTGACCGCCGGCTGTGGCGGAGCTGCCAAGACGAAGCTGGACACCACGGAATTCGTGGCGGCTTTCGCGAGCGCGGACGCGGCGTTGAAATCGCAGGTGGACGCGGCCGCGAAGACGCTCAACTCCGGCAAACTGCTGGAGGGAACGTCGGCGCTGGTTCAGTTCACCAAGGCTTCGCAAGAGAACCTTTCGGAGGAACAAAAGACCGCGCTGTTGAATTTGGTGGCCCAGCTCCAGACCATCATCACCGAGGACGCCAGCAAGGGGGATCCTGCGATGTTCCAAGCCACCCAGGACTTGGTGGCCGCGGTGGAAGGTCGGGAGTCGACCAAGGTGGGCGTCACCCCGGACATGCTCCAGGCCGCTCCCACCCCTGCCGCGGAATAGTGGGCCGGGAAGCTGCGCACCGCCCCGCTCCCAGGCCTGTCGTTGCAATCGGAGCCGCCGCCGCTAGCCTTTCGGGACTGTGCTCTCGTTGATTGTTACCAGACGCCGTCCCGTGGTTGGGCCACGGATCACGCCGAGATCGTTTGCCGCCGTTTCCCTCGGGTGCGCGTCGCTGATCCTCGCCGGATGCAACCGTGAGGAGATCGTCTCCTACGACGCTCCCAAAGATGCGCCGGTCGCTGCGGCGGCTCCCGCCCAGGGTCATGGCTCGATGGCAGGGTCGTTGCCGGACCAGATGCCGCCCCGGCCCGGGATGCGTTGGAAGGAAGTTCCCTCCGGATGGACGGTCAAGGGTGCCACCGGCATGCGCGTGGCCAACTTCTCCGTCACGGGTCCGAACAATGGACAAGGTGATCTGGCGGTCATTCCCCTGCCCGGAACCGGCGGGTCCGACCTGGATCTGGTGAATCTTTGGCGCGGCCAACTGGGTTTGGCGCCGATTGTCGAAGCCGATTTGCCCTCGCACACCGACGAAACGACGGTTGCGGGGCAGCCGGTCCGACTCTTCAGCATCGTGGGGTCGGGTTCATCGGATGCGGCGGCGGCGGGCAATCAGATCCTGGTGGCGGCGCTGCGGAAGGAAGGTTTCACCTGGTTTTTCAAGCTGGGCGGTGATGTGGCGACGGTGGCGGCAAACCGGGAGGCCTTGAAGACGTTTCTTGCCGGGGTGGAGTTCACCGCCCCCGAGGCCTCCACCGCGTCGGCTCCACGGATGGCGGGACCGTTCGCCTCCGGAGCTGCGTCGGCGGCACCACCTGACGGGGGCAACCCGGGTGCGACGCCCAAACCCAAGTGGCAGGTGCCGGACGGGTGGAAGGCCCAAACGGCTCCCAACATGGTGCACAGCAAGTGGACGGTGACGGGAGCGGGTGGTGCGGCGGCCGACATCACGGTCAGTGTCTTTCCCGGCGAAGTGGGTGGTTTGGTCCCCAATCTGAACCGCTGGCGCAGTCAGGTGGGACTTCCGCCCGCGCCGGAGCCCGAGCTGATGGCGCTCCAGGACAACCTGGACGTGCTGGGAGGCAAGGCGACCCTGGCGGACTTCATGGGAAGCAGCCCGGAGAGCGGGAACCAGAACCGGATCGTGGCGGCGGTGGTCCGACGGGATGGCTTCAGTTGGTTCTATAAAATCCTGGGTTCTCCCGCGGTGATCGAAGCCCAGCGCGAAGCGTTCGTTCAATTCATTCAATCGGCCCAATACACACGCGGCTCATGAGCTGGATCTTTAAACCCCTGGCCTCGCTTCGCCTGACCCTGGCGTTGCTTTCCCTCAGTCTGTTGCTGGTGTTCCTTGGCACCATGGCCCAGGAGCCCCTGGGCCTGTACCTGGCTCAGGACCGCTTCTTCCAAAGCGCCTTCGTCGACCTGGCGTCGATGACGGCCGCCCTCAAGAAGACGCTGCAGATGATCCACATCTACCTGCCGCCTTCGACCGCCGCCGACGTGACCCAGGCGGCCTATATCCCGGTGTTCCCTGGCGGTTACCTGTTGGGCGGCATGCTCCTGGTGAACCTGCTGGCGGCGCACATCACCCGGTTCCAACTGTCCCGCAAGAAGCTGGGCATCGTGCTGGTTCACTCGGGCATTGTGTTACTTCTTGTTGGTCAATTGTTTACGGATGTTCTCTCCCGCGAAAGCGCCATGCGGCTCGCGGAAGGCGAGACCAAGAGCTACTCCGAGAGCGATCGTCAGGCCGAGCTGGCGGTGGTGGACGGTTCCCAACCCGATCGTGACCGGGTGGTGGCCATCCCGGACACCCTGCTCTCGACGGGCGCGTCGTTGAACCATCCGGAACTGCCGTTCCAACTGAAGATCGTGCGGTACTACCCCAACTCGATGATGACCAATCGTGAGGCGGTTTCGGATGCGCCGCCGGTCTCGGGCGGGGTGGGAACCCGGTTCGCTGCCATCGAATTGCCGAAGGTCACGGTGCTGGACTCCCGGGACGTGCCGAGCGCGGTGGTGGAAGTGGTGGGGCCCCAGGGTTCGGTGGGCTCCTTCCTGGTGAGCGAGCACCTGATGCGGCCGCAGTCGTTCGAAGTCCAGGGCAAGAAGTACGACATGGCCCTGCGGCTGCGACGGCACTATAAAGACTTCAGCCTCACACTGTTGGACTTCCAGCACGACAAGTACAAAGGGACCGAAATCCCCAAGAACTTCTCCAGCCAGGTGCGCCTGAAGAACGCGAAGACGGGCGAGGACCGGGAAGTGAAGATCTACATGAACACCCCGTTGCGCTACCAGGGGCTGACGTTCTATCAGGCCAGTTATGTGGGGGACACGGTGACCATTCTACAGGTCGTGCGGAACCCGGCATGGCTGACCCCCTACCTAGCCTGCATCATCGTGGGCGTTGGACTCCTGGTCCAATTCAGCATCCACTTGTTTGCGTTCGTGCGGAAGCAGTCGGCCCGGCTCACGCCATCCGCATCGGCATGATGACGTAGAGGAAGGGCGTGTTGGTCTTCACCACGCCCGGACTCAATTCGTCATTGAGCTCCAGGAAGACTTCATCGCCATCGAGCGCCTTCAGCGGGTCCATCAAGTAGGTGGGGTTGAAGGCGATAGCCACGTCGGCCCCCTTGTAGTTGATGGCGAGACTCTCACGCGCTTCACCCACCTCGGGGGTGTTGGCGGTGATGGCCAAATTGTTCTTCGTGAACGCCAGCTTCACCGAATTCGACTTGTCGCTGGTCATGATCTCCGCGCGCCGCAGGGCCTGGAGCAGTTCCTCGCGCACCACGGTGACGCGTTCCTTGAAGTCGGTGGGGATCACCTGTCGGTAATTGGGGTAATTGCCCTCCACCAGTTTCGAGATGATGAGGATGGACGGGGACTTCTCGCCCTTGAGGCTGTAGGCCACCTGGTTGTCGGTGTAGCGGATCGCGACCTCTCCGCCAGGCTGGAGGAGGCGGGTGAGTTCATTGATCGCCTTGGTGGGCACGATGAAGTCCCCTTCGCTCTCCGGGGTCACCTCCACCTCTTCCTCCACGAGGGCCAGTCGGCGCCCATCGGTGGCGACCAGGGTGACCTTGTGGTTTCGAAGGCTGTGGTAGATGCCGTTCAGGACGTAGCGGCTTTCGTCCGAGGAGATCGCGAAGGCCGTCTTCTTGAGCATGGCCCGCAATTTCTCCTGCGGCAGCACCACGTGGCGTTTATCGCTGAATAAAGGCAACGGAGGGAAGTCCTCGGCTGGCAGTCCGTTGATCCGATAGTAGGAGTTGCCGGCGGACAGCGTGCAGACGTTCCGTTCGTCGGTTTCCAGATCGATTTCGAAATGGCCCAGCTCCCGGCAGATGCCGAAGAACTTTTTAACGGGAATGGTGGTGCTTCCAGGGGTGTGGACTTTGGCCTCCACGGCGCAGGAGACGGTGACGTCCAAGTCGGTGGCCGTGAGTTCCACACGGTTGTCGACCGCCTTCAAGAGCACATTGGACAGGATCGGCAGCGTGGTACGGCTGCCCACGACATTCTGCACCGCCTGCAATCCCTGGAGGATCTGCTCCTTGGCGATCGCGAGTTTCATAACGGGCTTAATAGAGAGATCTCTTGAATAAAGAAAGCCCCATATTAAGGGCTGTGGACAAGCCTAACAACCTCCTGTTGGGGTTGAGCCACAACGGCTTTGAATGGGTCGACCTCCGGGCACAACACCGGAGGCCTTTCCGGACAACCCGCCGGATCCTGAATAACTCCCCCTTTCTCGGCCGTTATCAGGGACTTGTTCACAGGGTCTCAGGAATAGCTTCGGGCGCGGCCAATCCACCCCGCCAAACCCGCGCCCACCGCCTGGATTTCCGCCTCCGTGTTCTCGCGGCCCAGCGACAACCGCACCAGCGATGACGCTTGTTCAGCCGAACAGCCCATGGCCAGGAGGACATGCGACGGCGTTATCGATCCCGACGAGCAGGCGGACCCGCTGGAGGCGCAAACCCCGGCCATATCCAGGTTGGCGATCAGGCTGAGACTGTCGGCTCCCGCCACACTGAAGGCGAGGGTGTTGCACAGCCGGGGAACCTCAGCTCCGTGAACGATCACTCCCTCGATTTCGGAAAGGCGTTGAGCAAGACGATCCACCCAGGGCGCCAGGCGGGATCGGTCAAAGACCGGCGTTGAACCGAACCGCTCCACCGCTTCCACGAGGCCCAGGATGGCGGGCAGGTTCTCGGTGCCGGCGCGTCGTTCCAGTTCGTGGCCGCCACCCACTTGTACCGGTTCCAACCGCAAGGGAGAGCGTACCCAGAGGGCTCCGGCGCCTTTTGGACCATGCATCTTGTGGGCGCACAGCGTGACAAGGTCGGCGTTCCAGTCGTGCACCGCTGCGATCGGCTCCTTGCCGAACCATTGCAGGGCGTCGGTATGGAAGGGAATGCCCTTGGAACGGCACAGCCGGGCGATTTCGGCCACGGGCTGGAGCACGCCGGTTTCGTTGTTGGCGGCCATGACGGACACCAGGGCGGTGTCCGGACGGAGGGCTCGGGCGACCGCTTCCGGGGAAATCCGACCCGAGCGGTCCGCGGGGATCTGGGAGCACTCAAAACCCTCATGGCGGGCAAGTGTCTCGAAGGCATGGAGGACGGCGTGGTGCTCAATCGAGGAACACAGGAGGTGCCGTGCGGCCGGGCGTCGGGCTCGGGCGCAGCCGAAGACGGCAAGGTTGTTGGCCTCGGTTCCCCCGCTGGTGAAGACGATCTCACCGGGTCGGCAGCGGAGGCAGGCGGCGAGTCGGTCGCGGGCGTCGTCGAGCAGGGCACGCGCGTGGCGTCCCACATGGTGAACGCTCGACGGGTTGCCCCAGGCGTGGTCCTGGGCTTGGAGCATCTGCTCGCGGATGCCGGGGTCCAGGGGCGTGGTGGCGTTGTAATCGAGGTAGATGGTCTCCGGCGGGCGTGGTCGCATGCGGGCGGAACCCTTCAGGATTGGCAGAACGACTCGAAGGCGCCGCCAAACAGTGCCGAAACGTCTCTCCGGATCTCGTCTTCGGTCACCCACCAACCGCTGCGGGCCAGGTCCACGTACTTCTCAGCGAGCACGGATCCGATGATGCGCCGATTGTGGTCCCATTTGTAGATGACCTGGTCCAGCACGCGGGCGTCGGAATGCTGGGGAGTGAAGCTCAACCCGAGCAGTTCCAATCGAAGGCGGGTCATTTCATCGATCACCAGGGGGATGTTGGTGAACCACCAGCAGCCAAAGATGTGGAGGTTTCGGAACTTCCGGGCCACCACGCAAAGTTCGTGCTGATTTTCCCGGGAAAGGACGGTGGCCAGGAAGCGGTTGGCGGGGTTGGCCGAGCACAGGTTTTCCAGGGCGGACAGGTCACTGCGTCCCATGCCATCGCCGGCCAGGCGGAGAGCCGGGTTGACCGCGCGTTTCACCCCCGGCATGAGGGCGAAAGGGAGGCCGTGTTCCCGACAGAACGGCAGGACCACTTCGTCGATGAGCCGGGTGGTGGGGGAGGTGTCCGGGTATCGGAAGGACGGCGGCAACGACACCATCACGTAGCGGGCGGAGATCTTGCGGGCCCAATCCGCCAGGAAACGCCGTGCGCCGTCGAAATTCGCCTGGTTCAGATCCGCGGATGAGACATACCCCCATTGTGCGAGACGAGCGGCGGCATCGGGCCAGGCGACGAGCAGCGGATCGATGCGCAGGGCGGCTTGGAAACGGGTGTCCCGGGTGAAACCACCTTCCCATACGGGGCGCTCCTCGTCGTCGAAGGGTGAATTGGTCATTAGAATCCCGCGCAAATTCGCGAGATTCAGGCAGCGATCGACGTAATCGGGGGTTTTCCAGGCGGCAAACCATTTCCTGAGGGATGGCAGGTCGTGGCGGCGGGGGTCGATGCCGAGCCGATGGAGGGTGGTCAGCACGCCCCGGCAGGACTCTGAAACCGGTGAGTTGCGGACAAACAACGCATCCCAGACCCGGTCGGCTTGGGCGGATTTATCGAGGCGCCAGAAGTCTTCGTACGGTTCGCGGAGCTGCCGGAAGGCCTCGGCGACGAGGTAATGGTAGACGAGCAGGTCGTCGATGCCCCAGAGCAGGAGGGGTCCGAAGGCGGGGTCGTAGAGGTGGGTATGGATGTCGAGTACCGGGGCGGAGGCGACGATCCGTTCAACGCGCGCGGCGAGGTCGTCGAGGCGGGAATCGGCGGGCAGAGTCATGGGTAGGAGCGTTTTCCAAATAGTTGGACACGTATGGGGACCATGAACCGGGGATTCCGGGGGGCGAGACGCCCGCCGCTACGGAGGCACGGTTCATGGGCAGGAGCGCTAGCGCCGGGCATTCTTCTCGTTGGCGGCGTTCACCTGGGCGACCAGGTTCGTGTACAGGCCGAGTACCTTTTGGTAATCCTCGGCCAGGCTTTTGTAGTCGAGAGTCAGTTTGTTGGAGCGTTCCACGAACTGGTTGCGTTCCTCGGCCAGGCCTTTCATGCGTTCGTTCTGCTGCTGAATGACCTCGTTCGCCTTCACGATCCCCTCATTGGCCTTTTCGTAGGCGGTCTTGTACTGCTCCACCTGGGCTGCCTTGGCGGCCTGGACTTGGGCGTCGCGCCGGTATTTCTCGGACTGTTCCTCCAACGCGCTGATGACCAGGCGGTTGCTCTTCACCAGGGTATTGAAGTTCTCGCGGATGTTTTCCAGGCGCTTGATCTCCTCCTGGTGGATTTGGACGGTCTGCTGGAGGTTTTGGATCTCACCGGATTTTTTGAAGATCTCGCCGCCCAAAGTCTGGATCTGACCGTGGAGTTTCGCCTCGCGGAACCACTGATACGCGTTGAAGGAGCAGAGAATCAGGGAGAGAACGACCAACAGATTGACGAGAAACGATTTCATCGTGAACGCGGCTCAAACGGAGCAGTGGGCGACAGCGGGGGTTGCCCGCATGAGACTGAGGCGGACGGTGTCAGCAACGGGAAGCCGTGTCAAAGTCAAGGACGGCACCCCGTTCCCCGTGGGAGCCTCACCGTGTTGACGCAGAACACGGCCCTCTTTTCGACAGGATGAAAGGCCGTTCCGCTTACCGCGAAACGCCCTGGCCTTGTTCCTGGATGCTCGAACTGCCCCCGCCGAAGCCAGGGATTTGAGCCAGGCCAGGATAGGGGCGACCCAGCATGGCGTTGTAGGTTTGGCGCTGGTCCGGGGTGAGGACGGCAAGCGTGGATCGCGAACCCTGCTCCTTGGTCCGTTCAGCGCGTTCCAAATCATTTTGGCTGAACAACTTGGGTGGACGCGTCGGCAGAACAGGAACGCCGGAGGCATCCACAGGAGGTCTCGGAGTTTGGCGGCCCAGGAGGGTGTCCGCCTGTTTTCGGGTGGTTTGGGCGATGGACGCCAAACGGGCCTGCTGCGTGGACGTCAGCTTCAACGCTTGAACCATCGCGGGGCGGAACAAGGCCGATGCCCCTTCGGCCTGGAAGGAGATCTGCTGGAGTCTGGCTTGTTGGGCCGGTTGGAGAAGTTGTTCCAGGCGCAGGGTCGCCTGCGAAGCGGCCGTCGCCAGGTCCGGCCCGTTGTGGCCGTTATTCCTGCGCGGGTTCTGCAGACGATCCTGGACGCGTCGGTTGAATCCTTCCTGCACCCACTGAAGTTCCTGCTGTTGGAAGCCCGCCAGGATCCGGTCGATCTCGGCGGATTGCTCCGGGGTCAAACCCAGTGAGGATCGGACCGACGGATTTCGGATCACCCGCGAGGGGCTTCCGGGATCGCCGCTGCTGGAGAAGGAATCCTGACCTGACGCCGCGTGGCTGGCGCCGGTGCCGGGCGGGAGAGCCGAAACGGAACCATCCGCGTCACTCCGGACGCTTCCGGAGGGAGTCGTTGAGCTTCGACCTGCCTTCGATAACGACCCCGACGCAGACCCTGGTGAGGTGCCGGATTGTCGATCCTGTTCACAGGCTTTGGAGAAGCGGACCTGCTGATCGGGCGTGAGAACGGCTTCAATCTGGCGATCGAATTCGGCCACCGTTTGGCGCATGAAAGCGATGCGCGCCTGGGCCTCCTGAATCCGTGGCGAAGGCCCGTTGAATCGCTGGCGGATGACCTCCTGGCGTTCGGTAAGCGCCTGGCGGAACGCGGCGACAATCGCGTTGGCCTCCTCCTGCTGTTCCGGGGTCAGGCCGATTTCCCGCTGAACGCCGTCGTGGGCCATCAGATTCAACACGCTGCTGCGCCCGCCCCACTCCGACGACGTCTCGGTGCGGGTGATCACGGGTGGTCCCCCGGGGGCGTTCATCACGCCGCCACCTCCGCCGACGGAACCGCCGTTTCCCCCGGTCTGGGCTGGGGCGGGTGCGGGAGTGCTGATCGTGACCAGTGCCAGGGCCAGCGCCCAGGGGACGCCTGGAGTCAGGAATGTGTTGTTCATGGATGTCCTCTGTTTCCTCCCAACGAACCCAGTCGGAGAAGGGCCACTTCTTCGCCGGTTTCGGAGTGAACCAACCGGAGATCGAAACGTCCCGGGGTGATGGGTGCCGGTTCGAGCAACCACACTTTCAAGCAGCCGATCCCCGGAAATACGGGGTCGAGAGGATAGTCGTGTTCCAGCAGGGGGATGGTCTCGCCCGCATCGTCCACCAGTTCGGCGCGGAGGACGGCGAGGGAGGCGGAGGGCGATACGACCTGGTCATCCAACCGGACGAGGAATGCGTAACCCTCCGCTCGGCTGCTGAAACTCAGTGAGCGGCGGGCGGACTGGAAGTCGGGTTGAAGGCTCCAGCTTTGAAGCCATCCCGCCAGTCGCGCAGGCAACCCGGCGCGGGCGATGGGTGCATTCGGCCCGGACGTCGGGTTGACCCGTGTCAACGTCATGCCGAGGGCACGCAGGGATTCCCACTGGAAATCAAAGGAATGCCCCTGGCCACGGGAAACGTGGAATCCCAGAACCGGAAAGCGGTCATCCCGTTGCACGATATCGCGGTGCGGTCCGAAGGTGACCCAGCCCAGCCCGGCGAGCATGGCCAGCAGCAGAGCGATGAGCACGCGTTGGTGCCCTCCGAGAGGTCGTCGTGGCGCACCCAGCGCCGACAATCGTTCGGCGAGATTTTGCGCGGGTCGGCTAAGGCCTGCGACCGTGGATCCCAAGCCTTGGCGAGGCCCTTGCCGGTCGAGGGCCACCAGTTCAAGCAAAGTCCGGCCGTACTCCGCCGGTGACAACGCCCCGTGGACGACCGCTGCGTGGTCGCAGACCATTTCCTCGGTGATGGCGGCGCGGCGATCCGACCAGGTCAGGAGCGGATGAAAGAACAGGCACGCGCGGAGCCAGGCGCGCAGCCAGCGCCAGAGGAGGTCGTGGCCTTCCACATGCCGCAACTCATGTTCGAGAACGGCCTCGAGGTTTCGCGCTTCTCCCCGGCGCAGCCAGTTCTCCGGAAGCAACAGGGTAGGTCGGAGGATCCCTGCCAGTTGCGGGCTGCTGGATTCCTCATGAACGATGATCCGAAGCCGGCGTTTCAGGCGTCGTCGGGCGGGAGAATCCCTCTCGGCTCCGGCGCGCCAGCGCGCCAACGCAGCGATGAGTTCGGGTTCCTGAGCTCGTTCGCCGGTCCGCACCCAGGCGCGGGTCCAGCCCCATTGGCGGATCAGTCGCCATGCATTCCAGGCGAAGCCGACAATCCAAAGGCCCAGCAGGCATTCGAGTCCCAGCCCCAGCGCCTTGCCGAACACCTCAAGCTGGGCGGGTTCCGCCGGGTCAAGAGGCACCGTGGCTGGGACAACGTCGCCGGGGACAACGTCGACGGCGACCGCGCGGGCGGGGTGCCAGGACAACTCCCAACCGGGGAGGGAAATTCCACCGATCCCAAGGAGGAGCAGGAGGACCTTGGTGTGGGCGATCCGCCAGATCCAGGAACGCAGGTGGGGCGAATGATTTCGAACGAGGCGCTCCAGGAATCCGGCCAGGGCCAGGACGAGAGTCCCCCAGGTCAGGCAGCGCCACAGGGCGGAGGCCCATGCATCGATCCCGGTCTGGATCGTCTCCCAGGGCATGGTTCACTCCTGGGCTTCGAGTCGCTCGACGCAGCGCGCGAGGACTTTCAGCTCCTCCTCGGTCATGTCACCGGTTTCGGCGAGGTAAGCGACCAGCGGGGCGGGCGTTCCGCCAAAGGCGGCGTCCACAAAGCCCTTCAGGAGTCGCTGGAACAACGCCCCTTTGCCGTCGACCGGCCAATATTGGTAGACGCCGTCGGCCTTGCGCCGGCGCAGGAATCCCTTCTTTCGCAGCCGCTCCATGCTGTTGAGAACCGTGGTTCGAACCTGTCCCTTGGTGTCGGCGAGATAATCCGCCGCGTCCCGGACAGTGACCGGAGCGTTTTCGGCGACATACCGGAGCACGGCCATTTCGGCCAGACCCAGGTTCAAGGGATGTTTCATGGGAAGCGGCTTGGGCGCAGGCGCGATGCTCACCGACCTTGAACCAGGAAGGATTCCGTGGGGCGAGACGCCCCCCTCTACGGCAGGCGAGACGCCCGCCGCTACGGAGCCAGGGTTCAAGGAGAGGGCTTCTGACGTGCGTTGTCGTCAACGCTGGCCCTGACGCGCATTGTCGTCAAGAGGGCCACTTTTCCGGGGTTGCCACCCCAACTTCGCCCCGCGAGAATTGATTCAACCCGCCCATCCACCGCACGCTTTCCCAAGACCCAACGCCGATTTCCCATGAAGTCCTCCAAATCGAAAGAATCGCCGACCAGCCGCTGGCTCTCGTATCGCCCTGAAATCAAGGTGGTCGATTGCACCATCCGTGACGGTGGCCTGATGAACAACCACCAGTTCGAGGATCGCATTGTGAAGGTCGTGTACGACACCTGCGTCGCTGCCGGCGTCGATTACATGGAGCTGGGTTACAAGGCCTCCCGCAAGGGCATCAAGATGGGCGAACACGGTTGTTGGAAGTACTGCGTCGAAGAGGACCTGCGACGCATCGTCGGCGACAACCCGACCGAGCTGAAGCTGACGGTGATGGCTGACGCCGAGCGCTGCGATTACCACGAGGACATCCCGCCCAAGAAGGACTCCGTGGTGGACATGATCCGGGTCGCCACCTACATCAGCCAGATCCCCACGGCCCTCGACATGGTGAAGGACGCCCACGACAAGGGCTACGAGACCACCCTGAACCTGATGGCGGCGTCCATCATCCCCGATCGCGAGTTGGACGAAGGCCTCCAGATGCTCGCTGCGTCCGAAGCCAAGGCGATCTACGTCGTCGACAGCTTTGGGGCGCTCTACAGCGAGCAGGTGCATTATTTGGTCCGCAAGTACCTCGACGTGGCGAAGGCGTCCGGCAAGGAGGTCGGCGTTCACATGCACAACAACATGCAACTCGCCTACGCCAACACCATCGAGGGGATCATCGAGGGTGCCAATTATGTCGACGCTACCATGGCGGGCCTGGGACGGGGCGCGGGCAATTGTCCGATGGAACTGATCCTCGCCTTCCTGCGGAATCCAAAGTTCAACCTCCGGCCGGTGCTGGATTGCGTGCAGAACCACATCGAGCCAATGCGCGCGAAGCTGCTCTGGGGCTATGACCTGCCCTACCTGCTGACCGGCATGCTCAATCAGCACCCGCGCACGGCGATCCGCTTCAAGGAAGCCGAGCTCACCGGGACCAAGGGCGATGTGCTCGGCTTCTACGATTCCGTCACCAGCGAAGCATGAGTTCGAACTGCATCGTGCCGCTAAGCGGAGCGATTCAGTTGTAACTCACGCCAAGACGCGAAGACGCAAAGAAAGAGCGGCCGAGAAAGAGACTCGCGCCCAGAAGGAAGCGCGAACCAAAAGATGCGGGCTGAGGGAGTGCTCCCGACTCATCTGATTGTTCGCATTTCTTGGCGTCTCAGCGTCTTGGCGTGAACCTCCTGGATTTCATCTGAATCGGTCCCGCTAGGCCTTGTCCTGTTGAACGGGGGGGAGTCGGCGCAGGGTCTGGCGCGGTTCGGGGTCCTTGTAGTGCCGCTTCATCCCGCTGTCGGCGAGCATGCCTGCCGGCACGTTGGCGATGAACTCGGCGAAGGTCCGCTCGACGCGATCCTTCTGCAATTTGAGGCCGCCTTTGCTGGCCCAGAATTCCTCCTCAATGGAGGCCAGCGACCGCATGGCTTCCTCAGGGGCGAGGTCTTCGCGTCGGGCCAGCACCCATAGCAACTCCGGGTCCTCGGGCAGGGCCAGGGGGAAGGGAACGAAGCGGACCTTCACTTCGTCCTCTTCGGGCACGGCATCGGGTGATTGCACCTTGAGCCGGCTGTTCATGGTGCGATCCGGCAGCTTGATCTCGACGGCGACAGCTTCCCCGGTTTCCTCAGGGACCACGGCGACATTTTCGTCACCGAAGGTGGCGGCGAGGTCGTTCTGGAGATTGGCAACGGTGGTGGGTTCGAGATCCGGCAGGGAGCCCTCGGCGCAGAAGGTTTCGAAGCGTTCCAAGGACCGCATCAACCGGATCTCCTTGGTGATCCGGTCCAGAATCGCCTCGGCGAGTTTCAGGTCGCGGGTGGTCTCGGGGAGGATCTTTTGGAGCAGGGAAAGAAACTGGGCTTCGGTGATGGTCTTGGACTTCATCTCGGCGTCGGCGGTTTTCGAAAAGGTTGGCGATGGAACAGTTCCCGGGCCGCGGTGGCAACGGGGGCGCGGTTGTGTCCGGATCGGGGAGAAAGTGCAACCTTTGTGTGCGTTGCGACCGAACCGTCCTTCAGTCAGGCGAGCATGCCTTGGATGACTTCTCCGCCGTTGAGGGTGGCGCGTTCGTCGCGTCCGTTGTGCAGGTAGGTCAGCCGTTCATGGTCCAGGCCCATGAGGTGGAGAATGGTCGCATGCAGATCATGCACGTGCGCCTTGTTCTCCACCGCCCGCAGGCCGATCTCATCGGTCGCGCCCACCACGGCACCAGGTTTGGAACCGCCGCCGGCGAACCACGTGGTGAATCCCCACGGGTTGTGATCCCGGCCGTCGCCCTTTTCGTTGAACGGCGTGCGGCCGAACTCTCCGCCCCACACGACCAGCGTGTCTTCCAGAAGCCCGCGCGCCTTGAGATCGGTGAGCAACCCGGCGATCGGGACGTCGGTCTGGCGGCACATTCGTCCGTGATTGGCTTCGATGTTGGCATGCGCATCCCAGGCGCTGCCGCTGCCGGAATAGCACTGCACAAATCGCACCCCGCGCTCCACCAGTCGGCGGGCCATGAGGCACAACCGCCCGTAAGGCTGGGTGACCGGGTCCCCCAGGCCGTACAGGTTCCTGGTCGCTTCCGATTCCTGCCCCAAATCCACCGCTTCCGGTGCCGCGGTCTGCATGCGGTAGGCAAGTTCGTAGGAGTCCAGCCGCGCCGACAACTCGGTGTCCTCGGACTTGTCGCGGGCGAACCGGCGGTTGAGGTCGCCGAGAAATTCCAACTTGGCCCGCTGTCGGCGGTCATCGATTTCCGGAGGCGGTGCGAGGTGGAAGATCGGCGGATCGCTGTTTCGCAACGATGTGCCCTGGTAGACCGCGGGCAGGAATCCGGAGCTCCAATTCTTGGGTCCACCGAGCACTTCACCACCGTCGGCGAGCACCACAAACGCGGGGAGATTGTCGTTGGCGGAACCCAGGCCGTAAGTGGTCCATGCCCCCAGGGCCGGGCGTCCCGCCAGGATGTCGCCGGTGTTCATCTGGCAGACTGACCCGACATGGTTCAATCCGTCGGCGTGGCATGAGCGGAGCACGCAAAGGTCGTCGGCGTGCTTCGCGATAGCCGGATACCAGTCGCTGACCCAGAGGCCGCTCTGGCCGTGACGGGCCCAGGCGCGGCGGGTTCCCATCAGCGTGTTGCTGGCGGTGCCCATGGCGGTGATGGGGCGCCCGAAGCTTTCCGGCATGGGCTGACCCGCCATCCGCTGGAGCACGGGTTTTGGGTCGAACAAATCGAGATGGCTGGGCCCTCCTTCCATGAAGAGCCAGATCACCGACTTGGCCCGTGCTTTCGCGTGAGGCGGTCGGTGGGCCAAAGGCTTCTGAGGGTCGGGTTCGGGGGAGGAAGCGCGGGCGGCCATCCCATCGCGGTGCAGCATCCAGGCCAGTGCCAGGGAACCAAAGCCGGCGCCGGAATCTCTGAGAAATTCCCGCCGTGATCGGGGCGATTGGATCTGGCCACAGGGTGGACGCATGGGCGGCTCAGTTCAGGGTGACGAACTCGTTGGCGTTCATCAGGGCGTGGCACAAATCCGCGAGAGCGGCCGCGGCGGCGGGATCGCTTTGGGCCAGCGGATGCGGCGGCGTGGTGATCGGCGGTTGGGACTCGGTTCTCGACGCCACCAGGTTTCGTTGTGCGGTGAGGAAGTTCAGGGCTGCCACGCGTTCGTCGGCGTCGGGGTGACGGGACCAGGCGAGGCGCCAGGCCGAGTCCACCTGGCGGGCTGGATCGGGACCGGCCTGGCCGAGCACCCGGGCGGCGAGACTGCGTGCGAGGTCGAGCGTGATCGAACTGTTCAACAGCGTCAGCGCCTGCACCGGGCTGGTGGTGACATTGCGACGGGCACAGCTCTCGTGGGTGTCGGGCATGTCGAAGGTCTCGAACATCGGGTACCGCGTGTTGCGCCGGACGAAGACGTAGATGCTGCGTCGATCCCGCTCGGCGGCGTCCTGGGTCACCGGCCAGCCGCCGCGACTCTCCATGCCTTGAGGCAGTTCCGGGAAGACGCTAGGTCCGCCCTGCTTCGGGTTCAGGCGCCCCGACACCGCGAGCAGACTGTCCCGGATCGCTTCGCCTTCCAATCGGCGCCGGGGGAATTTCCAGAGCAACCGGTTGGCGGGATCGATGGCCGCTGCGTCGGTTCGATGCTGGGACGATTGACGGTAGGCCGCGGACAACACGATCCGTCGGTGGACATGTTTCAAGCTCCAGTCGTGGGCGACGAAATCCCGTGCCAGCCAGTCGAGGAGTTCCGGGTGGGTGGGCCGATCGCCCTTCAGGCCGAAATCGCTGGGGCTTCCGACGAGGCCCTGACCGAAGTGATGGTGCCACAAGCGATTCACCATCACCCGGGCGGTGAGCGGGTTTTGTGGATCCACCAGGATTCGGGCGAGTGCGGCGCGGCGTCCGCTGGTTCCGGAAGGCACGGCCTCGATGGGGGTGGTGCCGTGACCGAGCACGGACAGGAACCCGGGCTCCACACGTTCGCCGGGAGCGTCCCAGAGTCCCCGGCGCAGCACGTGCGTGGGCGGGCAGTCGGGACCGAGGTCCATCATGGCGGTTCCCAGGGGCAGCGTTCCTGGATGGAGATCCGCATATTGCTTCAACTGGGCGCGCAACTCGGACCAGCGCGCCTTGTCCTCGCCTTTGAGGCGGCCGCCGACGGCGGAGGATGGGGCGAGGTACTGGTGGGAGGAGGGATCGAGGTACAATCCGGCCTTGGCCACCATCTGGTGTTCGAACGGCGACCGTTCCTTCGCCGGTTTGGCGAGCATGGCCTGGATCTCGGCGGGGTATTTGTCGACGTAATCCGCGATGATGGCGTTCCGGCCCGGGGTTTCGATGCAGGCGATTTCCTCGCGCAGAGCGTGGGTGGCGGTTTCCCAGGCGGCCAGGCGTTGGGCGTGTTTTTCGCGTTCGGATGGAGGTGCGAGCGGAAGTGTGTCAACGGCGGTGGTGTTGGCGAAGAACGCCTGCAACCGGAAGTAATCCGCCTGGGAGATCGGATCCCACTTGTGGTCGTGGCACCTCGCGCACGCGTAGGTCAGGCCGGTGAATGCGTAGCCCACGGTGTCCGTGACGTCGTTGAGAATCTCCTGACGTCGCTGGACGAGGTTGCGGGCGTTGCTTTCGTCCGGGTAATGGCGGTTGAACCCGGTCGCGACCCTGGCGTCGGGGTCGTCCGGCCAGAGTTCGTCGCCTGCGATCTGTTCCATCACAAACCGGTCGTACGGTTTGTCGTCGTTGAAGGATCGGATGACGTAATCGCGGTATCTCCAGGCATGGGGCCGTGTTTCGTCGGCTTTGAAGCCTTCGCTTTCCGCGTACCGCGCCAGATCAAGCCAATGACGGGCCCAGCGTTCACCGAAATGGGGGGAGGCGAGCAGTCGCTCGACCAGGTTCTCGTAAGCGAGAAGTGAACGGTCCTGTACGAAGGCGTCCACCTCAGCGGGTGCCGGGGGAAGGCCGATGAGATCGAGCGTGAGCCGCCGGATCAGGGTCACGCGATCGGCGGTGGTGCCGGGTTGAACGCCAGCTTCCTCCTGGCGGGCAACGAGGAAGGCATCCACCGGGTTTCGCACCGCACCCGCTTCACGGACCGCCGGAATGGTTGGAGAGCCGACGGGCTGAAACGCCCAATGTGCGCGCTGCTCACTCGTGAAGACGGCACTGCCCGGGGTCGGTGCGGTGGCGGCGACACCGACCGGAGCGGTGGCCAAGCTGAGGGCGAATCCTCCGAGGGCGATGAACCAACGTCGGCTGGGCGAGCGGGAACGCGTTGGAAGGCCGTTCATGGGCGTGCAAAAGGCTGGGAACCGTTTGGGGTTCTACCTGAGCGCCGCTGATTCTGTAAATGCCGTATCCTGCTAAGCTGGTCGGGATCCGGGCGCTGTGATCCGCGTGCCTGGGTTCAGCTGGGCGCGGACGACGTCGGCGAGGGTTTCCAATTCGTACGGCTTGGGCAGGTAGACGATTCCGGGCTGGTCGGTGACGCCGTCCTGGACGATTTCAGCGCTGTATCCGCTGGAGATGATGGCGCGGAGGTTGGGTTTCAGGGACTGCAACTTTTCGGTGAGTTCGAGGCCCGTCATGCCCTCGGGCATGACCATGTCGGTGAGAAGCAGGTCGACGCCTTCCCCGTGGGTTTGCCACACGGCCATGGCGGCCTGGCCGTTGGCGGCATCGAGCACGTGGTAGCCCAAGCGCTGCAGGGAACGGCGCACCATGGACCGCACCGAGGGGTCGTCTTCGACGACCAGGATGGTTTCATGACCGCGATGGGGAGCCGGGTGGGCGTCAGGCTGAGGTGCGGGTGGCGGGTTTTGTTCGAGGGCCGGGAAGAACACACGGAAGGTGCTGCCCTTGGCGGGTTCGCTCTCCACCTCCACCCAGCCCTTGTGTTGGGCGGCGATGCCATGAACCGTGGCCAGGCCCAGACCGGTTCCCTTGCCGGCCTCTTTGGTAGTGAAGAACGGTTCGAAAATGTGCTTCATCGTGTCCGGGTTCATCCCGTGGCCGGTGTCGGAGACGGTCAGGCAGACGAAGCGACCGGAGCGGCGCGCGCTGGTGGGTCCCTGCGGAACGGTGTGGATGTCGATGGCCTGGGTTCGAAGGGTGATGGAGCCGCTTTTCGGCATGGCATCACGGGCATTGACCACCAGATTCACCACCACCTGTTCGAGCATGCCGGGGTCGGCCTCGACCAGTGGCAGGGTATTGAGGCATTCGAAGCGGAGGCTGACGTTCTCTCCGATCAGGCGGTTCAGCATTTTGAGGAGGTTGGCGACAACCTGGCTGAGGTCGACCGGTTGGACGGTCATCACGGAACGCCGGCTGAACATGAGCAGCTGTCGGGTGAGCGAAGCGGCGCGGCGGGTCTCGGTCTCCAGCTCCTTCAGGGATTGGCGCGTTTCCTCGTTGATCTCCGGGTTCATCTGCAACAACCCCAGATGCATCATGGTTGCGGCCAGGATGTTGTTGAAATCGTGGGCCACCCCGCCGGCGAGTTGACCGATGGCCTCCAGCCGCTGCGCCTGACGGCAACGTTCTTCGCTGAGGCGAAGCGCCTCCTCCGCCAGCTTGCGCTCGGTCACGTCCTGCACAAAGCCGTGCCACAGGATGCTTCCGTTCGGTTCCGACCGCGGCATGGATTGGCCTGAAAGCCAGCGTTCACCATGCAGGGGATGACGTACCCGAAAGGTGTCGTGCCACGGGGTCAGCGTTTCCGCCGACCTCGCGATGTTGCCTCGCACACGGTTCTGGTCCTCGGGATGGATGCGGTTCAGCCCGGCGGAAAAGTCGGTCCGCACCTCCTCGGGTCGCAGTCCCCACAGCCCCTGAATGGCCGGGGTGCAGAACGGCAGCGACGCGGTTCCATCGGAAGCCAGGCGGAACGAGAAGATCATTCCCGGGACAGTGGCCGCCACCTTGGCGAGCTGATCCTGAAGTTCGAGTCGATCGTGAAGGATCGCCTCCGACATTTTGCGCGCGGTGATGTCGGTGACCGTGCCTTCGTAGCGCGCGAGCTTTCCTCCGGTCTCCCGCACCGACCACACGTTGCAAGATACCCAGATTCGATCTCCGCCGCGGCGACGGAGCTGGACCTCGAAGTCTTTCACGACCCCGTTGGCGTCCATCAGGACCTTGAGGTCCATCCACTGCTCGGCGGTCAGCCGGTAGCATTGGTCGGGGTCATTCCAGGCGCTGAGGAATGCCGCCTGGTTTTCGAAGCCGAAGATTCTCGCGAGCGCGATGTTGGCGCTGAACACCGCGCCTCCGGGGTCTGCCTGGAAAATCCCTTCGACGGAGTTTTCGAAGAGGCTGCGGTACTTTTGCTCGGCCTGGCGAAGTGCGTGCACTTCCCTCAGCCGCAGCAGGGCGACGCCAAAACTGGTGGCGAGCCCTTCGAAGTACTGGATCATCTCCGCGCTGAAACGGCCTGGGCGCCGGTCATTCAGCTGGAGCAGGCCCACGATGCCACCCTCGGCGCGGATGGGGATCAGCGCGATGGATTGGTAGCCTTCGTGGATGCAACGATTGCGCGGGTGCAGGCGCGGATCCTGGGACGGGTGGAGATGAAGCAGTGACTGGGCGTCGTTGCTCCAGGCACTCCCGCCCGGGGTCATGAACGTGTTCGTCGAATCGGATTTCCCGGACAACACCAGGCCGCAGGTGCACTCGAACAACACGTGGCCGCTGGCGTCGACGCGCGCCTTTCCCTCGCAATCACGGGACGTCAGATCGTTCTCGGACTTGAGAAACTCCTCCGTGAAGCCATCGGCTGCGGCGTACGGAAAGTGGCTGTCCTTCATCAGCCGAATGCCAACAGCTTCGATGCCCGTTTCGCGTTGGATCGCGTCAAGGATGCATCGGGCTGCGTCGGGCAACAGAGCCGGATCGTTGAGAATGCGGAGGACATCGGCCGAGAGCGCCTGAAGGCGTTCAGCCTGCCGACGCTCGGAGACATCCTGGAGAGACGCGATAGGGTGGAGAGGCCCGCCGAACTCATCCGTGCCAACGGGGGTGCGGCTCATGACCTTACCCTGGTCCAGGTGCTCAGGTGGGTTTCGGCCGGTGGCTCGATGGCAACATTCATGATGGGTTCCCGGGAAGCCTGCCCTACTTGAAATTCAGGATGGCTTCCCGCCCATCGAATCAGCTCGGTGGCAGCCGGGAAACACTGCCGTGGGGAACGCCCCGTTTTCGGGGTCAGAATCGCATCGAGATGCCGAAAAACGGATTGATGTCATCCGCCGAGTCGGTCACCCCGATGTTCACGCCCGCATCCAGCTGGATGTCCGGCGTCAGCCCGTACGTGAACCCCATGTCGAACGTTCCCACCCAGGGGGAATCGTCCTCGGTGCTCACGGCGCTGAAGAATTCCACGTACATGCCCAGTTCCCCGATGAGGGTGCGACCGACCGTCAGGGTGTTGACGATTTCCGCGTGATGCCCGCTCCGGCCGTCGTTCCGCACGATATCGATCTGAGGCATGATCCCCAGACCAAACCCCGCCGGCAGTTCCACTCCCAACGGCAGGATGAGGCCGCCCTCCACGCTGTTATTGCCCAACTGGTCCTGGTTGGTAGGTGCCTTCACGTATGGCATCATCGCAAGCGCGGTGGAACCGCCGTCATTGCCCCAGAGGTTGACCTTGAGTCGGCTGGTCAGATCTCCGAAACCGGATTGCCGCGTCTTGGTTCCCGCCACCCGGTCATCTGTCTCCACGAAATTGTAGGTCTCGATGACGGTTTGCAGGTCCACCGAGTTCAGCAGACCGATTTTGAAGTTGATCGGCGCAACCGCCCAGCTTTCGACCCGCGTGTCCGCCCCCCCCGAGGTGTCCCGATCCCGGGTGAAGGTGAAGAAATCCATCTCGATCTGAAAGTGACCGGCATCGACGGTGTACGGGCTCTCCGTTTTGTCCGGCCTATCCGTGCTCATCTCGCGCATGTACTCACGTGGCGTCGGGTTGAAGAGATGGTAGCCGCTTTTGTCGATGGTCGAGAGATCAACGGGCCCGGCGGATCCCGTTTCGGAGCCGTCGGCGGCTTGAACGGAGGACACGACGGCGGAACAGGCGAACACAATGAGGGAAGTGCGCATAATGGAATGACTCAGGTGATGGAACGTGGGTGAGGACGAATGGTCAGCTTGCACAGGCGCAAGCTCCGGCGGCAGTCCCCTTTCGGGTCCTTGAGGCATTCGGTTGCCGGCAGGCGCCGATCTCTCGATCGGATTGGATCGGCACGCGGATTCCATTCGGTCTTGGTTCAAAACAGAGCCCTTCACTCTCCTTGTATCGAACCATTGGGCCAACAGCTTGATGGGGCGGGACGGATGCGGGTGTCATTTCCACTCGCGGAGATTTGGTTGGCGCGGCACGGGACCGCGATAATGCTATCCGCCAACCGTTCCCATGGGGCTGAACCTGCAAGGGCACACCGTGTCCTCGGGGAGTCCCCTTGGGAATGGCACAGTTCATTTGAGGAATCATTGCCATGTATTCACGCATCCATTGTTCACATCGCCGCTGGCTGGCCGCGTCCCTGGCCGCCCTGAGCTCCTTCACGTTGGTGGCGTGTGCCGACACGGTCATCACCCGCTTCAACGACGCCAGCGACGCCGACGCCTGGACCGCCACCTGGGGAACGTCCCCGATTCTGGAGTTTGATGCTCTGGATGCCGGCGGAGGCACCGCAGGCTCCGGGTCCCTGAAAGTCACCGCCGACTATTTCACCCCGGAGGACAACGGCTGGGAACAGGCCGTCATCACCACCACCTTCGCTGAACCCGTCGTGGGCGCCGATCATATCGCGGTTTCCGTCGATATCCGGGTGGACCCGTCCTCCATCCCCACCGCGGCCGGCCAGTACGGCTATTTCGAGTTCAAGCGTCCGGATGGCACCGCCTTGGGTGGCGTCAATCTGACCAGTACCGACTGGACCACGATCCGGTTCGATATCCCGCCGACGGAGGGATCCCTGACCGGCCTGATCATCCAGAACGGTAACGGTGGCTTTCAGGGACCGGTGATTTACTACCTGGACAACCTCGTCTTCACCCAGCGCGCGGGCGGTCCCAATCCCCCTACCCTGGCCATCGCCAAGAACTCGAATCCCGGACTTCGGCTGATCGCGAGCGCCCCTGGACAGGCCTATCAGCGCCAGAACATCGTTTACGCGGGATCGGAGGACCTCGCGAATTCCCTGTGGTGGGTCAACCAGCCCGACCCCATGACCTACTCGGTCACTTGGGCGGAGTTTCCGGATGCCCAGACCCATGCCGGGTACCAGGGCCACATCATCCTCTCCACCGACACCGGCGGGTCCAGTACCCCCGATTGGAATGATGCCAACGTCATTCTCGTGGAGTTCCAGTACGCCAATCATGTGGGAACCGATGGGGTCGCTGGCACCGCCGATGACGCCGTCCGCGCCCGGGCGCGTTTCCTGCACAAGGTGAACGAGGCCGCCGGCAACGCGATGCTCTATCGAACCGAGGCCAATGCGGCCGCAGGACCGGTCGGTGTTCTCGGTGAACTCTGGGCTCCCACCATGATCGGTACCTGGAATGTCGCGTTCCTGAACAACACCGACATCCGCCTGACCGCACCGGATGGTGCCAGCCTGGACCTCAAGATGCCTGAAGCCGACGTGCCCTTCTACGAGCCTGCGGCGGCCGGGGTCAGCGCCCAGTTTGGTGTTCAACCCAATGCCGATACCCGCATCGGCCTCGCAGCAGTTCTCTCACGCGTGCAAATCCGAAAGGGCACGACCGTGGTGGTGGACGACACCTTCACGGCCGCGGAATTGAATGCGACGGCCTGGCTGACACGCGCTGCGGATGCCGGAGGGATCGTTGCCGTGCCCCGGGATGTTCAATACCTGGTGGGCTGGAACCTGCCCGACGATGGATTTGTCCTAAAAGGCGCATCCTCCATCCGCGGGCCCTGGTCCGACGTGACCGGCGTGACCCAGACCGGTGCACGCAGACTGGTACGGGTCGGAACCACCACCCTGCCGGGGGTTTCCAGCGGCTTCTTCCAATTGGTGAAGGCGCCCTGACGGAGTGAACGGGGTGGCAACTTCCCGGTTGCCACCCTCCCTGCCCATCGACAAGCTGCCGCTGTGGGGCGCGGGGAGTAACGCAGCAAATTCATGCTCAAATCCCTGCGCAGCGCGAGTCGCCATGCGGAATCCGCTACGAATTGAACGGTTCCTCCGGACCAGCCGGCGCGGCCTCTCCTTGAGTTCCCCTTCCGGGTGCCGGAGGAGCGTTCCAGTATGACCGCTTCGGTATCTCATTCGGAACCCCTGCCCGAGTATCGGTTGAAGTCCGATCTGGCGGCTTACTGCCTGCCACGCGCCAGCCGGGATGACGCCCGGAAGTTGGCTTGGGCCAATTCCATAGCGATCCTGTTTGTGGTGGTGGCTTGCATGGGGCTCAACCAGCCGGTTTTTGTGATTCGCGAAGCGGCTCCGCTCCCGGAACCCATGCGGGCTGAATTGCTTCCACCCGTCGAAACCGACAATCAACCCTCCGAGTCGAGCGAACAGGAGGAACCCGAGGATGTCGCCGAGGAGTTCGTGGAGGTCCCGGTGGTGGTGCCTGTCCTGGTTGCCTCCCCTCAGGATGTGACCTTCTCCGTTCCCGTGCAGGGTTTCGTCGCCATCGCTCCCGACGCCCGTTTCGTACCCCCCCCGCCGGCCATCATTCCCAAGGCCCCTCCCCCGGACAATCTTCCGCGCCCTGAATTCCGTGCCATCCGCTTTGGTGGCAAAGAGTTCCGAAAACAACCACCGCCCAATTATCCGGAGGAATTCCAGCGCCGTCGCATCGGCGGCACGGTCGAGGCCCTGATCACCATCAACACGAACGGACTCCCCATCAAAGTGGAAGTCGGCCGCAGTTCAGGAGATCCCGCTCTGGATCGCCACGTCTGTGACTTCATCCGCCGGGAATGGCGCGCCGAGTCGGGTGATGGAGCCAATTACCGGATCGCCATCACCTTCGCCCCCTGAACCGATCTCCTGCCTTCCCCCACAACCCAACCACCGCTGACTCCCCCGCCCCCGCCCCAGTCCACCCTCCAACTCCTTCCCATGCTCGCCTACACGCTTGTCGAACTTTTCATCAAGGGCGGCCCCATCATGTGGCCGATTCTCGTCGCGGCACTCGCGGCGGTTGCTGTCGTCGGAGAACGCTCCTTTTGGTGGTGGCGTGAATCGAGAAAACGCGATCCCGAACGCTTGGAGAAGCTGCTCGCAGCCCTCGACAACGGGGACTTCCGCACCGCAGCCCAGTTGTCCAAGGATTCCGACGACCCGATCATCCGGATGATCTACCACGGGATGAATCATGTGCACTCGTCTCTTCAGGGTGCACTCCAAGTCGCTGCCGGTGTTGAACTTCAGAGGGCCGGTCGCTTCCTGACCGTCATGGATACCCTGGTAACGCTTGCCCCATTGCTTGGCCTGCTCGGCACCGTCACCGGCATCTTCAATTCCTTCACCGGCCTCGGCGACGCCGAACTCGCCGTTCAGAAGGTTTCGGGTGGTATTGGTGAGGCCCTGATCGCCACGGCCGCCGGCCTCGGCATCGCCATCCTGGCCCTCATCCCCTTCAATCTGTTCACCGCCAAGTTGTCCCGCCTCCAGTTCGAACTCGAAACCGCAGCGACCAACATCGAGGTGATGGTCAACTCCGCTCGTCAGAAGGGCTTCGACACCATGGAGTTCCGACGCGAAGCCACGGTTCAGGAATAACCCGTTGTCAGGGAACCCACCGGCGTCGATCCCTCCATGAAGATCTCCTCCCCTGTCGGAAAAAAGCATGCCCGCTTCGAGATCATTCCCCTGATCGACATCATGTTCTTCCTGCTGGCCTCCTTCATGATGGTCAGTATCACCATGATCCGCGTGCAAACCCTGCGCATGGATCTGCCCACCCCCACCGCCAGTTCCAGCAACAAGAAGCCGTCCATGATCCACATCGAAGTCGACGCCGCCGGCGACGCCTTCGTGGACAAGCAACGCAAGTCGTTCCCGGACCTGTTCATGTACCTGACCAACCGGTACGCCGCCGAGACCAACATCCCGGCCTACATCAAGGGCAGTCCCGACGCCACCCACGGACAGGTCATCGCCATTCTCGACCTGTGCCGCCAAGCTGGCATTCAAAAGGTGTCCTTCAACATCACCCTGCCCACCAAGAGGTCGTCGCCATGAGAATTGGGTCTCCTGTTCCCCGACGGCACTCCCGCATCGAGATCATCCCGCTGATCGATGTCATGTTCTTCCTGTTGGCGTCCTTCATGATGGTCAGCCTGAACATGGAAAAATTGAAGGCCGTGAAAGTGGACGCTCCCTTGGCCAGCACCGGTGACAAGGACATCAAGGCCGATGTCTTCAGCATCGCACTCAACCGGGAAGGCCAGGTGTTCATCGGCGAAAACGGGACCACCCTGCCCTCTCTCGGGCTCGCGCTTTCCAACCATTTCCACGGCAAAGCCACCAACACACCGGTGTATGTCTCCGCCGACAAAGGCACGTCGCACGGCGCGGTTCTCACCGTGCTCGATCTGGTGCGTCGCGCCGGCATTCAACGGGTCTCCTTCGCCGTCACCCCCGACGAAACCAAGTAGTTTTGTAACGACAGCAACTGTCGAGACATCGACCGTAAGCCCGTTGAGACGCCCGCTGTGATCGAATGAGGGTTCATGGAGAGCCACCTGTTCGAAATCGACCTGCTCACGGCCCTTGAACCGCGAAATTGTAAGTCGTTGGAAATCAACGAAACGATTTCACGGTTCATGGAGAGCACCCTGTTCGAAATCCACTCCTCACGGGCCATGAATCGGGGAGAGAGCCTCGGCGGGTATTTCGACCAACCTCAACGGGGTTGAGCCCGCCCGCCGCAACCCCGTCGGGGTTGTGAATCGTCGGGAACCCGCACCCGGGGTAGGCCCGCTGCGCGGTCCAACCCCGGGCTCTGGGACGGAATCCATGTTGGGATTCCAGGGAGGTGCAGCGGTACATGGAGAGCCCCCTGCTCGAAATCGACCTGCTCACGGGCCATGAACCGGGCAGAGCGAGGACGCCGGTGTCGTAGCGGCGGGCGTCTCGCCTGCCGTAGAGCCGGGCATCTTGCCCGGCGGAAGGTGCGGCGGGCCCTCGTGTTGCATGGAAAAGAACTCCGGGGGGCGGGACTCCCGCCGCTACGGAGGCCCGGAGGGCCGAAAGAACGGAAGCCCATGGCGTGAGCCATGGGTGTGGCGTTGCATGGGATTTCGAGCCCCGGAGGGGCGATCAGAATAGGCGGCGTTGGGGTTGGTGTTTGGGGGAACGCAGGATGCTCTGCCCGCCTTGCTTTTCTGATCGCCCCTCCGGGGCTTTGGCTTTTCTTGGGTCCGCGTCCCTACGGCTCACGCCGTGGGCTAAAGTCTTGCCGCCCCGTCCGGGGCTGGAAATTGACGGTTCATGGAGAGCCACCTGTTCGAAATCGACCTGCTCACAGGCCTTGAACCGGGGATTCCGGGGGGCGAGACGCCCCCCTCTACGGCAGGCGGGACGCCCGCCGCTACGGACGACCGGTTCATGGAGAGGGACG
>CAUJJW010000189.1 GCA_963205105.1 Verrucomicrobiota bacterium | reverse complement strand
CCGTCGGGCAAGATGCCCGGCTCTACGGCTGGCGGGACGCCCGCCGCTACGAACTGGCGCCCCCCCAGCTCGCCACACGGCTCCTAGCTCCCATCCACGTTCGCCATTTGAATGAAAAGACCCCTCTCCCGCCGCGCCCTGCTCGCCGGCGCCGCCAATGGGTTCGGAGCCCTCGCCCTGCGCGGGCTCTTCAGCCAACCCGCCTTCGCCAGCCGTTCCCTCGCCGGTCCGCTCGCCCCCAAACCGCCGCACGCCCGACCCCGCGCCAAGAGCGTCATCTTCCTCTTCATGGAAGGCGCCGTGTCTCAAGTCGACAGTTTCGACCACAAGCCGATGCTCGAAAAGCACCACGGCAAGGACCCACGCCAGGCCATCGGCAAGATCGAGAAAACCCAGTTCGAAAACATCGGCACCGTCCTCAAGTCCCCATGGGCCTTCTCCCAGCACGGCCAAAGCGGTCTCTGGATCAGCGACTTGTTCCCTCACGTCGCTCGTCAGGCCGATGACTTGTGCGTGCTGCGCTCCATGACGTCCGCCTTCCCGGAGCACACCAGCGCGAATTACTTCCTCCACAGCGGCCTCGGCCTCCAGGGCCGCCCCAGCATGGGCGCCTGGGTCGCTTACGGCCTCGGCACCTCGAACGAAAATCTCCCCGGCTTCGTCGTTCTCAACGGCGGCCAAATTCCCTCCGGCGGTCTCGATTGCTTCGGCAGCGGCTTCCTGCCCGCCACTTTTCAGGGTTCCCTGCTCAACGCCAATGGCACACCCCTCGCCAACGTCGTCCCCTCCGAAAAACAGCCCGCGCTCCAACTCGCCAAACGACGCCTGGTTGAGCGCCTGAACCGCGCCGGCCTCGCCACCGCCGGCGGCGATGATGCCCTCGAAAGCGCCATCGCCAATGCCGAGCTCGCCGCCCGCATGCAGACCACCATCCCGGAACTCATGGACGTCTCGGGAGAGTCCGCCGCCACCCGGGAACTCTATGGCCTCGACGCCACCTATCCCCACACCCGCACCTACGCCCGCCAATGCCTCATCGCCCGTCGACTCGTCGAACGCGGCGTGCGCTTCGTCGAACTCACCATCCCCATGGTCGACGGCTACCAGCGCTGGGATGCTCATGGCGGTTTGATCAAGAATCACGGCGACAACGCCCGCGCCGTCGATCAGCCCATCGCCGGCCTGCTCGCTGATCTGAAAGGCCGCGGCATGCTCGACGACACGCTCGTCGTCTGGGCCGGCGAGTTCGGGCGCACGCCGTTCGCGCAGGGTTCCGACGGCCGCGACCACAACGAGTTCGGTTTCAGCGTCTGGCTTGCCGGCGGCGGCGTGCGTCCCGGCATCGCCTATGGCGAAACCGACGACTGGGGCTACAAGGCGGTGCAGGACACGCTGGAGATGTACGATCTCCACGCCACCATCCTCCACCTCATGGGCATCGACCACACCCGCCTCACCTTCCGCTTCGGCGGGCGCGACATCCGACTCACCGACGTCCACGGCAACGTCATTCATCGCATCCTTGCCTGAGCAGGCCCGCATGACCTCCGAGGGTTCCGACCTCAAGTCTTCGCCTCCCCATCCGCCGTCCGCATGGACCCTGGCGGACCTGATCGACTTCGAAATCCTGCTCAGCCAGGACGACGCGGATACCAACGCTCCGTGGCGCAAGGCCTGGGCTCAGCGCCGTCCTGACGGCATCCCGACCGGTGGACCCGGCGCGCGTCGATCCTTGTTCCACGACTGGCTGGAGCTGCGACGCAGCGAGCCTTCCGCCCAACTCCCCGGCGAAGCCATCGCCACCGGCTGGCGCTGGTTGGGTACGATCGGAGCCGCGACCGGAATCCTGCTCGGCGCGAGCGTCACTGGCGCCTTGCTGCACTACAAAGGATCCGAGCCCGTCAACGTGGCGTGGTTCCTCGCCTGCACACTCGGCCTCCCGTGGCTCTTGCTCCTGGGCGCCGGCGTCGTCAGCTTCCTGCGCCAAACCACCGGTGCGCTTCGGGATTTTCAACCGCTTCGCCACCTCCTGTCCGGCATGGCCTGGCTCTGCTCCGCCGGCCTCCGGCGGTTGCCTGGCGAACAACGCGAACGCCTGCGCGCCCGCCTCGCCATCCTCCACCGCAAACGGGAGATCTACGGCTCCCTGACCTCCTGGCCCGTGGTCATCGTCACCCAACTGGTCGCCGTCGGGTACGGCCTGGGGATTCTCGGCACTTTGCTCGCCCACGTCGCCGCCACCGACCTCGCCTTCGGCTGGCAATCCACGCTCGACCTCAGCCCCGAGGTCGCCCACCGCATCGTCTCCGTGGTGGCCACCCCCTGGTCGTGGTTCGCCCCGCACGCCCATCCCGATCTCGCCCAAATCTCCGGCAGCCGCTTCGCCTACGCCGACGGCATCCGCGCCCTGGATCGTTCCGCTCTGGCGTCGTGGTGGCCGTTCCTCGCGTACGCCGTCACCTTCTATGGTCTGCTGTTCCGAGGCGGACTGCTGTTTCTCGCCGTGGCCCGTCTCCGTCGCATCATCGGTTCCTGGACCTTTGATCACGAAGGCTGCAACGCCCTCGCCCGTCAGCTCTCCGGCCCCATGTTCCACGCCCAAACGGACACCGCGGCGCTGCACATTCCCAACATCACACCCGCGACCTCCGCGCCACATTCCAGCCTTCGCACCTGCCTCGCCCTGGTCGCCACCGATCTGGAACCGTCCCCCAACCTCGTCCGCCAGGTTCTGGCCCGGGCTTTTGGACCGCCATTGGACCCACGCTCCGTAGCGGCGGGCGTCTCGCCTGCCGTCGAGCTGGGCGTCCCGCGCAGCGGAATCTCTCCCTCCACGATCCACAACGCGTCCGCCGTCCCGGACATCCCGACGTTCCCCGTCCAAATCGATCACCCCAGCGGCAACGCCGACGCCCTGCAGGCGATCTCTGCGCCAGGCCACGCCGGTTCCACCGTCATTGTGATCGCCCCCGCCCATCGCGCCCCCATCAAGGCCATCGCGCTCTTCCTCAGGAAAATCGCCGACGCCTCCGGCCCCGGCCGCGAAGTCATCCTGCTGCTCACCGGCCGACGCACCGGCGACCAGTTCGCACCGGTGCCCGATACCGACTTCCAACACTGGCGCAACCTGATCGCCATCCACCAATTGCCCGTCAGCCTCGAGCGACTTCCCTCCCCATGACCGACGTCACCCCCACGTTCGCGGTCGTTGGCGCCGTCAATCACGGCAAATCCTCCGTCGTCTCCACCCTCTCCGAGAACGATCAGGTCCGCATCAGTTCCATGCCCGGCGAAACCGTCGAATGTCAGCGCTTCGAGCTCGCCGATCTCTTCGCTTTCTACGACACCCCCGGATTCCAGAACGCCCGCGAAGCCCTGCCCGAACTCGCCCCCGCCGCGTCCGCCCCCAACCCGCTGGCCGTCTTCCGCGATTTCATCGCCCGCCACCGTCACAACCCCGCCTTCGAAGCGGAGTGCCTGCTCTTCCAACCGCTCGTCGACGGCGCCGGCCTGTTGTACGTCGTCGATGGCTCGGAACCCGTCCTGGAGATCCACGCCGCGGAGATGGAAATCCTTCGGCTCACCGGCCAACCGCGCCTCGCCATCATCAACCGCACCGGCAGCGACAACCACGTCCAGGATTGGAAACGCCGCCTCGGCCTTCATTTCAACGCCGTCCGCGAATTCAACGCCCACCACGCCACCTTCGCCGACCGCGTCGAATTGCTCGAAACCCTCGCCGGCATCGAGCAGAGCTGGAAACCCAAGCTGCTCCGGGCGGTCGGGGTCTATCGCGACGAATGGGAACGCCGGCTCGACGACTGTGCCGAGATCATCGTCGAACTGCTCGCCGACGCCCTGACCCACCAGGAAATCGCCTCGGTCAGCGACGCCTCCAAGGCCCGCCGGGCCACCGCCGCCGAGGAACTCAAGGGGCGCTTCACCCAGGCGCTCGCCGGGCGCGAAGCCAAAGCCCATCGCGCCATCATCCAATTGTTCGGCCACCGACGCGTCCGTCCCGACACCTCGGACGCCCCGGTCCTCGACGACGACCTGTTCAGCCACGACACCTGGCGCGCCTTTGGGCTCGATGAACGACAACTGGTGGCGGCGGGGGCGATCGGCGGGGCAGCGGCGGGGGCGGGCATTGATGTGCTGACCGTCGGTCACACCCTGTTGGCGGGCGCCGGCATCGGTGGCGCCTTGGGTGCGGCGAGTGCCTTCTTCCTGGGACGCCGGCGTCCGGAGCTGAAGGTCACCGTGCCCGGGCTGGGACAGAAGTTCCGTGTGGGCGGCAGCGCCATTTCCGTGGGTCCTTATGCGGCCGTGAACTTCCCGTGGATCCTGTTGGACCGCGCCTTCGGCACCTTCTGCTACGTCATCAACCGCGCCCATGCCCGCCGCGACGACGCGACACTTTCCAGCGCCGACATGAAAGCGACGCTGGAAGGATCCGGCCTTTCCGCGGCGCGCTGGGACGAGAGTGCACGGCGCGAATGCGAACGGGGGTTTGGTCTGATTCGCCGCGGCAAGATGCTGCCCAAGGACCGCGAAACCTTGCGCGACCGTATCCGGTCCCGCCTGGCCGACATCGCCGCCTTCCGCCCTTCAACGACCACCGAGCAGAATGCGACCCAGGCCCTGATGAAACGTCCGTAGCGGCGAGCGTCTCGCCTGCCGTAGAGGAGGGAGTCCCGCCCCCCGGAGTCCTTCCCGGTTCAAGGCCCGTGAGCAGGTCGCTTTCGAACAGGGGACTTCCATTGAACATGGCGTGTGCGATTTGCGGCTCGGCTTTAGGCTTGCCGGCCTTGGCCTCCGACGGGGCACATTGACTCCCGGACGTGACTCAACTCCCGAACAGTGTCGGACGCCCACCCACCCGTCGCCCCACCCTGGCGGTGCTCTTCGGTCAACCTGACCACCTTTCCACCTCGTTCCAGACCACCCAGCTCGCAAAAGCCCTTCGGGCACACGCCGAAGTGATCGAAGTGAGGGTCACTGCCTCCCGGGCCGGTGGTTGGCGTCGACTGCTGCGTCGAATCTACGCCAACCGCATCCGCCCTCTCTGGAGCCAGCCCGCCTCGGAGTTTGTCCTCTACGCCAATGACGGTTGTGCGGACCTGCAAGCCTGGCGCGGTGGCCGTCAGACCCTGCTCTACTGGTACGACGCCCCTGCCGATTGGTCGCGACACCCTCCGCAACGATGGGTCGATCGACTGCGCTGCCGCAATGTGGTGACCGCCGACCACGTGTTCGCGGTCAGCGCCGCTCAGGTGGCGTTGGGCCGACGTCTCCGTCCAGGTCGTGAAGCCGGTGTTCATTACCTGCCGGTGGGGGTGGATTGCGCCGTGTTCGATCCACGCCAGGCACGTGCGGATCGGGTTCGCGAGAAGTACCGACTGCCTGGGGGACCGATCATCGGCTATCTGGGGTATCTGGCTTCGTGGGAGGGCAAATTCGCCGGCCAACCCCTGGCAGAGGTTGCACCCGATGTGGCATCGCGAACGTCGGCGCATTTCCTGATCGTGGGGTTTGGGCCTGCCTTGGAGACCTTTCGGGCACGCGTGACCGCCCTTGGGGTGGCGGACCGATTCACCTTCACCGGCTACGTGCCGGATGACTGGCTGCCCGACTGCCTGGCGGCCATGGACATCTGCGTCGACACCCTTGAGCCCGGCTTCCACTCGGAAGCGCGGTCGGAGACCAAACTGAAGCAGTACATGGCCATGGGCCGGGCGTGCGTGGCGACGGACCTCGGCGAGAACCGCACCGATCTGGATCAAGGAGGCGCGGGGGTGCTGGTGGCGCCGGGGAATGACGGTTTGCTGAAGGGCCTGCTGACTTTGTCAGGAGCCCCTGAACAACGACTTCAACTGGGCGAAGCCGCGCGGCGACGTGCCGAGGAGGTGTACGCCTGGCCCAAGCTGGCCGAACGCCTGGCGCATGCCGCAGGCCTGGGCGGAACCGCCCGTTGACCTCCATGAACCTGGCCCTGGTCGTTCATGACTTTGACCCGCGCGTCGGGCATGGACGCTACTGTCTCGAACTCGCCCAACGACTCGCTCCCCGCCATTCGGTGACCGTTTATGCCAACCGATTCGCGGTGGAACCCCGAACCGGCTGGTCGTTCGTCCGGGTGCCGGCGTGGCGACGGGTGTCGTTGGCGTCGGTGTTCACCTTTCTGGCCGCTTCCGAACGCATGGTCCGCCGCGGTCGGCATGACGTGGTGCACGCCCAGGGACTCACCTGCTGGCGTGCGGATGTCATCACCGCGCATGTCTGCAACGCGGCGCGGTACCGAGTCGCGCCTCCCGCGTCGCTGCGAGCCAGGATCTTCCCCGCCCTGGTGAACCCGCTGGAGGCCGCCTTCTACCGTCAGCCCCATGCCCGTCAGCTGATCGCGATCTCCCAACGGGTGGCCGAGGAGATTCGGGATCACTATGGCTGGCGCCGACCGTTCCACGTGATTCACCACGGGGTCGACACGTCACGATTCCGACCGGCTCTGGATGCGCAGGAGCGTCAGGCCTGCCGTCAACGCTACGGCCTGAGCGAGTCAGCCTGGGTCTGGCTGTTCGCCGGTGAAGCGGTGAAGGGTCTGACCGAGGCCATCCGCCAACTGCCAGCTTTTCCCGATGCCCGGCTGCTGGCCATTTCAAGGTCCTCCCCCGGCGACTACCAGGCGCTGGCGAAACAACTGGGGGTTGCCGATCGCTTGAAGTTCTGGGGACCGGACAACGACATCGCACAGGCTTATCGGGCGGCGGATGTGTTCGTCTACCCGTCGAGCTACGACACGTTCGGCATGGTGGTCTCCGAGGCAATGGCCACGGGAATTCCCTTAGTGATCGGCTGCCGTATCGGTGCCGCAGAACTCATCCGAAATGGCGAAAACGGCTTCCTGATCCAGCCCGAAGCAGCCGCCGATCTCAGGTCCGCCCTGGAACGACTGCGCGCGGATCCCAATCTCGCGGAGCGCGTCGGCGCGGCAGGACTCGCCACGGCAAGGGCACAAACCTGGGACGCGTGTGCCGCCGCGACCGAAGCCGTTTACGCGCAGTCGATGGCATGACGCCCGTCAGCGGCGCATGCCCAGAATCGTCTCCACCGCGCAGGAAGCCGCAGCCAGCCCAAACGCCCCGGTGACGAACGCCGCGGAACCCAGGCCGCCTTCGCAGTTCAACCGTCGACCCATCTTGGTCGGGCCGGCGTCTCCGAAGACCTCGCCGCCATCCGCTGGCCCCTCGCCCGATGCCGCACACACCACATCGGCGGGAGGCCCCTCCACCGGCTCGCAAGAGTACACCGAGGGAACCCCCATGCTCTGGCCTGCTTCCGGGAATCCGTGCTCCCGACGGAGACGTCGGCGCACCTCGGCGAGCAGCCGGTCGTGCGAGGTGTCGGCCAGGTCGGCCAAGCGCACCCGGGTGGGATCGCGTCGGCCCCCGGCTCCGCCGCAAGCGATGACAGGTATCCCGCGCACCCGGCAACCGGCGATCAGGCGGCACTTGTTGCTCAAGGCATCAATGGCATCCACCACCACGTGGTAGCGGGGCTCCAGCAACCGTTCCGCGGACGACTCGGTGAAAAACTCGATCCGCGGCCGGACATCACAGGCGGGTTGAATGGCTCGGACCCGTTCAGCGAGAACCTCGGCTTTGAACCGCCCCACCGTGTCCTCGAGAGCCGGCAGCTGTCGGTTGACGTTGCTGAGGCAGACTTCGTCGAGATCGATGAGCGTGAGGCAACCCACGCCCGAGCGAGCCAGGGCTTCCACCGCCCAGGAACCAACTCCTCCCAGGCCCACTACCGCCACGTGGGCGGCTTGCAGGCGATGGACCGTCCCCGCGCCAAACAGGCGATCCACCGCGCGGAACCGGGTTAAAATGTCGTCCGACACATGCCGATTGAACCCGGAAACCCCGACAGGAACCACGGAATTGAGGGTGCGGACCGTCGGACCTAAGCCGCACTGCACTGCACTGCACTTCGTTTCGCCTCCATCCCCAGCACCCGTCCCTGGCCAGTACAGGCACCCCGCTCCTGAAAACAATGGATCAATGCCAACCATCACCGCCTGTCGCCAGGCGGCGTTCGCAGAACGTTCGGACCCAGGCTAGGCGGCGATGGCGCGCAGAACAGGGACCGCCATCAAGGCATGTCGATCCCGACCATCCACGCGAAGTCGGGCTCCCGGCTGGCGGAAGCAATACCGATATCCCGTGTACGGTCCCGTCAGCACCAACGCCGTGCGCCCAATGTACTCGAAGCATGCCGAGAGTGCTCCCGGTGTCTCCGCATCGCCCCACAATTCGTGGATCGGAAACCCGTCCTGCCTCTCGTTCTCCACACGGCTCATCATGGCATCTTTCGGGCCGCTCCGGCGATTTCACCGCGCCGAAGACGGACCATGCGGAAAACGCGAGTTCCGACCGAAATCTTACAAAGAAAATGGAATTATTTTCGGGCCACCCCGATATCGCCCCAAAAATCCTCCCAACGATCTCTGCGCGAGCGTCTTGCAGGTTTTGTGACCCTCAAATCTTGGATTTCTTCTTCGAAACAAGCCTTATGTCGTTGATGATCATAGTTTTATCCACGGCTTTGCACATATCGTACAGGGTCAAAGCCGCCACGCTGACCGCGGTGAGCGCCTCCATTTCAACCCCGGTTTGCGCCGCAATCCGCGTCGTCGCTCGAATCCGAATGCGGTCTTGGCTCGCCGGAATTTCGAAAACCACGTCGCAGGCCGTTATCGGTAGAGGATGACAGAGCGGGATCAAATGACCGGTGGACTTGGCCGCCTGGATTCCCGCGATCCGCGCCGTCGCCAGCACGTTCCCCTTGGCAATCGCGTGGGCGTCGATGAGGTCGAGCGTCGAGCGCTGCATACGGATTTCACCCGTGGCCACCGCTTCCCGCAGGACCACCGGCTTGGCCGTGACATCCACCATGCGCGCCTCGCCTTGGGGATCGACGTGGCTGAGTTGGCGTTTGGGCATGGCGGAAGCCTGATCCCGGCCGAACCGGGCGTCGAAACGAAAGGCACCCGAACTGGGAGCTTCAGCTTCGGTCCTTTTGGCCCGACCTCGTCAGCGGTCTCAGGGAGTGCCCGGGGTTCCGCCGCGTTTCACCGACGGCGCCCACGCGGCGGGTGAAGCGTGGTCCATCTCCGGGTGCGCGAGTTGCAAGGTGGCTCCCCCGCCATCGGCCAACACGGGCCAGGGATCGCGGTCGCCGTACGGGACGCGTTCCACCTCGACACCACGCGGGTCGAACAGACGAACGGTGTCGCCGCCATTGCCCAGACCGACCCCGAGGGTGGCGATCGGATCGCGGGCATTGGGATGCGCCCATTGGAACTTCACCGGGCTGCGGGCGATCACCCGGTACCCGCCGGGTTCGAGCGACAGCGCGGGCAGGAGGCAGACGGTATCCTCCTGATCGTCCCGGATCACCCAACCCGCGAGGCTGACCGGGGCGGAACCGGGGTTGTGGATTTCGATCCAGTCCTCCGCGTCCAGGTCGTCGGGGGCGTGGTAATTGAGTTCCGTGATCCAGAGTTTATCCGGTGGTTCCGCCGCGGCCGGCATGGGCTCAAACCGTGCCACCACGGTGTTGGTGACGCCGGCCTGGGTCCGCCAGCCCATGGGGGTGTCGGTCACGGTCCCTGCCGGGGTTTCCCAGGCTTGGAAGCGGAAACCCGGTTGGGCGACGGCGACCAGGACGTTGGTCAGGTCGTTGAAGTAGATGCCCTGCCATGGGAATTGGGTGAGGTGCAGCGAGTTCAACTGGATGCCGCCCGATCCGGCGGGTTCGACATCGACCCGCAGCGTGCCCTGACCGCCGTTCAGCGCGAAGAACTGCTGGCAATCCTGGCGCACCGATGGAGCGCGCTGACGGGCGAAGTCCACGAGCACCTGGAGGTTGGTTTCCCAGGTGGCGGCGGTGAACGGCTGGAACTCCGGCTGGTACGGCGCTCCGTAACCGCGTTTCTGAAGTTCCGGCCAGCTCCAGCGCTGCAAGTGCGCGGGGATCTCGGGTCGAATCACCGATGCCAGCTCGCCGATGATCGACTCCACGCGATCCTCGCGGAATGCCGAGTTGAGCAGGTCGGCGCAGCGAAGGATGAACCTCTCCTTGAACCCCGGATTCGCGAGCAGACGCCGCAGCAGCAGGGTGCGCCCGCCTGCATTCGGCCATCCCGTGCTGGTGCCGGTTCCAGCGGTCGCGAAGGCGAACATGTTCGCGTAGTCGGCGTAGTCGCGGGCCATGGCGGCCACGTACACGTTCGAGGGCCACAGGTTGAACCCGTAATCCTGGTCATAAACCATCCAACGAAAACGTCCCCGCGAGGTGCGCGGGCGCCAGGACTTCACGTTGCCGATGTCGAAGTTCTGGAAGTAGAGAACCGCCAGGTTGTAGTCGATGAAGTTGGGGATATCCAGGTACCGGTCCACGACGAACTGGTAGCTGCTCTCCACCGCCATGCTCCGGGTGGACACGTACTCGCGCATCGCGCGGTAGGCGACTGAATCGCCGGCCCGTGCGTCCCCGTAGCCTTCGATCAGGTCCACGGATCCCTTCGGCAGACCGTGGTGGGCCACGAGGTGGTGTTCGTTGAATTTCTCCCGGATGTTGTAGATGCCCCAATACTCGCCGTTGAGATACACCACGGCGGGACGGTAGGCCTGGGTGTCCAAGTCGGTCTGGCCTTGCAGCAACCGCTGCATCATGGCGTCCCGCAGGAGGGTGAACGTGCCGTTCACAAAATAGCTGCCGTAGCTCTTGGTCGGTCCGAACACGGTGATTGGCGGACGGGGAGGAATCTGGTGCGTGCTCTGGTTGTCGTTGCCGGAATTCCGCAACACCAGCGACTCGAAGGCGTCGACGTCCTGCCCCGGAAACACGTCGTGCTCGAACTTGCCCGCGCCGTACTGCTTGCGGGCAAACAGGGCGAGCGACTTCTGCGGGTACCCGCGCGAACCCCAGCCGCCGTACACCTTGATCCCCGCCCGCTGACGCAGTCCCAGCCGTCCGTCGGGCTCGTACAGTTCCAGGTGAATCTCCACCTCCCGGTCCTGCCAGGCATTCGAACCCGAGAACGGGTAGGTCTCCAACACCTCACCCCGGGAGTTCAACACCCGGCTGCCCATCCCGAACAGATAGCCGTTCTTGAACTCGAAATGGGCCGCGGGCGCCGCCATGGAAATCACCGGCAACCCGTGCCGCGCCCCCAGGAAAAAAGTGCGCGCCGTCTCTTCGCTCCGACGTCCCTCGCTGTCGTAGGTCACGGCCCGCACCACCGTCGTCTGGGTCACCATCAACGCCGCACCCGCCTCGGGGGATTGCGCCGTCGGAACGGAGCCATCCGTCGTGAACCGCACCACCGCGCCCGGCTCGCGCGTGGTCATTCGAATCTCGATCGGAACCTCCAGGAAACCCCCGTCCACCGAAAATTCCGGTGGTGCGACCACGACGCCCTCCGAGACGGCGCCATTCTCAGCGCCCGGAGTGACCTGGGCCTTGGCGTACAAATGCCACCGCGGCCCGCCGTCCGGGACCCGGCCCATCGATTGATCGGGGTCCATGGGTGGCAGGATCACGCGGTCGACCTCACGGCCGAAAGGATCCAAGAGCACCAGGGTTTCGCCGCTGCTGCGAAGTCCGAGCGGAACGCGGAGCTCACCGGCCACGGGAGTGGCGTCCTGGTCGTTTCCGACGGCATGGACCAACACCCGGCCACCGGGTTGGAGCTGGGTGGGCGGAAACTTCCATTGCGCCGGGAGCGCAGGATCGTCCGACAATCCGAACCCTTCGAGGTTCAGGGCTTCGTCATGCGGATTGAACAGTTCGATCCAGTCCAGATACACCCCGGCCGTCACGGCATACGCCGAAACGTTGTCCGACATGACCTCGTTGAAGACGGGGGCAAGTCCAATGGGCGGCAGGCCCACGCGGCGGACACGCACAAAGGCCTGGGACTGCCCGGCCACCGGCACGGTTCCCCGGTACACCCCCTCGATCACCGCCTCCACCGTGGCCCCCGCCGCCGCGGTCCAGTTCGCTCCCGCACCCAGCTGGGTGGCGTTCCAAATCTCGAAGTCCGTCGCATTACCCGGGCCGGCACGGAACTGGAACTCCAGGCGACCCGCCCGAATCGCCACCGCCCCGGGATCCAGCACCACAACCACGTCGGTTTGCCCCAGGGCCGCCACGCCCCCCGCCGTCAGGAAACCCAGCCCGTTCACCCACCGTCGCCAAATCCCGTGCTTCGGCGCGCACCCTGTCGAACGTCGAGAAATTGTCACAGCCCCGCTACACTCGGCGGAGAGGCGGATCCGGTCAACCAGGGCAAGGGTTGACTAATCTCCGCGGGAATCGGACGCTCCATTCACCGCCGCCTGCATCGCAGTGCGCGACGAACCGGCCGCGATTTGCACCTCCGGAAACCCCCGTCGCCCGTTCCTTTCCGTGAAGACCACCAACAAGAAATCCCCCGGAGCACGCCCAACGGGCGGCCTTGAACGAACCAGGCAGCGAGTTATGCATCCATCCGAAAACCCAACCCGATCCCCAGCCACCGGAACTCCCAAGGAAACCGCCCCCAACCCGGCGGCGGGACTCGATGACGCCGAAGGGGCCGAACGCGCCGGCAACGTCGACAAAATCCGCGACATCCTCTTCGGCTCGCAGATGCGGGACTATGACCGGCGCTTCGCCCGCTTCGAGGAGCGTCTGCTCAAGGAATCCGCCGACCTGCGCGACGACGTCAAACGACGCTTCGAAACGCTGGAGAGTTTCATCCGAGCCGAAATCGAGGGCCTCGGCGAGCGCCTGCAAAAAGAACAGCAGGAACGCACCGAGGCGATCAAGGAGCTGACCCGCGAACAGCGCGAAAGCCAGCGCGGCTGGGAAAAGAAGACGACTCAACTCGAGGAACAGGCCACCAAGAGCCAGCGGGAACTCCGCCAACAGTGGCTCGACGAATCCAAACGCCTCGGCGATCAGATCGATCAAAAGGCCAAGGAAGGCGCCGCCGCTCTCGAACGCGAAATCCGCGAATTGGGCGACCGCGCCCAGGACCGCTTTGCCCTCGCCGACATGCTCACGGAGCTGGCCATGCGGCTGAAGAACGAATTCGAGATCCCCGACCGCAAGTAGGCCGGCTCACCGCTCCAGCTGGCGATCGCCTCGGGCCATGCCCCGGACCGATCGCCCTGCTGCCATGCCCGACTCCGACCCCGAACCGCAACCCGCCCCGCCCCGACCGACACCGCCCGGTCCGGACGATTTTGAGTTGGTTCGCGAGCTGCTCCTGGGCCGGGAAAAGACCCAGATTTCCCGGCTGCAGGAGCGCCTCGAAAACCCGGAACTGCGGGCCCAGGACGTCAGCCGTGTGTTGCCCGAGGCGGTGCGCGCCTGCGCTGCCGACGGCGATCGGCTGGCCCGCGCCCTGACTCCGTCCGTGGAGACGGCGCTCCAGGAATCCGTGCGGCGCAGCCCCTCCATCCTCACCAACGCCATCTTCCCCATCATCGGTCCGGCCATCCGCCGGGCGAGCGCCGAGGCCATCAGCCGCCTGGCGCAGGCGATCAACCAAGCGTTGGATCACAGTCTCTCCCTGCGCGGGTTGAAATGGCGATTCGAAGCCCTGCGCACCGGCCGCAGTTACGCCGAGATCGTTCTTTCGCGGACCTTGCTCTACCGCGTGGAACAGGTGTTCCTGATCCAACGGTCCACCGGGCTTCTCCTGCACCATGTCGCACCGCCGGGAGTGACCCCGCAAAACGCCGATGTGGTCTCCGGCATGCTCACCGCCATCCATGATTTCGTGACCGAGTCCTTCACCGGCACCCCGGGGGATGGCCTGCACACCCTGGAGGTCGGTGGCCTCAGCGTCTGGGTCGAAACCGGTCCCCATGCGATTCTCGCTGCAGTGATCCGCGGCCACGCACCCAACAGCCTCCGGCCCGTGCTCCAATCCGCTCTCGAACAAGTCCACCGCGAATTCGCATTCATCCTGCCTTCCTTGGATGCCCGGCCCGAAGCCCTGGAGGCCACGGCTCCCATTCTTGCCGACTGCCTGCTCGAACAAGGTTCCCAACCCGCTCAGCCATCGTTTCGTGCGTTCTGGCTGGCAACCACGGTACTTGTGGCGCTCGCCGGGGTCTGGGCCTTTTCGGTGCTCCGCGACAACCACCGATGGGCCGGTTACCTGAACCGTCTCGCCACCGAGCCGGGGATCGTGGTCTCGACCACCTCCAAACAGGGAGGGCGTTTCCACCTGGTCGGCTGGCGCGATCCACTGGCCATCGACCCGGCGTCGTTGCTCGGTGCATTTCATCTGACGACCAACCGTGTGGCCGCCCACTGGGAACCTTACCAAGGCATCACCCCGGCCCTGGTGCTGCGAAGGGCCCAGCGCGCCCTCCAACCCCCCGAGGGTGTCGGCCTGCGCTTCGACTCGGGAGTGCTCCGCGCCGAGGGCGTCGCCGCGATGGCCTGGGTTGCCCAGGCCAAGTCCCGGGCCGAGTCCCTTCCCGGAGTGGAGGCATTCGACGCCAGCCGCGTGTTCGACCCGGTTGAGTCCGAACTCTCCGCCGGCATCCAACGCATCGAGGCGACCCTGTTGTCCTTCGGCGAAACCACCCGTCTCATCCCCGGTCAGGATGAGCTCCTCAGCCGGTTGATCACCGAACTGAAAGGCCTGCAAACCACCGCCGATCGCGCGGGCCGACGCTTCCAAATCCTGATCGAGGGCCATGCTGATCGCACCGGGACGCCCGAGTACAACCTGCGACTCAGCCAGCAGCGCGCGGAGGAGACCCGGGCGATGCTCGAATCCCAGGGCATCCCGCCGGAACGACTTCGGACCCGCGGCCTGGGCGCCCTTGAACCTCTTCGCCCCGACCTCACACCCGCCGAGGAGGTCCAGAACCGCAGGGTCTCGTTCCGCGTCCTCCTGGATGCGTCGGCACCCGGCGGACCCAACCCATGATCCAGCGGAAGATCTGTCTCCTGGGTTCGTTCGCCGTCGGCAAAACCAGTCTCGCCGCCCGCTTCGTCGATCGCCCGTTCTCCGGCAGATACCTCACCACCATCGGCGTCCGAATCGATCGCAAGCGTCTCCACCTCGCGGGGCAGGACCTGACCCTGCTCCTCTGGGACATGGCAGGCGAAGACCGCTTCCAGCGGGTCGAAGCCTCGTACCTTCGCGGCTCCGCAGGTTACCTGCTCGTGGTCGATGGCACCCGACGCTCCACCCTCGATCAGGCGCTTCTCCTCCATGAGCGCGCCCAGGGCCTGCTCGGCCCCATCCCCTACAGCCTGCTGTTGAACAAGGCCGACCTGGCCAAGGACTGGGAAATCTCCGACGCCGACCTCAGCCCGTTCGAAGGCCAGGGTGGTCCCATCGTCCGAACCAGCGCCAAAACCGGCGACCATGTGGACGAAGCCCTGCACGAGCTCGCGCATCGACTGCTCACACCGTAGCCGGACGCCCTTCGCATGGCCTCATCCCCGACAACCGGTGCCGCGCCAGCGTCCCCACCGTCCCCACCGTCCCCACCGCCGCCACCTCCCGTCGACTCCCTGGCGGCGGCGGTGCTCGCCGCTCAACAGGTGCTCATCCTGCGCCGGACGCAATTCGGTTCGTTCGAGATCCTGGCTCCGGCACCCGCCTGGCTGGCCCGGTTGGCGACCTTTCCCACCGCACTCGACAAGCCTTTTCCCATCACCGACCGCTTCCCCTTCCTGGAAGTGTGGCTGCCCGAGGCGGAGGAGCTCTGGAGGAGCGGCACCGGTGCGCCGATCCATTCCAGCCTCTGGACCGAACCCACCCGGGACGGAACCGATCTGCACCTCGAAGCCACCGCCCTCCCACTGCAGCAACAATCGCTCCTGCTGATTCGCCGGGCGGATGCGGAACACACCGCCCGCCAGCAGGTGCTGCAACTCGCCCGGGAACGGATGCTGGACCACGAACGTCTGTTGGAGGAAATCAGCGCGAAGGAAATCCTCCTGCATTGCATCATCCATGACCTCGCCGGTCCCCTGGCCGGCATCCAGGGCTGCCTTGAGATTCTCGCCAACCGGGCCCGCGACGCCGAGGACACCGAGTTCGTCCAACTGGGGTTGCTGCAAGCCGGCCGACAACAGCGCCTGATCCGCACCATTCTCGACGTCTTCGCCAGCCACGATCCTTCACCACAAGCCCCTTCCCCGCAGGTTCAGCCTTCCCACGACCTCATCACCTGTGTCGATGACGTCGTCGAGGGACTGCGCCCCGCGTTCCTTGCGAAAGGGGCCCGCCTGCAAACCCTGCGTTCCGAAGGACTCCAACGTCCCGGATGGGTCGTCGCCGAGGCTTCCCGACTGGAACGGGTACTCTACAACCTTCTGGAGAACGCGCTTCGATTCGCCCCCGTGGCCTCGACGGTCACCGTGCATTTGCATGATGACGGGCAATGGATGGAGGTGACCGTCACCGACGAAGGACCCGGCGTCGCCCCGGAAGTGTTGCCGCAACTGTTCCAGCAATTCATCACCGGGGGACGGTGGCCCGGCAAATCCGGGCTGGGATTGTTCTTTTGCCGGATCACGCTGGAGCGCTGGGGAGGCAACATTGCCTGCGTTGCCACGGAGGGAACCGGTGGGCGGTTCCGAATTCGGCTAAGGAAGGCAAGTCCCACACCGTAAGCCGAGGCCAGGCAACAACGTTGCAATTCCACAAAGCAGTTTCGTACCTTGCAATGCCCGGTTCAGTCCGGGCTAGGAGCCATGAAGCCGAACGCGTACCTGCTGTTGGTCGACGACGACCCTGTGCTCCTCCGGTCCATGGCGCGGGCGTTGGGTGCCGCGGGTTACTTCGTGGAAGTCGCGTTCTCCGCCGCTGAAGGCCTTCGCCTCGCACGGTTTCGCCGACCCGATCTCATCCTGCTGGATGTGGTCCTTCCCGATGGGAGCGGCATCGAAGTCTGTCGTTCGCTGAAGGAAGGCCCCGAAACCTCGGGCGCGTGCGTGGTCTTGATCTCCGGTCTTCAGACTTCGTCCGGGCACCAGGAACTGGGGCTTGCGGCGGGGGCGGACGCTTACATCGTCCGTCCAATCAGCATGCCGGATTTGGTGGCGCGCATCGGCGCCTTGTTGCGGGTGCAGCAGGCGCAGTCGGCCCTGCGTGAAACCCATGCCAGTCTCGGACGCGCCGCGATCGGGTCGACAGCGCAATCCTCCCAGGACGCGGCCGCATCCACGGATCGTCCGCCGGCGGATGCCGGAGTGCGGGCAGCCGAAAAAATCGAAACCCCCGCAGATCTCGCCGCCAAGCTGGCCCGCTGCTTGGACGAACTGCTGACCATCATCGAGTGCAACGCCTCCCAGGTGCTTGAGGATCCGCGACTGGCTCCGGAACTCCGCCCCCCACTCACGCATGTCTCCGTTGCCGCCAACCGCGGCGCCAACCTCACTTTGGCTCTGCTCCACTACAGCGGGCAACAGATCAGCCAACCCCGCGTCTTGGATCTGAACGAAAACCTCGAACGCCTCGCCACCAAACTGCGGGCGACCCTTGGCGAATCCGTGATCCTCGAATTCCAGCTGGCCTCCGGCCTCCCCCCAATGTTTGCCGACCCCGGCATGGTCGAACAAAGCCTGCTCATCCTGGCCGCCAATGCCCGCGATGCCATGCCGAGCGGAGGTCGGCTCATCCTCCAAACCCGGCCCGTCCACCTCTCGACCTCCGAAGCCGCCCGCTTCCGTGGCGCCTCGGCCGGCCCTCACATCTGCCTGTCCGCCACCGATACCGGTTGCGGCATAGCCCCGGACATCCGCCAGCGGATTTTCGAGCCCTTCTTCACCACCAAAGCGGCTGGCGGTGGATTCGGCTTGAGCCTCGCCGTCGTCGAAGACGTGGTCCGGCAACACCACGGCTGGATCGACGTCCAAAGCGAGGTGGGTCGCGGCACCACCCTCCGACTCCATTTCCCGGTCACCCCCGACCTGCCCGCTGCATCGCCCAAATCAGGATGAAGGCTGCCACCAGCCCGGCGAACAGCAGCAACCCGCCCGCCACCACCTTCTGCCAATACTCCCCGCGAAGCATCACCACGCCGGACGTGTAGCCCACCACCGACGCCAGTATCAGCGAAACGAGCATGGCCGGGACCGAGATCAGCCCACCAGGTCTCAGAATCAGGGGCGGCAAGCCAAAGCCGGCGACCACCCAAAGCACCAGCAGCCCGGACGCGATCGCCAGGATCTTCAGGTGGAGCGCAATCGGTCCGTTCATGGCACAGGGTTCCCACCGCACCTCCGATCGTAGGAGCCCGGTGCCCAACACTCAACGCCACGCCATCGCCTCGCTGATCTCAACGTTTTCACCAAGAATATCTTATGGATGGCATCAGGATTCCCTGGATGTGAACTTTTTCCGTGCGGAGCTTCCGTGTCAGGATAAGTTCCGTCTCTCTCGGGAGCCAAAATCCCTCGGCCCCGATTTCCGAAGAAGCGAATGAATCATCAAGTATCCATGAAACGACTATCCTTCTGGCTGTCGGCCGCCACTGCCCTGGCGTCACCGGCCCACGCCGCGACCACCACCCTGCCCGAATCCGCCGCCGGCGCCTTGGGGTCCGCCTCGGAACGCGGTTTCATCGTACGGGTCTCCCAAGCCCCGGAAACCGTCGAAATCGCCAACAACTACGTGCGCGCCCTTCAGCAGCTGAACGGCACGCTCGTGGACGCCACCGGCACCGCGGTTCCCAACGAAGCCTCGGCCGGCTCGAACACCGACGGAAGTTACAACACCGACACCATCAACTTCGAACCCGAAGCCCTGCCGTTTGATGTCGTGAACGCCGCCGGTGAAGTCCTCTGGAACTTCACCCCGGAAGCGTTCCCAGGCATCCCCGGCGCCGGCGGACACTCCACCAAGTTCACCGCCGAAGCCGTCGCCTTTCTCGAACTGCCCGCCGGCGAGACCACCTTCGGCGTCAGTGTCGGCACCGACCGCACCGACGTGAACGACGACGACTCCTATGTCGTTTCCGTCGGCGCGGTGCCCCGTGACTTCTTTGCCACGAAAGTCGGGGAATTTGAGCGCGACGCCCCCGCCTTCACGGCAGGCACCCACAACGAAAACCAATGGACCGTCTCCGCCCCCAGAGCCGGCATCTACCCGTTCCGCATCGTCTACTGGCAGGGTGGCCGCGGTGCGAACCTCCAGTTCTACACCGTTCTCTCCAGCGGTGAACGCGTGCTGGTCAACGACACCGCCGACGCGCGCGCCATCAAGGCTTACCGCCGCAGCACCACCGCCGGAGCTGGCGCCCCGTACGTGGGTGAAGTCTCTCCGCTCCCCGGTTCGGCCGGCAACAGCCCCGCCGCCGCCATCGAAGCGGTGGTCCTCGACGGCACCCGCGCGGTTCAGGATGCCTCGGTGAAGCTCACCCTCAATGATCAGGCCGCCACCGCCACGCCTCAGCGCACCGGCAACCGGGTCTCGATCCGCTTCGCTCCCAACCCGACCCGCCCCAATCCCGCCAACGCCGTGAAGCTCGACTTCGCCGACGCCGCAGGAACGGCTTCGTCCCGCCAATGGAGCTTCACCATCAACGCCACCGGCGGTTCCTCCGCCCCTGTGACCGGCCAATGGGACTTCGATAGCGGCAGCCTCGCCGCCACCGTCGGAACCGCCCTCGAATACCTCGGCGGCCCCGGCGGATTGACCGCTCAAGGCACCGCCTTCGGCACCACCACCTCGTTCGGCATCGAAAACATCGGCGGCCAGCCCGCCAACGTCATGCGCGTGCCCGGCGACCTGTCCCGCGAAATCGGTTACGTCATGACTCACGGCATCTCCCCCAACGGCGGCGGTACCCGCGTCAACGTCTACACCATCATCTTCGACGTCTACATCGCCACCACCGGACCCGGAGCTGCCTCGCTCCTCCAAACCAGCTCGCTCAACAACAGCGATGATGGCGACCTGTTCTGGCAGGGCAGCAACTTCGGCCAGGGCAACGGCGGTTACAACGGCAAGGGCACCTTCACCGCCGGCGCCTGGCACCGCGTCGCCGCCGCCTACGACATGGCCGCCAATCCGCCCGTCGTCGTCAAATACGTCGATGGCATCAAGCAGGACGACTGGACCGCCAACCAGGGCCTCGACAACACCCGCCGTTCCATGGCGCCCACCGCCCTCCTCTTCGCCGACGGCGACCAGGACGAACGCCGCGAAATGTTCGTCAACAGCATCCAGATTCGCGCCGGCCGGCTGACCGATGCCGAACTCGCCCTCCTCGGAGCCCCCACCCCCAGCGGCATTCCCGTCGCCCTCCCCGCCAGCAACGTCACCGGCCAATGGGACTTCGACTTCGCGGACCTCTCCGCCACCGTTGGCGATCCGCTTGCCTACCTCGACGGCGCCGAAGGACTCACCAAGGCCGGCACTCTGTTCGGCACCACCGGCGACACCGAGGTCACTGAATTCGCCGAAATCCCGGGCATCGACGGACAAACCGCCAAAGTCATGCGCGTCCCGGGCGATCTCGATCGCAACATCGGTTATGTGATGACCCACCGCATCGCCCCCAACGGCGGCGGCACCCGCGTGAACCAATACACGCTCGCCATGGACGTCTTCATCGCCACCACCGGCCCCGGCGCCGCCTCGCTGCTCCAGGCCAGTTCGCTGAACAACACCGACGACGGTGACCTGTTCTGGCAAGGCAGCAACTTCGGCCAGGGCACCGACGGCTACATCGGCCGTGGAACCTTCACCGCCGGCGCCTGGCACCGCGTGGTCGCCGCCTACGACATGGCCGCCAACCCGCCTGTCGTCACCAAGTACGTCGACGGCATCAAGCAGCACGACTGGACCGCCAACCAGGGCCTCGACAATGCCCGCCGCGCTCTCCAACCCACCGCCATCCTGTTCGCCGACGGCGACCAGGACGAACGTCGCGAAATGTGGGTCAACAGCGTCCAGATTCGTGCCGGCAAACTCTCTGACGCGCAGATCGCCGCCCTCGGCGGACCTTCCGCGACCGGTCTTCCCATCGCCACTCCCAGCAGCACGGTCACCGGGCAATGGGACTTCAACTTCGCCGACCTCGGCGCCTCCGTGGGCAAAGCCCTGACCTACCTCGACGGCGCTGAAGGGCTCACCGCCACCGGCACCAAGTTTGGTGTTACCGGGGTCGAAGACTTCGCGGATGTCCCCAACATCGGCGAGACCCCGGCCCAGGTCATGTACGTGCCCGGCGACCTCGATCGTAACATCGGTTACGTCATGGAACATCTCATCGCCCCCAACGGCGGTGGCACCCGGGTCAATCAGTACACCCTGATCCTCGACGTCCTGGTGGGCTCCGCCGGTCCCGGCGCCGCCTCCATCCTCCAGGTCAGTTCCCTGAACAACTCCGACGACGGCGACCTGTTCTGGCAGGGCGGCAACTTCGGACAAGGCACCGATGGCTACAAAGGCACCGGAGCCTTCACCGCCGGCGAATGGCACCGCGTTGTTGCTGCCTACGACATGGCCGCCAATCCCCCGCGAGTCACCAAATACGTGGACGGCATCTTCCAGGACGACTGGACCACCGGCCAAAGCCTCGACAATCCCCGCCGCGCCCTCCTGCCCACCGCCATCCTCTTCGCCGACGGCGACCAGGACGAACGGCGTGAATGGTGGGTGAACGCGGTCCAGATCCGTGCCGGCGCACTCTCCAAGGCGGAGATCGAATCCCTCGGCGGCCCGTCCGCCAGCGGCATCCCGATCGTCCTCTCGGTCGCCCCGCCGGCTGCGCCGCCCACGTTGTCCATCGCCCGCAGCGCCACCGGCGCCACGGTCACGTTCACTGGCACGCTCCAGTCCGCCGAGACGGTCGCCGGCCCCTGGACCGACGTGGTTGGAACCAGCCCGTACACGGTTCCCGCAGGCACCGCGCCGCGCTTCTACCGCGCCAAGGGCAACTGATTGCCCCGCCACGCTGGCCCCTGGCCAGCCAGTCCCGTCCTTCGCAACGCCCCGGCCTCCCCAGGCCGGGGCGTTTTTGCGTCGTGACAACTCCGGGCTGTGCGTTGCCCCGATCGGATTTGTTCACGCCGTGAAACACATCATTTCACGCTGGGAAATGCCGTTGGGTCTTCATCCGTCAGGCAGACAGAATCCGTAGGCGGTGCGATCTGCGACGGGGTTACCCCTCCTACCCGCCTGTTCACGTCTCCGCCATTGCAGGTTGGCGAGGTCTCAGGTACCGAAGTTGACCGCGGTTCCCAAGAAGACCGCCACCACCCAACATGCTCTTTATCAGTCTGATGCACTCCAAAAGCCAGGCTCATATCTCCCGGCTTTGCGCCGCCTTCACCACCCTTCTGCTCCTCTCAGGCCCCGCCCCCAACACCCATGCCCAGCCCGGTCAAATCGAACGGGGCTACACCGTTCCCGGGCTGCAAACTCCGCGGACCCTGCTCGTTCAACCGGACGGCAAAGTGCTCCTCGCCGGCGCCTTCACCAACACCACCACCGGCGCCTACCTCGTCCGGCTCGGCTCCGACGGTTCCGTCGAGTGGCGAAGCGATCGGCTCGGCGGCGCCCCCCAGACCCTCGCGGCAGGTCCGAACGGCGAAATCTTCGCCGGCGGCGATAATTCACCCTACCAGTTTCGCCCGCCAGCCACCGCTCCCGACCCAACGTTCGTTGCCGGTTTGGGCTGGCGATCGAGCGATCCGTGGGCCGTCGCGTATCAGCCCAATGGTGGCCTCCTGATCGCCGGAGGAGGACCAACGGGGTCCCAGGTCGACTGGGGCTCGGATCGTGCCCTTCGCAACCTGCCCGTTCGGATCGCTCCCAACGGATCCCGCGACACCAACTTCTTCGCCAAAATAGGTCTCGGCACCTGCACCGACATCGCCGTGCTCCTCGACGGTTCCTTCCTCGCCGCCCGCGCCGATGTGCGGCGGTTTCTCGCCGACGGCACCCCCGATGCCAGTTTCACGCCCTGGAATGTGGCCAACGTGGAACTTCTGCGGCGCCTTCCCTCCGGCGATTTCCTCGTGGGCGGTGGCGCGATGAAGACCTTCAACGGTACCCCGGTGAAAACCCTGATCCGGGTCAGCGCATCCGGTGTGCTGGATCCCACCTTCAATTTCTCCGGTTCCTTCGATGTCATCTATGACGCGGCAGGCGCTCATCGTGCCCTGGCAGTGCTTGCCGACGGCAAACTCGTCGTCGGCATGGCCACCGGCGGCATCCAGCGGTTGCTCCCCACCGGAGCACCCGACCCCGCCTGGACCGATCCAGCGCCCTCGGTGGTGGTGCGCGAACTCGTCGCCGACGCCCAGGGTGCCGTCTATGTGCTCGGCAACCTCGATGGAGCCATCGGCTCCCAGCCGGTCTACCGATTGTCCGGCGACCAAACCGGCCCTGTGTCCAAGGCGCCCATCTTCACCACCCAACCCGCTGCCACGAACGTTTCCACCGCTGGCGCGACGCTCACCCTCAGCGCCACCGTCAGCGGTGAACCAACGCCGTCGTTCCAGTGGTTTCACAACGGTTCACCCGTCCCGAATGCAACCTCCGCATCCTTGACGCTCCCCAATCTCCAGCCGTCCGACGCCGGTACCTACCAACTCGTCGCCAGCAATAGCGTCGGCGTGGTCACCAGTTCCCCCGCCGGCGTCTTCCTGGATCCCGGTTCGCGCCGTCCGGGTTCACCCGACGTCGCCTTCGAAACGCCTGCCTTGAACCCGCCCGCCGGGATCGAGGGATTCATCCCCACCACCGTCAATCCACTGTTCTGGGGCGGCGCCCCGACGTCGGACGGCGGCCTCTATCTGTGGGGTGACTTCGCGTTCCG
>CAUJJW010000188.1 GCA_963205105.1 Verrucomicrobiota bacterium | reverse complement strand
CGTCATGGATGTAGTACCGGCCACCGGTTCCGCGGCGGAACAATCGGAAACGTTGCTTCATGGATGTGCCTCAGGGTTGTGAGGCTAAAACATCCGAAAGGAGGCAGGTCAGGGGGCATGCGCCCGCCCGGTGAGAGTAATTGCCCGTAAACCCGAGCTTCCGATCTGCTGATAATTCCGCTGACAGTTGGCCTTTATAAGGTTGTAAAAGGCTTGCAGCGAGTCTGTTAGAAATGGAGCCAGTGGTCGGGATTGAGCGATTAGAACTCGTTTGCGGGACCGTTTCTACCCTACTTTGCCCGTTGCGCAAGAAGTACTTCGCTACTCCTCACTCACTCCACCGCTACTCGACGTTATGCACAGTTTTGGACACAGTTTTGAGCACACCGATCGGGCTGCAATGTGCCCAATGAGAATCAGGTTGTTGATCGGCCCGGTGTCCGCGACAACGATCACAGGGCGCTCGGGAGGGAGGCGTTATCGAGCAGGTCTTCGGCGCTGGACTTGATCGGATACGGGACCCGGCTTTGGTGAAACAGCTCCTCGGCTTCGTGAAAGCTCAACCCAAGGAGCTCGGCGACCTTCCCGCGGGACAGTCGACCTCGCGAGCATTCGTCAACAAGCAGTGCCTCCAGGGCCCGGCGGGGTAGCGTCTCGGGCGCGTAGCCCAAGTATCTCGCGATGGGCTCTGGGATCTGCAGCGTGATTTCCATAGGCGTTGCTCGCGTCGATGTTCTCCCCGATCTCGGAAGAATGCCCAAGTTTGAATGATGCTACGAACATTCTTTATCCTGATTGTGCATACAAGAGTCGTTTAGCATTGGTGAACTCCTGGGCCGACTCTTCAAAACCCCGACTTGAGTCAATCGATGATCGCCAAGAGGGAACTCCTCCGTCGAAATGTGCATCACTCTTGTCATGGCGGGTATCGGCGCAGAATCTTTTGAGCCTTTGGAACAGGTTCACGCGGCTTGAAATCTATTACGTTCAGCATTCGGTGGGTGGTCGCAAGGAATACTTTGACCATCATCAGCGCAATAACCGCGACCAGCGTTGTATAGAAGGCAGTGCCAAGATTCTCGGTAATAGTGGCGATCACAGAAGATCCCGTGTCGCTGTCAGCATTGATCATTTTGTTCGAGATCGACATGCCCTTGCCGATGCCAATCAAAGTGCCTATGAAGCCGAGGTCAGGAAGATAGTTGATCAAAGCCTTTACGAAATCTCCATCCCTTTCAAGGGACAAGTTCGTTGCCTCATTAAGTACCTCCATATCCACCTTCCGGGCCTGGACCACCAAGCCCTGCATGGCTGCCCAGCAAGCCCACCAATATATCCAAAGCTGAATCGGCCCAACGAGGATGGCGCGTGCTTGGGTGTGAGTTATTCCTATGGTAAACGGAGCATCGCCACTGGATCTCTTCTCGATCCGATCCAAAATTAACTTTTGAATGGGCGTGTAGAGCTTCCTGGAGACGAAGTCGTGTGGTTTGAGGCCTTGGCCTCCGAAATGGCTCACAGGACGTCGGACCTCCTCTGGGACCTCTTGGAGATTGTCGGCCAAGCCTACCTCCAACAGACGATCACTGCCAGAAGCAACCTCTTGCGCAAGAAAAAATGTTGCTAGTTGTTGTCTTGAAACTTCCTCAACGCCGTTGCTCACGAGGGCTGCGATGCCTTTCACAAGCTCCGACGTTACAGGCGGACTATAAGCGAAACCGCATCTTTCACGGAATGCGAAACCCTGATTGCCGGGCTGCAGTGGCGCGGTGGTCGCATCGGCTTTGTAAAGGTCGGGTGGGTTTCGACAGAGATATCTGTACGTGATCGCATTAGCTAGCGCGGACTCCCTGTCGATCGGTCGACCTTCTCCATTCACCATTCTGGCTTCGTTGTTGACGTCTATTCTTGTTGCGTTGACGCGCTGCAGAAAAACTACGTCTTCCAGCGTCATGTTCTCAGGGGTCGGAAAGAAGCGTTTCGCCACTTGCGCCGCGAATTCCTTCAAAGAGGAGGCTCCCGACGACGCGGTATTCATCCTTTCGAGTTTAGTTTGGATTTCCTTCCAATCGATACTTCCACTGATCGCGCCGATAAAAAAAAGCTCATCTGGACTAGTGGAATCAGCTGAATTCTCTGCCGGTCGAGAGGAAGCTGGCGGGGGCGAACTGTTAGGGGAATGTGCGCCTTTCTGTGTACTGAATCCCGGGGAATCCGTGGGCTTCGCCTCGAAGTGGCGCAACGCCGCCTGAAAGGCCCAGAGTTTCTCTGAAGTGATACCCGCAATGACATCGAGGCAGCGGACTGCGTTCGAACCGTCGGATACTTGGTACACACTAAGTTTCTCTCGAAGACGGAACATTTGCCTTTCGAGTTTCCAACGATTCTCTACCATTTCATTCAGTACGGCCTTTGCGTCCTCGGTGATGCGCCGCTCCAGCCATACATCGCATAGGTATGAGAAGGCAATGGACACGGACAGGCTCAAAACCCCGATGACGCCCAATCGAGTCAGGCTCAAGGCGCGCGAGACTTTGGGTGATTTGCTCGCCCACGTTAGGCATAATCCGAAACGGGTTTTACGTAACCACGACCAGCCATTGCACCGCGCAAGATTGATCTGCAATAGCAGCACAAATACAGCTATGGCGATGGCGGCCAGAAGTATCGCGGTACGGGCGCCGTTCGGTCCTAAAAGCCGTGTCCGACTGGCAAACAGCCGAAACATAAGGATGATGCATGGGTAGGCAAAGACGAGTACTTCCAAGAGCCGGTCAGCGGAGTATGGCGCCGATGGTTGGATGCCGCGAAACCACCACCACACGAGGACTGCGAGTGTGAAAACAGCAAGTGCGGCCGCTGCAACGGTTCCTCCAGTTGTCGAGGCGGGCATCTGGTAGAAACAGGCCACCAGGGTGCTAAGGAGCCAAAGCGCGAAAAGGATCAGCGTATCTCTTGCAAAATGCTGCCTCAGCCAACTCCATTTCCTGGTTGCCGCGACCAAAACTCCCATGGCGAGAGATTGAATGGCCGAGGCCCCTGAGCGGACCCGCCGACACGTCCTAACTGCGCCGATTCGCAGCTTTCGTTTGGCGCGTATGTCAATCATGCGTCTCAAAAGACACCAACGTGCTGGTGTCGCCCACGCCGTCCCCTTTCCATTCCGAGGATTGGCGCTTCGTATGTGCTACAATGCGCTCCACGCGCGGATGTGGAGCCTTTAGTGCGAGACGCCAAGAGCCGGCGGGCAGCTTGGACCTTTGCCAGAAGGCTACCTGTAGCCCGCCGCCGACGTCGATCGGTCGGGCGGGTTGCCCCTCGTCCACGGCTACGCGCCCCTGGGAGAGCGCGATGCCGGGTGCCGCGGAGCCTCCCTCCGCCGGCCGAAAATAAAGCTCCACCATGAGGTAATCTCCTTGGATTTCGTAGGGCCGTCGCCCGCTCAACAGTGTCGCTTCGGTGAGCGTGCGGACTGGCGGATTGGCTCCGATTTCGGAGGTTGGCGGGGTGTTCGCGCCACGCGGTCCCGGCGTGCCGGCTGAACGGATTGACGGCGTCAGACGAGTGATCGGGGGTCAACTGGTGTCGTCTGCCGCCGTATCCGCGTAGGTCCAGGGGAGCCATTGCTCCGGGTTTCGGGCGACTTCGGTGGGATGGCGGGCCAGTGCCACAAGGTACTCGAAGGGATTGATGGCGTTGAGTCGGCAGGTGTGGATGAGGCTCATGAAAAGATCCCCCACCTGGGCTCCCCGCTCGGTCTTGTATGAGAGGGAGTTCTTCCGGTGCATGATGGCCATCTTCAGGCCCCGCTCGCAGACGTTGTTGTCCAGCGGCGCCCCGGCGACGCGCAGGAACAAAGTCAGCGGATCCCAGTGGTTGAGCAGGTAATTGAACGCTCCCCCGAGAGTGGAGTTGGGTTCGACCTTCTTCTGGTCGATTTGGTCACGCAGCCAGCGGTGGAGGTCGTCGAGGATTGGCCGACTGAGGTCTTGGTGGTGCCGGAGGCGTTGCTCGGGAGTCAGCCCCTTGGTCCGAGCGTTGGCGTCGTGATGATAGACTTCGCGCAAGCATTCCAGGACGTGACGCGCTTCGACCGGGAAGCTGGTTGAGACGTCCACCATCTGCCTGCGGCCGTGGGCGAGGCAGTTGGACAGGAGTGTGGTGGCCTCCCCTGGCTCATTGCGGGAGAGCGCGTCGCACATCTGGATGGGCGCTGGCAGGCTTCGGTCACGGTGATTGAGGAGGTCCTGAAGGTTTTCGCCGGCGTGCTGATGACCGGTGAAGAACAAGGCGATGGGTGGCTCGTCGCCGCCGGTCAGTATTCCGGTGGTGAAGATGCCCGTGCGCGTTCGCTTGGGCTTGTCGGCGTCCGCGAGCGGGGCCGGTTCCCGGCGCAGACTGGCGACGCGCATGGTGGTGTCGTCGTTGTGGATCACTCCTCGTTGGGCTGCCAGGCGGACCAGGCAATCGAAGGCGGGCGTGGCCACATCAGCAAGGTCAGCGGCCAACTCCCACTGGGTGGATGCCGGGAACGGGATGCCCAGACTCTCCTGGAGTTGGGCCAGTCGGTAGGAGGGCATGCCGCTGCCGAAGCGCAACACCGCCACCAGGGCACCGACCGTGGGATCGTATTTTCCGGTTCCGGCGGCCGCGGGCGCCGGGGCCGAGAAGACTTGGCCGCAGGTCGCACAGCGGAACTTCTCTAGCTCGAAGACCGTCGCCGCCAGGGGTGCCTGCCCGACGATGCGCACCACCACGCCGGGGCGACGCAGCGAGTGAAGTTTGCCGCGGCCACAGTCCGGACAAAGGTCCCGGGCGTGGAACTCCGGGTGCGAGACGCGCACGCGCTGCGCTCCAGGATACGCCTCGGTTCCGTGTCGACCATGGCCTTTGCGTCGGTGCTTGGGCGGTGGGGGACTTGCCGGCTTGGCCGCTTCGCCCGTCGTGGCCGGAGCGGAACACACGATCGCAGTCTTTTCCGTGCGCGCTCCAAACACCAATTGACGGAGCCGGGTGATGGTCATGCCCCGATGATCGATGAGGGCCAGAACCTCTGGCAGTCCGACGATGATGCCTTCGATGAACTGGTAATCCTGCTCACCGATCACACAGCCGGGACGCACCCGCCCGAGGAAGGCCTGACGCTCTTCGGCCGTCAGTTCGAGAACCCTAAACGGATGGGTCTCATCCATGGCCGCGGAGCAACCGGGTGCGGAAGTCCGGCCGCAGCGGATAGACCCATAACTCTTTGAGGGAGCGGTTGGGCCGGTTGGTGCTGTCCTGGTGACCACGGCCGGTGGTGCGCCCGAGACAAAACCAGTTGGCAGCGCGATAACACGTGCCGCGGAAGCGGCCCGGATCGATGAAGGTCTCCAGCAGTTCGATCGGATGACAATAGAGTCGCTGCCAATCGGCAGAGATCGTCCGGGCGACTCTGCCCAGCAGATGGCTCGCCAGATGCGGCACCTTCACCCAGGGCAGGATGAGGAAACGGGTGTTGTAGGCGATCCGGTGGAGGCCCCGTATCCGTTCCTCCTTCGACCAGCCAATGAACTGGTCGCGGGGGGCCAGGTGCCGGGGGGCGCTCGACCACGCCAGGCAGGCCACCGGCCGATCACCCGCATTGACCAAATACTTCAGATGCTCACCGACCGGGCGGCTGTAGCCGAGGTAGTGGTGGTCAGCCAGGAGTTGATCGAAAACAGCTTCACCATCGGCTCGGCGGACCTGACGCAGTTGCAGCGGGCCCAGTTCCGCCAGGGTTCCGGTGATAGGCTCCTGATCGAACGGTAACTGCCGTGCCGGGCGGCGATGCGCCACCACGTTGTTGGGAACCGAGTAGCGTTTAGCCGGGAGCTCGATGTGGCCGGCACGGTGAAGGGCCAGCATAAGGCCCCGACACACCATGTCGCACAGAGCACCGTTGGCCTGCACCCAGTTCCACGCCTCGCACAGTCGGGCCGAAAGCCGGCGACGACTTAAACCCGGGTTCTCGGCAATGAGTTGGCGGATGAAGGCCACATCGCCTGAGTCCACACTCCGGCCGCGGTAACGGAGCAATGCCGCCGTCGACATGCCCAAGAGCCTAGCGGCGGTGGAGGTGGAACGCAAGTGGTTTTGCGCGCTGACGTCCTGCACCTCCCGAAATCATCCCGGCACCGGCAAGGCCCGCCACATCGGTGCCGCTCCAGCCCGGGAGGGATCACCGTTCCAAAGCAACAAATGCAACTGGTGCGGATCCAGGCGGACCGCCCCTCGCTCACCCGTGCTCGGCCACCAGGAAAACCGGCCGGCTGAAAGGCGCTTTTGACACAACCAGAAACCCTGACCGTCATAGGTTAACAATTTGAGCGCGTGACGTCTTCGACTCCGGAAAACGAACAAAGCCCCCGCCAGCGGATCGGTGCCCAGAGCTGCGCGACACACCGCGACGAGACCGTCGATGCCCTTGCGGAAATCTACCGGCTCGACCGCCAGCAGGATGCGCATCTGCGGCGTGATCTGGATCATGGCCGGCGCTTCCAGAACGCTTCGACCACCGCCACCAACGCGGGAATCTCGTTGCCCATCTCGATCGTCAGCCGGCTCGCCGACTTGTCATGCAGTTCGATGCGCCACCGACCGGTGGGCACCGGAAGCGAGGGGCCCAGCTGGACTTCCACGAACGTCGGCGGGCCAGCGGGCTTCGAGGCGTCGCCTGTGCCTTGCGTGCAACGCTGCTTAAGCCGGTAGTAATCGAGGTGAAGAACCCGGGCGACCCAGCTCACCCCCTCCGATCCGGCCAGGGCGACGGCGGCAGCCCAGAGATTCTCAGGAATGCGGGACCGCCCTGGTCGGGCTCGCCGCCACGCGATCACTTGCAGCTGCAATAAATCCAGGTCGGTCGCCGAGAATCCGTTGCCATTCATGAGGTGCTCCGGTGTTCGAATCCGGTGCGCAGCATACGCGGTTAGCCCAAATCACCTCACGCACGCTTACCGAAGCGACACGCTCAACAGTGAGAGCAGGATATTAAGCAGCACAGTTGCCGCAAGAAGGCCAAAACAGAGGTCGCATACCTTCGTATTGCGCGCCCTCTCCTCAGCCACAGCCGTTTCGCGCTTCAATACCTCGGCCACTGTCTTTGCGTCAGTGCCACTCATGGCAGCAGTTCCTTGAATTTCCACTTTTCACCGATCCGGGATGTTGGCTTGACGCTGTGGTCCGCCGCCGCAATCTCTAACACCGGTATCGTCCACGTATAAACGGTTTCGTGCGCACTGAACGATGCAACTTCCATTTTGAGCGTATCAAATTGCGTCTCGATACGGAACGCATTCGGCAACACGCCCGGCGCTTGTGTTCGCAGCATCGCGTCGGCCTCCAACGGCCAGGCGATCTCGCTCCCGATCAACGGCGACACCGTCACGCTGATAGTTTGCTCCTGCGGCTCGAGTCGCTGGCATTCAGTAATGAGCAAAGCCATCAAAGGATCAACTCCTAGATAGTTCGGTCGGCCAATCAGCCGAAAGTTGAGAAACGCTACCAACGCTTCTTCAGTGCTCTCGTAATCCGCGGGTCTCATCACCTCAAACAGTTCGGAAAGAGAAGGAACTGGAAGTTTTTCGATTTGGTTGCGATAACGCAATGCACACAGATATGCGCACTGCAGGTAGGGTTCATCAGATCTCCTGCCCGTCGCTCGAGTCTGCGTATCGATCCGGATCGGCCATGCCTGCTGGGCTACAGTGTTGCTGAGAACCACGTCGAGTTGCTTGCGCGCAGTGGCTAGATCGGACATTGGATGCAAAACCTTGGCGCCACTTTTCAAAGCTTGTTTCGTACGGGCACTGAATAGTTCCCACGCCGCAAGATTGATTAGGACTCCTTCGTCGAGCTGTCCCATGCCCGGATTTGCGTTCTGCAGCGAGTATTGCAAGCTATTGATGATCTCCGCCTGGCCATCCTGTGCGGGCGGCGCCCTTTCGGCGGCCGCACGAAAGCGCAAATAAGCAAGGGTCAATGGGCTAAAATCCGTCTGCCCGGTAACCAAAATCTCGACATGCATCGGCAATATGTCTCCTTCAACGGGTCCTTTGGGTCCAAATAAGCCATCGCCCACTTTCGATCCGGTAGTGGGGGCAATTTGGGCACCGTAGTGTTCTATTGCCGCACGCCAAGCGGGATCACGGGCGCGCTCCAGGAGCCTGGATAGGGCATCCCCTAACTGCGGAAAGTACTTAGACAAGTCCTTTTCCCGATGGGAAATTGTAAAGGTAAATTGAGCCTCGAGGCGGTAGTGGGCTGGAAACTCAGAATCAGCAATGGCAAACCGGACATGTCCCCCATCGCTAGTCGTCGCACCCACCGGAAAGACACGATAGCCAAGGCCCGGTTCGTTCTCGACCACGCGAGCGCGGTTGATCTCCCGCAATGTCCACCGGCATTGATTCCTTGCCGTGTTAGTAGAAAGAGAAAACCCAGCGGCAACCGTCGCTGGGGTGGAGTCGGTTTTGGCGCCTTCTCGCGGCTGATTGACCATCGCAATATAGAGGAACAGTTGCACGCCAACGACCAGCATCAACAGATCCTTCAAGAAAACCGAAGTCATTGCGTCTTTCGTGAAAGAAGGATTTGAAGAGCATATAGCTGAATATCTATTTCTAGATAGAATAGCGGTTCATAGAATGGACTCGGGTGGAAGTCGGTGTGATTCTCTTGGGCCCAGTTAAGTAGATTCTTGATATCGCTGACCATCGCCGTGAGATCAGTCCTAACTTGAGTTATGTTTTGGTTGTTCCCTGAGGACTGCATTGTTGATTGCTCTAGCTTCTTCAGGAAGTATGCACCCGCGTGAAGTGCGGAGAATCCACCGCGGATCCAATAAAGTAATTCGTATCCTTTGTACGCGCCCGCGCCCTTTAGGTTTGTGCTTATGGCTTCAATCTGTGATTTCCCTTCGAGGTCTCGTTGAGTTATTCGACCCAATGTTTTGGAGCAAGACCCTAGCGCGTTTGTTACGCTAGTAATGAGGTCCCTGTCGATTGCTGCGCCGGATTGGATTTTTTCGGTGGCGAGAGTTATCGTCGCAGAATTATAGAGTAGAAGGGCGGGACGCAAATTGACTCGGCGTTGCATTGCGTCCGTATAGCCGATTGATGATTTCTCTGGGGTAATGGCGCTGGGGTCTTTAAAGAACGTTGACCTTACCTTTGTGTGCATTTGTTGCAGCAAGTTTATCAGATTACTCCTGTGTGGAGTTACGGATTCCGCGTTTGGTCCGTTGAGTGTGTGAAGCACGCTAAAAAGTGCGGAGCATGCGATTGATCCATCGAAGCGGGTTTGGTTGGTGCCGGTAGTACTCCAATTGTTCACAACGTCAGTTAAATGCTCTACAAGCTCTGGCATTTGGGGCGCTCCCGGTTCGCATACCTCGCCTAGTAGTCGATAGAATTGTTCATAGGCGATTGGTTGATAACTGGATACTTTTGCGTTCAGTGGTCTTTCCTGATCAATGGCGTGTAGCACCGCAGCCGCAGCCCCGTTTATTTCGTCTATGGCGAGTTTATATTGTTCTGGCAGCGCGTATCTTTTAGGCCGATTTTTGGCCGCGTTTGCCCATGCCTTTAGTTCTTGATAATAGATATACTGCAAGATGCGGTCATCAATGTTGTTGTTCTGATTAGGCTTTATTGCAAGTGGCTTGGCGCTGCTACGGGAATCCTCTCCAGGAAAAAGAAATTTTGAAAAGTAGGGTTTCTGTTGCTCACGTTGTTCCTGCGGATTTAGGCTGTCTAGAAAGTGTTCCGCTTCTTTCAGCAGGTCCTTTTCTGTGGCATTCTGGATTTTGGGTTCCTCGGATTTCTGGTTGCCGACCCCATGCCTTTGTTCGACACTTCCACTACTGTTGTCTGGTCTGCCATTCTTGGGCGACTTGGGAAGACGATAACAGATGAGGAGCGCAAGTATCGAAATGATCGCAATGACTAAATGGGGAGCTATTTTCATTTGGCGAATCGGTTGCTTTTCGGTGAGGTTTTGAACGCGCGGGTGAGTAGTCTTCCGATGAAAATGAAGACGGCAAACAGTAGGAAATGAGTAATGGTGCTACAGCTTGCATGAGTGTAGGACGTCAAATGGTCAAATAGGTCGCGCGGTCGGTAGAGTCGTTGATTTATACCTAATATGTGTTCCGGAATTATTTCCCAGGCAGAAACGGCGAGTGTGAATAATGCAAGCGTGACCCGCGGCAGTAGGTCAGTCCGGTGTCGCCTAAAGTTATTACCAAGCGATGCCCACGCAGCGAAGGTTTGGGTATTGCTTTCGCGGGCGAAATTCGTATCGCTGAGTCGACGGTAGCGGATGCCATCTCTGCTCACCACCGCGGTTGCTGCACCCAAGCCAAGAAAAAAATGGATCCCTCCCGCCACGACGATGAGCGTGATGACCTTGGCAGCGACGGGCCAGACCACCCCGACGGGCGGTATTGGAGTATTGAGAAATGGCCACGCCGTGCCGACGGCGCAGCCGAGAGCGACAGCCGCGGGCAACCATTGCAATATAAGGTAGACCGACATGGCTGCAAGACGCGGCCGGAGGTGCGTTGGTTCGAGGTGTGCCATTTGCAGGGCTCGTCCAAACATGGCGAGTTGGTTGAGGTCCTCGGGCTGAATTGCCTTCCCGTCGGTGAAGGGTTTGGGTAACGGCGCGAATTCTTCCTTGTGTGGCCATTCCCACCATGTGCCGCGGAGGGCCGCGAGGGTGGCGAGGCGGGTACGCAGGTCATTTAGGTTCTCGGCTGGGAGGATTGGCTCTATTTGCTCTTCGTCCTCAGAATTTTGGACGAGAGGAGCGGGATCTGCTGCCTTGAGCCCATGCATGGTTTCCAATTCGGCGAGTGCCGCGTGGAAGTCTGCGAGCCAGGTTACTTTGAGCGGCTTCCCGATGTCTTGGGTAGGGAATTCCTTTCGGGAAATGACCAGGGGGCAGAACATTAGACGTGAGGATCTACCGGGCCAATTCGCTTAAGGTAGCCTTGAGTACGTGGTTCCATACGGCGAAGTGCTCTTCGCGGAGCATTTGGAACGAGCGAGTCGCATTTCCCGTCAACTCGGGAAAGGGCGCGAGATTGTCAGCGGTGTAGACACCGAGCTGCATGAAGTCGACAAAGGGCTCAGACCCATCCTGGCCGCGAGTCCAAGTCCAATTGATACCTAGGCGGGCATTGAGCGTGTGGTGATCGTGGCGTGGGATGAGCACGGCCAGGGTCTCCCGCCTAATGTCGCTCTTGAATGCTTCGAATTGCGGTCCGAATTTACGGCGGGCAAAGGTCTCGAATTGTACCAACTCAAAGATGTGGTGGGCATCGTGATCGTGAAATTGCCCTGGGTTGGCCGCGCGGTGGCGGAGAAGATCGGCATAGCTGCCGTAGACGAGCCCATCGCGCTGCCAGAGCATGTTGTTTATCGGCGCGGGCCGGAGGTGGTCGGGCAACTTCGCGACGATGCTGCGCGCCGTCCAGCGTGACCAGCGCCGCGGGCGGCGACGCTGCTGCGGCTTTCCTAGAGGCACCCGTCGTCGCGGGCGTCCCGGCCCGGACGGATTGAGACGGGCAACGGGGATGAAACTCGGCTTGCGGGGCAATCGCTGGGAGAGCACCCCGAAAGCGGCGAGCAAGAGCTGGGCAATTCGTCCATCTAGGCCTGCTAGGCGCTGTGACAAATCTGTCAGACCGATGACACCGAAAATCGTGGCACTCCTTCGGAGGATGGTGGATGCGAGCTGGATAAGCGAACTGCGATGTAGCAGGAGCAGGCTAGGCAGGTCCTTGAGAAACTGCTCAGCGTTCCCCTTTCCGAGCGAATACAACATTCGTAGCGCGCCGCTGGCGGGCACGGCGCCGCGCCTGGCGATTCGCACCACCCCTCTGGCCGCAGAGCCCACCGTTGGGATGCAGCCTACAAGGGTGACGGCAAAATCGAGTATCACATCGGGCAGCGTCTCCTCACTCGCCTTGGCGAGCTTCCAAACGCCCGCGGTGAGGTCGCGGGCGTCCATAAGTTGGTCGAGTACAGGCACGAGGCCTAACACCGATTGGGCGACGATCTGGCTCGCGGAGGACTTTCCTTGGCTGAAATCGCCAAGAATTACGCCCACGAGCCAAGATTCCTCCGACGGCGCGTCCTCGGGCGGAAGGCCATCTGAAGAGGGAACTCGGGCGGGTGCGGGCGGCGCGGTGGCTTCGCTGGCGTAGGCGGCCTGGGAGCCGAAGAGGTGGCCGAGTCGCTCGACGAGGATGCGCGCGACCTCGGCCATGATCGGGAACGAAGGCTCGGGCGGGGGACGTTCGGAGAGCCATTCGTCCTGGGCGAATGGCTCGAACTCATTGGGGTCGTTGAGCACTGTGACCGCCAGCGTGTCTGGCCAGCTGCTGTCAGGATCGGCAAGATCCCCACAGCCGTCCCCGTCGAGCGTCACCTCGCGCAAGCACCGCACTTTGGTCTCGCCGGTTGGTTGGCCCCAAAGACCGAGGCGGACATTCCGCAACGGAGAATCATCGGCGTATGTGAGGCAAACGGAGTAGCGACGATGCCGTGTCTCGGGTTGTGCCGTGGAAGGGGCACCCTGCGAGGCATTGTGCCCGTCAGCTTCGCCCTCCGACTTTCCTGCGCAATATAAGAGACAAGCCGAGCTAGACCTGGGCACCGAGAGCGGCACGCCCGTATTGGAGTACAATGCGCAATCGTCGCCGAGAGGGTTCAACTCTTCGCCAGCCGCCGAGCGCACCGTGAGAGCGCCGAACCCAGGATCGGCGACGGTGACGGTCAAGCATGGGGCCTTCTCGGTGCAGCCCACAATCAGACCGGCACGTTCGACATCTTCCTGGCAGAGCAGTGGATCGCCGAATCGCCCGCTGGCCGCCAAAGGCAACCCAGCCACCTTCAGGCGACCGGTGGTGTGTCCACAGGTGATGTGCCTGCAATCAGAGTGGTGTAGCGCAGCGCTCAATTGGAGGCAACTCGCGGAAAAACCAGCCCCAGCGGCGGGGCGGGGAATGTTGACCGGCGGCGACCTTCTGCACCCGGGAGCGGCCGGGGACGAAGCGCGAAGGCGTCTTGCTCCCAAGAAGGTCATCAATGACGAGCACTTGGTCGTGGACCGTCGCATAACTCAAGACTTCGGCGAAGGCTTCGTTCGGAACGACGGGCTCTTTGGTAGCCGGCACCGGCGGGCCCTGCAATGGAACTTCGCGCAAGGGTGCAAGCCACGCGATGAGTTGATCGACTGTGACCGGATTGCAGCGATTCCGGTAAGCCCAGCGCAGATACGGTGGCAGCCAAGCGAAGACGCGACGATGTAGGCGCTCCCAGAAATACGCAACATCGACCCCGTCTACGTAGGTGCAGTGCTCCTTCTCGATGTTCAGCAGCTCATCGCCGGAGGCAGGGAGGGCGATGCCCAATGTCCAATCCGGGCGAAATTGGAGATAGCCGTTACAGGGTGGGTACTCATTGTATTTAGAGTCGGTGGGCAGAGACGCTACCGGCTCGCGCAAGAATACGTGGATTCCGAGCTCCTCTGCTTGCTTGAACCGGTGCTTGGCTTTGCATAGCAACCAATCCCAGATTTCTCCCCAAATGGAATGTTGGTTCGGCGGGCGGGTTTCTTCCGGATGGACTTCATCCGGCGGATGGAAGAATGGCAAGCACCGGCGCCAGACTTGGACTAAAGGGTCCTGGCTGGCCGAAGCATTGGGAAGCTGCACGGGAAAGACGCGGAAACGCAAGTCGGCACCATCGCGGTATTCCCAAAGATCGAAGTGTTTCCACCACCCCAAGGCGTGCAACTCGCGGAGCCCCGGCGTGTCGCCCAGCCATGCCAGCAGGTCGCCGCGGCGAGGCCCCTTCCTGTTGAAAAGGGCGGCGCGCAGGGTTACGGCCAGAATATCGTACGCGATGTCTTCTGGGTCGGGGACGGCGATGGGAGGCGCGGAGACCAGCAAGTCGCGCAGTTCCGTGTCCTTTAGCAGCGAATCACCATGAAACTCAGGGCCTATTCTTTTCTTGGTCTTGGTCACTTGCAGCAAGCGGGTGCCGTCCTTCGTTGACGACAAATTCCGCGGATGGACACCGTCCAGCGGTGAGGTCGTACGTCGCAGCAGATGGCCACGGTAGGGACACGTCGAAGCTGCGGGACAGTTGGCGCTTCCAGAGATTCCGTCCCACAGATGGCAGGCTAGTGGGTCTTTCGGAGAAGCGAAGCAGTGGCCATCGCCATTGTACGGCACTTGAAACGAGTTGGGATCTGGCTCGCCTAGATGTAAAAAGATCTCACCCCAGGCGTTGGGATCTCCTGCACCTTGGGGGGTGTCGAACCGATCGTCCTTGGCGCGGAGCTCCCGCACGGCACTGGGAGCTCCATCCACCTCTTTTCGGCCTGTGCGGGCGAGAGGAAGGACGATGTGGATCTGGCACCAGCGCATTGGAGAGCTATTTATTCTTCCAGAGTTACCTGCCCGCGCAAGACGATCCCGCCTGGCCGTGAAAGCCGCAGAGGGAGGTCACTTGGAAGTGAAATGCCAGCCATGTTGCCTGGACCTTGATCCGCGCGGATCTCGCCTAGGATGACCGGCCACTGAAAGAGGGATGGAAAGGCCACCAGCACTCGAGCCTTGGGCCGCAAAGGCCAATGCACACCCCATGCATCGCTGTCGCCGGCGCGAGGAGTGAGGACCCGGGCCAAGAAGTGATCCCAATCGAGCCCAAGGTCCAGATCGACCGAAAGCTGAGCAAACAGCCCCGATTCACCATCGGGTGCCTGAATTTCACTCTTCTCCACGAAGGCCACTCCCATCGTCCCTGCGGCGCTCTCGCTCATGACGAGAGGGACAGGTGGCATCTCCCAAGTCCGCACAAGACGCAGATGGCCTCCGTCAATCGCCCCGGTGATGCGGGTGACGATGGCGCCCTCCATCCCTTCCGGCGGAGCGCTGAGGAAAAAGGCCTGGCGCCGGAGCCATGCCAGGCTCGCCCGATCGAACACCTCGTCGCAACCGTCCCTTGTTCCGCATGGGCCAGCGACTTCCCGCCAGCGTTGGACGAGCGTGGCAATCGGCGGATTAATCTCAGGGACGATTTTTTCTTGGCAGGGGCGGGTCGCAAGCCAGCCGCCGTCGTCTGTGGGGTAGATTCCGAAGGGTTTACGCGCGTACGCCTCCCAGGCCTCAACCCATCGCCGGGCGCGCTCCCAAAGGGTGGTGGCGGCAAAGGCCGTGCGATAGGCCTCGCCCGTCCAATGGATCCAGCGCTCTCCCCATCCTGCGTTTTCTCCAACCTTGAAGGCTTCCGTGGAGGCTGTGATGACCTCCTGACCCCGGGAGTGCTGCGGCATGCCGCGCTGCAACGGTTGCAGCATCGGCGGCGGGCAACGCACCGCCGAGACTCGCCAGTAGGCGCCCACCGGACGCACCGAAATGAGGCACAGATCCAAGTGACCTTCCGCCTCGTCGCCTGAGAGGCAGATCATTCGTCCCGAGCGGAAGGGGCCCAAGTCTTGATCCCCAGCACGGTCCAGATCGAGTTCCCAACAGTCACCGCAGCTGCGCGACCAGCGCAGTTGCAAACGAGCTACTTGCCGCTCCCAGTTGTTGAGCGTTGCGAGCATCGGTTCGGCTACGGCACAAGGGTTCCCAACCCACCTGCGAGCCGGATGCATAGCGACTCGAGCGGATAATCAGCCGTATCGTCGCCCGCGCCCTTCCTGCCAAATTGATAGGCTTTCTGGTAGGTCACCCAAGGCGAGGCCATCGGCAACGATGGCACGTCCACTTTATAAGCGCCCACTGTCGCATGCGACACGCTCCCAGCCAGAACCTGATCTACCACCTTCGCTGGTTCTGCAGAGCCAAAGCCGGAGTCGATCAGTCCATCCCATCCATGCCAGAGTGGAAACTGCGAAAACCAACCGGTGGTCTCGAGATAGGTCAGAATGGTATTGACGCCCAGTGGAATAGTGAGGGGCGCCTGGGGACTCGTAGTAGGATCGGTGAAAAGGATATCGTATGCCGTCACCCCGAGCTGTCCTTGACGCTGTGCATCCGCCTCTAATAGCGCGCGCAGGAAGCGACTACGATTGCTCCGCATCGTCGTAAGCCGCAACCGGTCCTCATTTCCATCGAGGCCGAGCACCACCCGCGCGCCTTTATCAAGCAGTTCGCCATCAACCCCGGCGCCAGGAGGTCCGGGCACCACGTTGACTGCCGGCAGGCGCGCGCCAAGTGGCCACTTTAGGCCAGCAGCTGTGTAGTAGTCGGGGCGGTCTTGGTCATTCGGCGCATGCACCGCCGGATAGTGGCATTTGACATTGGATATGCCTCGCATATCGCTATGCAGGACGTTCCGCTGCGCGCTTGCATTATAGCGACAGCGCAGCATCATTAGGCGTTCACTAATATTCCTGAGCCGAAGGGCCTGATCGAGCGTGATTCCATTGAAAGCATGAGTGAGGTTTCCATCCGAATACGCATTGATTTTCAGGTCGACCGGCCCACCCGATGCCAACCCATCCCAAGCGGGGCCCCCATGATCGTTCGGCCACACGACCCGGAGAATAATTTCGAGGGCCGTGATCTGGGGCCCAGCCGGGCCCATTCCTTTGCTCGTGGCGAGGATTTGGTAATCTCCGCTGGCGGCTACATCGTTGATGTAAAGAGTCGAAGCCATATGATAAAAAAGAGGTTCAAGCAAGTAAGCGGTTCAACAAATCATTGATACTTTCTACCGGCTTCCCTGCATCGTGAATTTTTAGAGGATTCTGCTGCAAAGCCTCGAAAACAGCACTCCTCAGATGGATGCCCTTGGGATCTGGCGGGTCCCCTGCACTCGGGTATAGTCTTTTGTGAAACTCTGGCCAGGCCTTAAGGTCGCGGAAATCGTCGCCTCCGAAATACGCCTGCACGACGAGAGCGAACTGATGTCTTTTACAGCTCTCGTTCAGCTTATCCGCAAACTCCTTCACTTTCCCGCAAAATCCAACATTGGCGATGCCGCCGACAAATGACCAGCTTTGGAATTTTCCCGGGTTTAACTCTTGAAAGCACTGGCAGCCTTCAAATTCTCGCAGGGCGCAACCAAGATAAGCCCCGATTACAACCCAAGGCGCCCATGGCAGTTCTGCAACGATTTTGCCTTTCCGGAGATTTGTTTGCAGCTCCTCGGGCGGATCAACCAATGCGGCATTGCTGCCAATGGTGTGCATTAGAGAAGTCCTCAGTAAACCTGTGGTGAAGCTATTGTTCCATTGAACCTCAGCTTGGCATATCCGAGAAACATCAGCGCCGAGCGTTATGGTATTTCTTCTTTCGAGTTCCTCTCGGCGCACATAGGGGCCGGCCAGAACTATCATAGGCAGATGCCATGAAGGTTTTGTGGCTCGGACTTGATCGAAGTTCGTGGCGATAGTCTTCGAAAGCTTAGATACTGAGCTTGCTAGGTCCTGCCAGTTATCGGCGCGTGACGAGTTGTCGAAACAGGCCGAACGAGTCGCGAATACCAGCGAAGGAATGTTGGATGCGGTATTGCCGCAGAGCCATTGAGCATCAAAATACGGTGGTGCCGCTCCGAAATCCTGTTCGGAGAATTCCTGGGCGCTGCCGTTGAATAGAATTAATTCAGAGTCTTCGGGCAGGGTTTCGACTAACCAAGTCAAGCCTTCCAAGTCGTCGACGAGATTGACCAAATTGGATCGGCTCCGCTTTATCGACTCCTGAATGGCTTTGACGGTGTCGCTCAATTCATTCGTGTTCTGGGCGTAGAAGAAATCACCCGCTCTCTGTTTGAATCGATTAAAGAAGCTCTCCCTTGCCTCCTCGGCACCATTGTCTGGCCTCTCGACCGCTTCCGTTAGTCCGAGCAGGAGGCCGGCAAGGTTTGCGAGGTCGTTTTTGCATTGGCTGAGAGGTAAACGTTCATGAAGGTGACCCACCAAACGCGCTAGGAGAATGTGGCGGCAGCGTGCCTTGAAGGACGGCGTAGCTGTTTCTGTGTTGCGATGAGTGAGAATGTCAGCCCAAGCCTTCCTGGCGGTCGCCAACGAATCCTGATTCCATCCCTGTGCACTGAGAGCAAGTTGCTGGTCGACAAATGTAATTCCCCGCGTGAGCTCATTTTTGGCTGTATTCTCAGCTGCCGCCAGAATTGTGATCTGTTTTTCTATCGCAGTTTTGTGCTGCGCAATGGCATTTTCGGCTTCCGTCAATGATTTACCGGCGCCCTCTCCTGCATTCAGGGATTTCTTGGCTTCCGCTCTTGCTGCCTCCGCTGCTTCGAGAAGTTCTTTAGCTGCCTTCACCTGGGATTGTGCCGACAGGAGCGATTGTCTCGCCGATTGCAGGGTCTTGGCTATGTGGGGGGATTCTAATGCATGCTGATCGTTTTGGTATTCCGCCGCCGATTTATTATCGAGTACGGCAGAAAGTGCTTCTGATTCTAACCGAACGGATTCCAAAGTATGCCAAAACTCATTTCGCTCGACATTCGAGCTGCGTTGATTAGCTATCAATTGCTTTGCGGCAGACCAATCTTGTCGAGCCCAAACCTTCCGCAATTGCACCCGCACATCCAGAGCTACATCCTGTATCGAAATTAGATTCCGAACGTCTTCTGACTTCAGTTCGGTTCCTTCACCGATGCGGATTGCCAGCCTGGAAAGGGCGGTTGCAAGGTTGGGCGCACGCTCTCGATTGAGTAGATTTTCTAACTTCCTAGAATGCCCGAAGACGGCTGTCAATTGCGCTTCATAACCAGCGGCAGCAGGACCAGTCAAACTGACATTGGCAGCATTCGCTTCCTCAATCACCCGACTTCTGGCATGAATGGCAGGCTCGGCGTATTTACGAAACTCTGTCGTGCCTTCGGCACTCAATAGGAGTTCTCCTCCAGCCCAAGCCTTGCGCAAGGCGTCTTTTGTTTCGACGGAATTCTGCTGTTGTAAGAATTGATCAAAAGACTCCTGACTGAAGTCGCCCACAAAGTGGATCTCAACCCGGCCATCTTCGAGCGGGATAGCACTTGCGGAAAGTTTAGCTGTGGAATTAATGATTTCGACATTATCTATTGCATAGCCCCGTCGGATGAAGCAGCGGGGTTGGCCTTGAATCTTCTCGTCGAACACCTTCCGAATTTTCGCTGCCAAGGTTTCATCTTCGCGGCCTAACTCTCCGAAATTATTTCTCAAAGCCTCGTTGTAGAGTTGGCGGAAGATGTCGACCGCGTGAGTGATTACCTTGGAAGTCTCGAGAAAGGGATGGAAGTTAAAGATATCTTTTCCGTCTTCTAGTTCGCTTGATAAGACAGTACGTATTCTGTCGTCTGTGATGGTTTCCGGGAGCAGTTGCTGGGTTTCCTTTAGGATTCTCTCACCCAAATCAACCCCCGGACGATCGGGTCGAAACCCTTGCTCCCAAGTTTCCTTAATCTTTTTGTTGAAGTTTGCGTCGCCGCTGCTCAGGCCGTCCGCTAGAATCCACTGAGCGATCGGCAAGACCGGCAAATTGCTGCAGAGCGCGTCGCGCAACCGGTTGAGTGCTTTCCGTGCCTCCTGGAACGTCTTAAGAAAGCTTCCTAGATCTTGGCCTGCGGCAAACAGGTCGGCCAGATTCACATCAACCGTGAATGCCAACGGCGGGTCCGGTGGTGTCAATACGGTTACTCCTGGCTGAATGCACACTCCGCGAAAGCAATTGATTACGATTCCCCAGAGTTCGTTAGGGTTATTGGTTTCGCTTTGTAGTAACTTGGTTTTGTGCAACTCGTTTAACTCAGACTCATCGAGAACATATTCTTTTCCAGGGGAAAACAGAGCATTGAGAAGAGTAGCTCTCATGGTCGAAGAATAGTTGGAGCTATCGGTAAGTTTCTGAAGTGGGTTGCCTCTTGCCGTGGGGTCGTGTTGTCCACAGAATTTGGCAAATATCTGGACCATCTTGTTCGGACCGTCGGACGCTTCAAAGTCAAGGAAGGCATCCAAATCCCGTATTATCTTGCCTAACTCATCGAAACCGGACTTTTTGCCAGCCGCCGGGAAGTCGCGCTTCAGGAACGGGTGTTCGGGATGCAAGGCCAAAGCGGCCACTCGCCCATCATCCGGATTGTAATCGATGCTCGGTGGGCAGCATTCCGAGAGGGTAGTGACCCGTGCACCGATTCTCGTCGTCCCAATGTACTCACGGATGCTGAACTGGCACACGTCGTACAGCCTCGTGACCCGCTTCTTGGGGTCTTTCGGGAGCCAGTAAAGGCGGTTGTCGTTAACGTCATCTGCGCCATTGCCGACCTTGAACCGATAGAACATATGCGATTGCCGATATCCGCGTTCGATGCAATCGCCGTTGAAGCGGAGGAGGGCGAGCACTCGCTTGCGCACGGCTTTCACTTTATCCGGATCAATGTGGGCCATAGAAGATATGTTTATGCTGTGCTTTGACTTCGATTCAGCCAACCTTTTTCCACGAGTGTCAAGGCCGCCGATTTCGGCATGGTTTCTCGCCCACTTGAGAAGGGGTGAAGGACTCCCGCATCGCGATTTCGTCGATTCCTCGACGTCGACTCCCCTTGACCGAGCGCGAACGCCTCGTGCGCGCCTGGGGGTAGCGCGACCAAACACAACGGGACTTTGCCCGTGATCATGGCCCCAACTACGGGACATTCCGAAACCAGATTCGTCGTCTCGACAGTGCGGGTGGGCAGACACCGCCTGCTTTGCCAATTCGATTCCAGGAGATCCCGAAGGGCAAGAAAGTCGAATGCCCTGGAAACCCGGTGGTAGCTTCGGGGAAGCGACGAATTGCTGACTGTGTCTCGACAGTGTTCAGATCGTACAGATGACCTGGAAGTGAACTCCGGCCTACATCACCGGTTCCGTTGACGAAGAACTCCTGCAGCGAAACGAATTCCGCGGCACTAAGAACCAGATCTTGCGTTCCCGGATCAAAGGCAGAGTTTGATCGACCGATTCGAATCGAGTTCGGTTGGCTGAGATCGGCAAACGTCTCGGGCGCAAGGGGCTGACTGAATTCGCCCGGATCGTCCGTCCCGAGACGATCTTGGCCTGGCATCGACGTTTGGTGCCGGGGAAGTTCGACGGTACCAAACACCGCAAGGCAATGGGACGTCCGCCAACTCCCAAGGCGCCGACAGCGTTGGTCCTCAAGTTCGCTAAGGAGAATAGGACCTGGGGCTACGATCGCATCGTCGTAGCGCTGGAGAACCTCGTTCTGGAGGAAAGCGGGGGAACGCGCGGAGTTGGCGAGGTTCACCCGCCAATTAATCCAGAGGTTTGTCGTCGATGGTTGACGGTATCGTGCCTCACCTGCTGGTGGGGAACGGGGCATAAGGGATAGACGTCGCGACGACGGGTGTCATCGGCGTTCACCGGACCGGTCATTGGGTTCCAAGGCCTCGGACGTGAACGGTTGTCGCGCATGGTGTCGGGGTTCAGTACTCCACTTTGAAAGTCGGGGAGTCCTCGGGGCGGGTGGAGCGTTTGTCGTAGAGTTGGGTGGTGGAGACGGTGCGGTGGCCGAGCCAGTCGCGGACTTTGGCGATGTCGGCGCCGTGTTCGAGGGCGTTGGTGGCGGCGGTGGCGCGGAGGCCGTGGGGACGGATGGCGGCCGGGGGTATGCCGGCCGCGACGGCGTAACGTTTGACGACGTGGGTGTAGATGGCTGAGCCCGTGAGCGGGCGATCGATGGTGCCTCGTGGGTTTCGGACCGGACGGAAGAGGGCGCCGTCGGGATCGGTCCGGTGGTCGGCGGCGTCGAGGTATTCTTCCACGAGCGTGGAGGCGGACGGATGCACGGGGAGGTAGCGGATCCGGGAGCCTTTCCCGTGGATCGCAAGACACGCGACGCCACGACGAGGGGCATAGTCACGAACACGGAGTCCGCAGAGTTCGCCGCGGCGGAGGGCGTGGTAGAGCAGAACAGCCAGAATGGCGTGGTCGCGTTTGCCTTTCAGCGTGTTCGCTTGCGGGGCTGTCAGCAGTCGCTTGGCTTGGGAATCGGACAGGGCAGGGGTCTTGCCCTCGTTGGCCCCTTCCGTTGGACGTTTCACACCGTCGACGGGGTTGGACTCGACGGCGTCTTGGTCGGTGAGGAAGTCGAAGAGTTCCGAGAGGGAGGAGAGTTTGCGACGGATACTCGCGGGTTTCAGGTGGCGCTGGGCCATGTGGCGCCGCCACGCGATGACATGGGCTCGGGTGATGGTCGCGAGAGCCTCCGAATTCTTCAGGCCCGCGAAGGCCATGAAATCGGCGACGTCATTGCGGTAGGCGCGCCGGGTGTTGGGATTCTCGATGTTGGCGAGCCATTCGAGAAGCGGTGGGACGTGGCGCAGTCGTTCGAAGTCGATTGGATTCAGTGCGTGGCCTGCACTCGCCAGCGGCACCGGGGCGTCGGCGGCGACGGGAAGCTCGGCAGGGATGCGAAGCGGCGGGCGAACTCCGAAATCTGTCACGGTTGCTGCTCCGGATTCCTCGAACACATGGTTCGATCTTTTTGCACAACATCGTGCAGCGCGCGATCGCTGATTCGGCACGCATTCCGGTCCATGTGGAGACTCAGGTGGGCGGCAACGCGAGTCACTTGAGGGACTCCAAGGTCGCACGATCCACCGCGAGATCCGCGAGGTCGTAGGGCCGAAGAGCATCCCTCGCCGCCAGAAAGGCCTCTGTTTGCCAGCGATCCAGTCCCAGCACCTGGCTCACCTGGAAACGGGTCAACCGATCGCGTCGATGCGCAACAGCCATGAACACCTCCAACAGTTCACGCGCTGGATCGGAGCCTGGCGGGAGCATTGCCTCGAGTTCGTCTGGGAGAGTTACGATGACTTCCATGGCTGCCTCCTGCCTTTCGCGTGGTTCTTATTCGGTACCACCTTACCACGGACGCCCAGCTTACCGCCATCCGGAGTCTGCGAGGCAGTCCGGGGATTGTATCCACCGGTTCACGATGAGCGTTGTCAGGTAGGGGAGTCCTTCCCGGCAACTCAGCGATCGCGTTCCCGAGTCCGGCGAGGTCGTTGCCGATCCCTTTCCAGCGCTGCATCCAGATACGCGCGGTCGATGCGAAAGTTGGTGGCGGCGAGTTTCTGGAAAGCGTTTTCGAGTTCCAGAAGTCCACGTTCCGCCGCCCGTTCCAGAACACCGACCGTCCCAGACAGGGTCAGGCCCATCGCGACTGCTTGTCGCCGACCTTCTCGTTCATCCAACAGAATCAGATCCGCCTTCAACTCCAGCGCCAAAGCAATGGCCTCGGATTCCCCAGGATCGAGAGCATCCGGCCGGTATGGGGCGACCGAAGACTGAATGGAAATCCATGGTGGCAAGGCGCGTGCCCAACTCTGGACTTCGGGCGGCGCCGAGGCATGTCGGAGCTCCTCGACGACGGCCGGAGGAACCGCCACTCGAGCGTACAAGCGCGGCAACACATGAACGGCCTCGATGACGATGAGATACCGCAGTGGTCCGGAGTCGGCGACGACCAAGGTCATCGGACTTCACCGGAACGGCGCTCGAGTTCCATGTCCTCGAACGTGAATGGCCGCTGCGCGTTGTGGTGCGCTAGGAACTCCTCGGCCTGCCAGCGATCGAGCCCGAGCAACTGTCCGACCTGGTGCCGGCTCAGCTTCTCGTTTCGATAGGCGTCGGCGGCGAAGGCCTCCAGCAACTGCCGGGACAGCGATTCGCCGGCCGGGATCAACCGCGAAAGCTCATCGGGGATCTGGACGGTGACCTGCATAAGCGACTCCTTGAATCATTACCGCAACCTTGATCCCCATTCTAGCACCGTTCTCCCCTCTCTCACAACCAGTTGCGATAAAATAGGTTATCGCAACTTAAGCTGGCGGAAGGGGAGTTGCAGTCCACCCATTGACGAAGCCCCCTGGAACCGTGTTATGGGGAATCTGGGATTCCTTGATGGCGCAATCCCGCGCCCATGTGTCCCAGGAAGGAGAACCTCATGACATCCATGCAGCCCCCCAATGGACCCGGTGCCGGTCGCGCCCGGCCGGTGGAAGAAATTCGGATTGGTGCGATTCGTGCCGCGATCTGGCGCAACGAGACGGAAAGCGGCGTTCGTCACAACGTGACGTTCGAACGTATCTACCGCGATGGACAGGAGTGGCGGTCGACCGCGTCGTTCGGCCGGGATGACCTGCTGCTGCTGGGTAAAGTGGCCGACCAAGCGCACACGTGGATTCACAACCAAGGTCGTGAAGCGCCCGCCGGTGGCGTCGATGGCCCGACCCCATCCACCGGATCGCAACCTTCCGAGGGTCCGACGACTCGATCCCGGCGTTCGCCGGAAAACCCGTTGAGCAAGGGCCGACTGCCAGCGGTTCCGTCGGGGGGCTGAAATGGAACTCCATGGACGCTTCCGACAACCCGATGCCTCCGACCCAGGGGGCGATGGGATTGGATTCACCTATCCACCGAGGGTCGTCGGGCCGGGTGATGCCTTTCACGACGCCGCGCTGCCGGGGCGGTCTTGCGATGCGGAGCCGAAGTTCGCTTTGGGGCACACCGTCATCACGGCGGCCGCGGCCGCGGTGCTTCCGGACCATGAAGTCCGCGCCGCACTCGCCCGCCATGTTCGCGGTGACTGGGGTGCCCTCGGTGCCGAGGACTGGGCCAGTAACAATCGGGCGCTGGTCGAGGGGACCCGCCTCCTTTCCGCGTATTGTTCCCAAGGCGGCATTCGGTTCTGGATCATCAGCGAGTGGGACAGGTCGATCACGACGATATTATTGCCGGAGGACTATTGATCGGCCCCGGATCCGACCCCGCATCACGCTCCCGAGACGACAGGCCCCTCCGGCTGGAGCAGATGGAGTTTCCGGAGTTTCCGAGGCCTGAGGTCCTTCCCAAGCGGTCGAAGAAGACGGAACCGATCGAATACAAGGTCGTTGCTCTACGGGACTGTCCCCTCCCGGAACGCCTGCACCTTTGCGACATGCCTGAAAAGGCGGTGGAGTATTGGCGCCTCCACGTGGCCACGCTGCCGTCGTTCAATCCCGAGGTGGAAACGATGGCCGTTCTCCATCTCAACAGCCGTCGCCGCGTGCGCGGGCATCACGTGGTGGCGACCGGCACCATCGATACCTTGCTCGTTCATGGTCGCGAGGTCTTCCGGCCCGCGATCATTGCTTCGTCGGCGGCCGTCATTCTGATGCACAACCATCCTTCGGGAGAATCGACGCCTTCCGAGGCGGACATCCGGGTTACCCGCGATCTGATTCGCGCGGGGCAACTCCTGAAGATCGAAGTGCTGGACCACGTGATCGTCGGCGCCGGGCAGTTCAGCTCCTTAAAGGCCATGGGGTACTTTTGGGGCTGAAGGCATCGGATCGGCGCGGTTCGGGACAATGGACCGCCATAGGGACCAACCGCATACGGGAATCACGGGGCCGACAGTCGACTCCTCGGCAATGTTCCGTGAGGGCTACAGGACCCCTTCTTCGCCAGGCGGATCGTCCCCCACCACGATTTGATGCATGCGCACCCGCGGCCATCGACTCGGTCATCGGCAACTCACGGAAATCGGCGATGAACGGGGATCCGAAGGTGACCGGCGCGGGCTTGCTGTTCACTTCTCCTCAAAGACCGACGAATGGGCAACGCCCCAGTGGTTGTTCGAGGCTTTGGACCGGGAGTTCGGTTTCACGCTGGATACGTGTTCGACCCACCAGAACGCCAAGTGCACCCGGCACTTCACCCGCGAGGAGGACGGGCTCACCCAATCGTGGGCCAACGAAGTGGTCTGGATGAATCCACCGTACGGCCAGGGCATCGGGGCCTGGATCGCCAAGGCCTTCGACGCAGCCCAGCATGAGCAGGCGACGGTGGTCTGTCTGATTCCGGCGCGGACCGACACCCGCTGGTGGCACCACCACGTCATGAAACACGAAATCCGCCTGTTGCGCGGCCGCCTGCGTTTCGGGGAGGCGACGGCGTCGGCGCCGTTTCCGTCGGCGATCGTGGTCATGCGACCCAGGGGCTTTCGGTTGATCGGCTTCGAACTGTGAGAAGAGCAACCCCGGGGAGAATCGACCTGCCTGCCATTCTTGCGGCAAGCGATTCGCCCGCGTGAATTCTTAAGCGCGAGCTCGGGGGAGAACCGGGGCCGGGTCCAGGTGGAGCGCAGGCCCGAAGGGCGGCAACGCCGCGGCGCAGCCGCCGAGCAAGACCTGGACGCGGAACCGGTCGACCTAAACTGGGCCGCGCGATTTCACGCCGGTTCTTGGTCGGATCACCCTGACTTTGATGGTCGCTGACCCTCCTCTTGGCCGTCTTCAGGATTCCCTTGGCGGCATCAAACAGCTCCCCAGGGTTCGTCCGATGATGCAACACGTTTGAATCAAGTAACCTACCGATACTGTGCCGCCTGAAATGTGGGACCAAGATCGTGCTGCAGCACGACGGGCTTTGCGCAAGATAGCCCCGTTGCGGTACGATCATGGGCATGAAGTCGGGGGTTATCAGCTCGAAGTGGCAGGTCACCATTCCGGGGGCAATCCGCAAGCAGATGCCTACGCTCGCCAGTGGACAGCGCCTCCGATGGGAGGTTATCAACGGCGTGTTGAATCTCATCCCGGTGCGGAGCCTCACCGCGTTGGCGGGCTGTCTCAAATCCGGGGACATGCCAGTCCTGAGCCGGCACGAGGAAAAAGACGCCATTGTGCGGGCGAAGTTCGAACACTACGCCAAAAAGTACGGCAAGCGATGAGCGCCTGGGGCCTGGATGCCAGTATGCTTCTTTAGCGCTCGTTTGGGACGACTCCAAGCAGAGCGCCGCGGCGATAGCCTTCGCTGAGGAGGCCGAGAATTGGGACGGGGAGCACCTCTTTAAGGATGCGACCCTGGCCGATATCGGGCGTTATGAGCCGAATGGGTACGATCTGCGGAGTAACAACCCCTCGCGAAGGTGGAATCCCCAGCATTCACAGGAATCCACGATGCCCCTCAGAGCGTCTCACCCATCCGCTTGAATACATCGGCTTCGGTGTGAATTCCCTGGGCGTCCAGGTATGGGGCGAGGATTCCCCTCATCTCGCGGAGTCTATCCCATCGGATGTATCGCTCAATGGCCTCCCGCACGAAGTCGCTCTTGGAAATGCCGCGAGCGCGGCTTGCCCTCTCAAGCTGCAATTCCAAAGAGTCCGACAAAGTGACCGTCACTGAGGCCATGAAACTCTTGTCCTACGCCTTGGGGGCGATTGTCAATGAGGCCCTCCATAAGACTGGCCGATTGGATCCGCATGAGGCAAACCGATGGCGGTTGCGGGTGAAGCGCAGGCCCGTAGGGCGGCAACGCCGCGGCGCAGCCGCCGAGCAAGACCTGGACGCGGAACCGGGCGACCTATCCAGGGCCGCGGGATTTCACGCCGCTTCTTGGTCGGATCAGCCTGCCTTGGACGGTCGTCGACCCTCCTTCTTGGCCGTTTTCGGTATGCCCTTGGCGGCGTCAAACAAGTCGCCGGGTTTGACCCCGAGGGCTTCGGCGAGGTGGACGACTTCGAAGTCGGCAATCCAACGGATCTGGGCTTCGACCTTCGCGTAAGTCCCTCGGCTCAAGTCCCAGCCTTGCAGGTTGAGTCGTGCCACGAACATAGGCTGCGTTAGACCGGCGCGGTCCCGGAGTTGGCGCACGATGGGACCGAGAAGATTGCGAGGCTTTTTCACGTTCCAAATTCGGAGCTTGACCCTGCGGCTACGGGGATCAGCTTCGGCTCCGATTTCGGAGCTTAATGACGGTCGCTACCGATACCGAAACCCAACCCCTATCACCTCGCTCACCATGTTTCTTCGCAGTCTCCTTGCCCCCTCACGCCCCGCTTCTTCCGCATGTGTCGGCGGACACCGATGCCCTGACATCCTGGAATTGGACGCGGGCGACTTTGCCGTCATCGGAGCCGACATCACCGAGATCGCCATCGACAAACTTCCGCCTGGGAGCGGTTGCGGCCCGAACGAGCGCATCGTCCGGATTCCGAGATCAGTTCTAACCCACGCGAAACCGAACATCCCGGATCCAACGTAAGCGGAGCGCCGCGCGTATAGATCAATGACGGACTTGTGGATAAGCGGAGATTCCGATAGTCTGTCGGCATGAGCAAAGATTCGGCGGGTCGAAATACAGGGCAGGTCGGCCGGCGTGGGACGATTGTCCTTTCGGCCGCCACTCGGCGGCGATATGGGCTCGAGGACGGAAGCCTTTTCATTTCCGAGGAACGAGATGACGGCGTTCTGATTCGTCCGGCAAAGGCGGTTCCGGCCGACCTTACCGAGGTGCGGCGCAAGATCCGCGTCGGCTTAGATCAGCTCGATCGAGGCGAAGGCATCCCCGGTGAAGCGGTTGAAGCGGAATTGAAACGGGTGAGCAAAGCGTTCCGAACCATGAAGAAATGAGCTTATACGTCGTTGCTCCAGCGGCGCGGGACGATTTGCTGGGCATTTGGCAGTACTACGCCGGGGAGATTGGCGATCCCGATTTGGCGGATCGCATGGTGAATGAGATTGTCTCGGCTTTCCACACCGTCTCCCGAACGCCTGGCATCGGGCACCTGCGGAGCGATCTGTCCGAGGAACCACTGCGGTTCTGGACGGTGCGAAAGTATCTGATCATCTACCGGAGCGAAACCACACCGGTAGAGATCGCTCGTGTGCTGCACAGCGCCCGGGATGTTCAGGCAATCCTGGGAGGATGAGTGTCCTCGTCCCGGGTTGTTGGGAAGACAATCGTTCGGGGATAGGGCGGTTATGTTCCCAAGATGCCCGGTTTTCCGAACTTTCTGGAGTGCTCAACCTTTTACGGGGTATGCAGGAGCTCGTGGGTCAGGCCGTTGGTTTTGGCGACGTCGTGGGCCATTTGCTTAGGGCGGCTGTGGTTCATGCGGTGGGCGGCTTCCTCGATGGGTTCGCCGCTGATGTAGATTCGAGTGGTGCCGCGGGCGCGTGAGGCTTGGACGTAGGTCAGTTCGCGGGACTGCATGGTGCCGGTGAGCACGAACACCTCCTCGGCTGTGATTCCTTGGGCGCGGTGGGTGGTCATCGCATAGCCGAGTTGCAGGTGGGAATACTTGGCGCAATCGATCTTCACGTCGCGCGTGTGATCCATGGCGATGGTCAGCGCGGTTCCCTCGCGGTTCATCAAGGTTCCCATCTCGCCGTTGAAAACCCCGAGCGTGGCGTTGTTGCGGAGAAACAGAACGCGATCGTTCAGAAAGAAGCGTTCCTCCCCCACCCGCACGGGTTCCCCGACCAATCGCCCGGCGTCGAGGCGCGCTTGTTGGGCGAGGGCGTTCAGTCGCGCGACCTCCGCCTGGGTGCCGCCGAGGATGACGCGTCCGCGTGGATCGTCCCTGCCCGTGCGGCACCAGTCGGCGAGAAGACGGCCCTCGGCGCTTTCCGGTTCTGCCTGCACGGTCAGCAGTCCCCGGGCGTCGTAGGCTGCCAAGGCGACTTCGGCGCGTCCAAAGGCGAAATCCTTCACCGCTTTCCGGGCCCACGCTTCGCGTTGTCGGAGGATCTGAGTCAGATCGGCGGTGCCCAATGACCGGGAAAGGGCGGCGAATCCACCTCCCGCTTCGATGGACTGAAGCTGGCCTGCGTCGCCGGCGAGGACCAGTTTCGCGCCCGCGGTGGAGCAGGCGACTGCGACATCGCGCAGTTGGCGGGTCCCCACCATGGCGGCTTCGTCGATGAGCACCACCGATCGGGGATCCAGAACGCGTTCGCCCCGCTGAATCTCGCCTAGCAATCGGTGGAGCGTTTGGCTGGGGATACCGCTTCCTTCCTGGAGACCGGAAGCCGCTTTGCCGCTGAGGCAGGCGCCGGCGACGGACAGTCCCTGGATTTCCCAGATCTCCCGCGCCACACCAAAGGCGAAGGACTTCCCGGTACCAGCCATGCCCGACACCAGTTGAATGCCGCCGCGTGACGCCGTGACCGATTCGATGGCGGTGCGCTGTTCGGAGCTGAGAGTGGGGTGTTGATCGAGAACCAGGTCGGTGATCCACGGTGGATTGGCGATCGGTGACTCTGCTTGGCGAAGACCTGCGGCCGTTGCCAGCAGTTGCTTCTCGGCTTGGAGCACCTCCTGGGTGGTGAAGCGTTCCTCGCGCCGGTACTCCCCGAGGGGAATGAGGCGGCGAGAACGGAGCAGGGCATCCCGGAGCTTGCGAACGTCGGCAGCATCGAGTCCCCGGCCCTGGGCTTCCTCGGCGATGGCCCGGGTGAGATCGCGGATGGCAAAATGGCTCTCGTGCAAGGTGAGACGGTCGAGGGCAGTGTCCGAGGTCACCCGACGCTCGACCGTCAGGTCGCGGGGGCGGAATGGAGTCTCCAGCAGCCACGACAATTCCCGGGTGCTCCAGTGGTGATCGCGTCCCACCTGTTGCCATTCGGCGAACAGTTCCTCCCGGGGACGGGCGACTTTTCGAGCCCGGGTTTCGAAGGCGACCGCCTCGGCAGCCTTCGATCCCGAGAGGCCTCGTTCAGTCAGAACCGATTCGATCTCCCGGCGTCGCTTGGAGAACGTGCCCATGAGTTCACGGTCGACGCCGAACACTTCGAACGCGCGCCCATCCCGGACGGCGCGCAGCCCCAAACGCTGTTCCAATTGAGCCGCCAGTTCGACCCGGAACATGGCGTCGGCGGTGTGCTGATGCCGGAAGAGTTCGCGTGGATCGATGGTGCCGGTGGATCCGTTTGGCCGAACGCAGACATTGAGTAGCAGCGTGTGCACATGGAGCTGTGGGTCTTGGGCGCGACTGGTGGAATGTGGGAAGGCAGCGAACACCAGCGAAGCGTTCTCGCGGATCACCCCGTCCTCGCCCCGGCGGGTGACCACCCCGATGCCTTCGAGGTAGCGAGTCCCCTCGCCGGCCGCCTGATTCACCGCTGCCTCGATCTGTTGTCGAACTTCGGGAGACGCCTGGCTCCAGGCCGTGCTGACCGACTTGGGAACGCTCCAGGTCAGGTCCCATCCGGAACGTCGGTTCGGGGAACCTGCATTTCGAACCAGCTCGGTTTGCCCGTCCGGACCGAGGCCTTGGAACAGATTTCGAAACTGGTCCTTGTTCAGCGTACCCTCCAGCCCGAGGGCTCGCGCGCCTTGCCCCAGCCAGAACCCAGGCGGTTCCTCCCCGTCGAGGTAGTAGTCGTCGCTGGACGCCAGATTCAGGTAGTACTCGCCCTGTCCGCCGCCCTTGATCGCCTTCGAAATCGACAACACCAGCCACCTCGCTAAATCAAACGCAGTTTAATGCGTGGTGTGTGGATCGGGATCGAACTGGAATCGGGTTGTATCGGGTAGGGATTCATGCGGCAGCCTGTTCCACCGGCAGAAGGGCCGAGGGGGTGGTGGGTTGGAGGCGCAAAGCATGAACGTCGTCCTGGCACCACGGGCGAAGGTATTGGTCGGATTCCGGTCGAGGCATCGCGTTGGGGGTCGACGGGTCGGCGGGAATCAACGTGCGAGTGATCCAGTCGCCGGGCAGGACATCCCGGAATCCTCCGAGGGTCGGGGTCAGGAAGTACGCGGAGAGTCCATTTTCGGGGGTGGTCTCGGGCAGATCGAGGAACTCGGAATCCAGCACTACCTCCCGCTTCACAATGCCGTTTGAAATCGACTCGCCTCGGCTTCCTCCCGAGTCCAACCCCAGCGACCGAAAACTCCGGCTTTGGCTGTGGTTGCGAGCGCGCTCCAAAACCTCCCGCATGCCGAAGAGCCGGGAAGCCCAACTGGCGGTTTCCGGGCCGTTGAGTCGAAGGATCGCCTTGGAATTGCATTGGGCCAGGAGTTCCTCGGCCACCTCTGGGCCGTAGGCATCTTTCATCCCGCTGGTATCCTGCAGACCAAGGCAAACGGCGGCACCGGCGCTTCGGCTCTTGGTGAGCAACCGGGAGAGCCCTTCCAGTTTTCCCATCTCTCGGACTTCATCCAGGAACAGCCAGGTCTGGCGGTGCCCCGGGGTCTTGGCCTCGGGAAGCGCCAGGATCAACTCGGTCAATCTCTGGAAGATCAGGCGATTCAAGGTATCGACGGCCACCCGGTGCGCTTCGTCGTTGCCGAGCACCAGGATGGACTCCTCAGTCAGCCAATCGCGAAGGCTGATGGTCGAGGTGGTCCGATCCCAACAGGCGGCGATGGTCTCGAACGGGGCGGTGCAGGTCAGGATGGTGGAGACGATGTTCTGAAAGGTGCCCTCGTGTTCGAAGTATTGGAGGAGATGTTGCGTTGACTCCTCCTGGCTCAACACCAATCGCAGGACCTTGGCATCGCGCACGGCGAGCAGGACCTGGCGAAACGTCCAGGTTCCCGGTGCGCGCAGAATGAAGGTCGAGATGACGCCGAAGAGCAGATGTCGGGCGGCGTTGGAAAAGAACGGGTTCGTGTCCTTGTTGGATTGCGGGATGAGCAATGTCGCCATTTGCAGGGCAGAACTCGGCGATGTGATATCGCGGGCCATGTTCCAGGCGGACGCGCGGGAATCGAGCGGGTGTAGCAGTCGGATCGGGCAGCGCGGCTTCATGCCCGCGAGGATCGAGAGCACGTCCTGCTTGGCGTCGTATACCAAGGCGCGATTGCCACGACCGATGCCGATGCCAGCCACCGCCGATTGAATGAGCAGCCGCTGCAGGAGTGTCTTCCCACTCCCGGTAGCGCCAATGAAGGCGAAGTGCCCGTGGGCGGCTCGACTGGGCAGCCAATGGCGGCCGAACTGAAGTCCACCTGCGGGTGGAAGCGATGTGTCGGATTGAGACTTCGAAAGTCGATCCATGGGCTTCAGGGCCCGTCCGCGCACGTGGGATGCCGAGATGGTGGAGCGCCGACGCCGAATTACCCGTGCAAGGGCCATGGTGGCGATCGCACCACCTCCCAAGCCCAGGAGGGCCAGCGCTGAATTGGAAAAGAACATGACCGCCTCCACGGAATCGGTGAGGGACAGTTCCGGACATAGCGCGAGGGATGCCCGGCGCGCAAGGGGGTGATTGTTTTAGGATTCGCCGAAGGGGACTCCCCTCGCCGCTCCGTTTCGTGGTACACGATCGGATCGATGGATGGGGTCGGGTGGCTGGCGGACAATTGGGTGAATCTTCTTCAGGGCGCTGGAATCGTCGGCAGCCTGCTTTTTACGGGTGCGGCCTTGCATCAGGGCGCCCGATCCTTGCGCCTCAGCGCACTTCTGAAACTCACCGAACACCATCGGGAGCTTTGGAGCGAAGTGCACCGGCGACCGGAATTGGCCCGGATTCTGGCTCCCGAGGTGGATCTGGTGCGCGATCCGGTGACACCGGCCGAGGAGGAATTCCTCAACATCGTGTTGGTTCACTTTCAGACTGGCTGGGAGATGGCGGTGCGCCATCGGATGGTGTCGCGGGAGGCGTATGGTCGCGATCTGATGGAGTTCCTCGCCTTACCCATACCCCGTGACGTCTGGAATCGGACCCGGCCCCACCGGGATCCACCGTTCGTCCGGTTCGTGGAGGAATGCCTGGCCCGAGGAGGATCGCAGGTTGGCTTCCTCCGCTCGATGGCGTCGTGGCTCTTCACCCGGTAGCCCGGGCTGTGTTACGATCGCCGGTGCGCGGAGGAGGCGCACCGATGGACGAGATCGAATTTCGTGAAATCAACGGTGGACGGGCGGCCTATCTGGCGGACTGGAACGTGCCGGTCTGGTGGATCATCGTGGGCTTCGAGGCGGCCCGTGGCGACCTCCGGAGTACCGCACGACGGTTTTGCCTCCCCGTGGGCGCCGTGCGTTCCGCCTTGCGCTACGCCGCGGGGCATTCGCGTGAAATCCGCACAGCCATGCGAGAACGCCCTGGTGGCAACGGGGCGAACGGGCCGCGATCACGGCCGGCAGTGACGGTCGCCGATCGACTCGCCGCCAGGGTGGAATCCAAAGGTTCCTCGACATAAGCGGCTCCTTCATTCCGCGTCCGACTCCTCGTCGCGGCGCGGGCGTCCGGCGAATCGCGCATAGGCAGCGTCGGTGGCTTTCGAGAGCCATTTGGGATCGCGCCGTCGCTCCTCGACTTCGACCAAGGCAAAGTACTTCACGGTGTTCTTGCCTTTGGCGGCGCGACCCAGCGGGAAGAGCAGGCCCGCCGCCACCAGGGTTGGGATGTCGTGAGGTTGAAATCCCAGCATGGCAGCGGTCTGTTCCACGTTCAGACGGGCCGGGAGTGCGACCTGAGTTCGAAGGGCATTGAGGTCCATGGGAGGCATTCCGGGGATGAGAGGTTGGGTGGCAGGTTTCCGACGTTCTCAATGAGGATCCGCACTGGGGATGGGGTCGGGTTTCACCGGCAGACTGCGAAGGCGCGATTCCAGCGATTCGAGCCGGTTGCTGACCGCTTGGAGTTGTCCGTGAATCTGAAGTCCCTTGCGGGCGATTTCGCGGAACTCCTGGGTTTGGGTGTCCAACTGCTTCAGCACCTTGTCCAGCGACTGAGCATGCTCAATCAGGGCCTTGGACGTGGCCCGTTGCTCATTCAGCTCCGCGGTCAACGCGTCCCGCACCAACGCCAAGGAGGCGGGATCGGTGGGCTTGGCGCCTCCCGGAGCCAGGTGAGCCTCGGGCGGCATGCGGTTGGGGTGAACGGAGATTCCGTCCATTATCCCCGACGGTGGGAGAACACGCCTTGCCGAGCGCCTTTCGTCCAAAGCCCCTTACGCAAACCAACGGTGTTTCCTTCCCGACTGAACTGGAACCACGCGACGACGAATCGGGATAGCTCCGGGATTCTCCTCGCACTCTCTAGTGTCCGCCAGCGGGAGAAGAACCGCCTCTTCGTGGCACCCAGAACGCGCGGTCGATGGTTCGGCCGGAAGACGAATCCACAGAATGGAACTCCTTCCTCCGTCAACAGAAGGCGCGACTTTGGTTCCGCCAGCCGGAGGCGTACGGCCGCCAACTCGTCGATGACTCGCTGCCGGAGCTCCCAAAGCCGGTTCTTGTCATCCCCGAAGATCAGGAAATCGTCGGTGTACCGGAGATAGGCTCCGTGCCTTTCAGATTCCACAAGTGCGTGGTCCAGATCGTCGAGGTAGAAATTGCCCCAGAGCTGGCTGGTCAGGTTCCCAATCGGCAGGCCTCGCGGACGCGTCACCGCAAACAGGTCATCTCCCGTGAACCATGCAGGCGGTAGCTCGGGTCCAGTCCGAAAGCTCGCCACGATCCGCTCTACCATATCCAAGACGCCAGGGCAGGCGATCCGCTGTCGCAGCTTCTGTAATAGGATCGCGTGATCCAGATTGGGGTAGAACTTCCGGACGTCGCATTTAAGAACAAACGCGTATTGGTTGACCAGCCGACGACAGGTCTCCCGCGCCGCCATCGTTCCTTTGCCGATCTGACAGGAGTAGCTCCGCGCGATGAAGCGATGTTCGAGCACTGGACCCAACCATCGACACAACGCGTGATGCGCGACGCGATCCCGGAACGGAGCCGCGGCGATCTCCCTGCGCTTCGGCTCCCGGATGGTGAAGATTCGGTATCCGCCGGGTTGCCACGATCGGTCGAGCAGTTCCCGCCGAAGACGGTCCAGTTCGCTCTCTCGCTTCATCCACCAAGCTTCGACGTCCGGACGGCGGCTCTTTCCTCGTCGGGCGAGGTTTGCTGCAGTGAAAAGGTTTTCCCATGACGCCACCCTCTCGAGGGTGCACACCTGACGCAGTTGCCGTGGCGGCAAGCTTGTCAGCATGTCTCGAATATCCATGAAGCCCGACACTCGCCCTCCTCTTCACACCGTCATCTCTGAGCTCATCGCCTGGACGCTGAACCGCACAGCCGATATTCCGAAGAGCCATCGATTCACCGTCGGCCAGAGAATTGACGGCATCACGTTGGATTCCCTGCTGATGGTCACCCGGGCGATCTGGGCGTCTCCCCGGATGAAAGAAGCGGTTCTCGAAGAGCTGAACCTACAGCTCGAACTCCTTCGAGTGCTCTGGCGCGTGGTCCATGAGCAGGCTTGGATCAGCCAGCAGCAGCTTCTGCATGTCATAGGTTGCATCGACGAAGCCGGGCGCATGACCGGGGGATGGTTACGCCAACTCAGGGCTCGGTCTCCAAAGGCAGGATGACGAGCCGTGACTTTCGGCAAGCCGGTCTGAAACCGACAACGCCTACCGGCCACGGCCCGCCGCCGCGTCTTGTCCCCGCCTTCGCGGGGCGTGGTGCCGACGGTTAGGTGACCTCTTGGCTCTGGCCGAGCAGGAAGTGCTCCCACCCGGCATCGCGCCGTTCTTCCCACGAGGGGGCCGCCTTCCAGACGCCGACGCACCCACCCACACCACCCGAAAACCGATGTTGTTGTTCCGGTTCGCGGGATGGTTGTCGTTGCGGGCTGCGCACCGCAGGTTGTCATGGTTGTTGTTGTCCCAAGACCCGCCCCGCAACACGCGCGTCGGCCGCCGCCACCACCTTCCGGCCCTTGCGGAACCGGAAATTTTTTCTGCCGCGCCGCTTCGCGGCGTAAAGCAGAGAGATAAAGAAGAGAGAAGAAAAGGGCCATAGGGCCAAAGAGCAAAGGGGTACTGGGTCACCTACCAGACGCCGACGCACCCACCCACACCACCCGAAAACCGAAGTTGTCGAACCGGATCGCGGGACGGCGGTCGCGGCGGGCCGCGCACCGCAGGTCGTCACGGTCGCTGCTGACCCAAGACCCGCCCCGCAACACGCGCAGGGTGTCGGAATCTAGGCCGACCTCATCGGTGTCTTCGGTTGATTTTGGATTCTGTTGCCATTCAGACCGGGTCCATTCCCAGACATTTCCGATGATGTCGAGCGCACCACACGGCGCGGCGCCTGAGGGGAACAACCCCACGGCCGACGTGCACTGGATGCCAGAGTCTCTCCAGTTGCATCGATCCAACAAGGCTTCGTCGTCGGGTTTTTGGCGGTCGTCGGTCCAGGGAAGCCATCGTCCGGTGGGGCCGCGGGCGGCCAATTCCCACTGGGCTTCGGATGGCAACGAAATCTTCCATCCAGCGGAGGAAGACGCGCCGGTGGGGATCCCCAAGGTTTGGTGGGATAGGACGCCTGCTTCGAGCTGAGCATTGAGCCAGGTGCAGAAGTGCATGGCGTCGCGCCAGGAGACGTAGACGACGGGATGATTGGGCAGGTTGAACCTTGGGTTGGACTTGTCGCGCTTCTCCAGGCCGTGTTCACGGAAGTAATCACTCCGTTCAAAAGCGTCGTATTGGGCGTTCGTTACCGGGTACTTCGCGAGCAGAAACCCG